>CAKRAT010000028.1 GCA_934295165.1 uncultured Dorea sp. | reverse complement strand
GAAATATAATGACGTGTATCTTACGTTTTGTTATAATGTGACCTGTAGGAGGTGCAGCATGGAAGACAGAGGAAGAAACAGCCGCACATATGGAAACCGTAGATCATATGGAGATAATCAGGGAAGAAGACCGTCGGGAAGCAATCTGTCAAGACGGCCAAGAACTCCGGCAGACCGTGCGCGTATGCGGCGGAAAAGAAAAAGACAGCGCATGATACAGCTAGTCCTGTTGATCATATTTATAATTGTAGCAATAGCAGGAATCATTTTGTGGAGACGTTACAGTCCATCAAAAGAACAATATGATATGAAGAAATATTATGGAATAGAAAAAGAAGGACAAGTTGGTATCACCGTTGATAATAAGATTGTAGAAGCAAATGGTAAAATTGCGGATGGAAAAGTTTATATTGCTTATGACATAGTCAGAGATTATATCAACAGCAGATTTTATTGGGATTCAAATGAGAATGTCCTGCTTTATATGCTTCCAAAAGATATGATATCGGTAGATGTTGGCAGCAAGGATTATTCTGTATTCAGAGAGAAAAAAAGCGAAGATTACGTTATTTTAAAAACAGAAGGAAACACAGCATATATTGCATTAGATTTTGTTCAGCAGTATACAAATATTGATTATGAAGTGTCAAACAATCCGGATCATGTTATGATCAGAACCAAATGGGGAAAAACGGATGTGGCAACTGTGAGAAAGAATACACAGGTGCGTTATCAGGGTGGAGTAAAGAGCCCGGTACTGGCAGAACTTAAGAAAAAAGACGAAGTAACAGTTATTGAGAGTGAACAGAACTGGAAAAAAGTCCTCACAGCAGATGGTGTGATCGGATATGTGAAAAATAATGCTCTGAAGAATGAAGAAAAGAAGAACATTACCAGAAAGTTTGAAGAGCAGAATTATACGAGTATTACAAAAGACTATACGATTAATATGGCATGGCACAATGTAACAAATCAGGATGCCAATAATGCGGTGGCACAGAAGATTGTTCAGACAAAAGGTCTTACAACACTGGCACCTACGTGGATTCATATAGCAGATACAAGTGGCAATATCAGTTCTATCGCTTCATCGGATTATGTAAGTTATGCACACCAGCAGAATATTGAAGTGTGGATGACGGTTAGAGATTTTGATGGAGGAATCAGTTCAGAACAGGAATCTTATGAATTGCTGAGTTACACATCCAGACGAGAAACATTAATCACCCAGTTGATCGCAGAAGCACTTCGTGTCGGAGTAGATGGTATTAATGTGGATTTTGAAAAGATTTCCGACAAGTGTGGAGAACATTATATTGAATTTATCCGTGAATTATCGGTAAAATGCAGACAGAATGGTCTGGTTTTATCCGTGGATAATTATGTTCCGAAGAGTTTTAATACGCAGTATGACCGTAAGGAGCAGGGAATTGTGGCAGATTATGTAGTAATCATGGGCTATGACGAGTATTATGCAGGTTCGCCTGAGGCGGGTCCGGTATCTTCGTACAACTATGTCAAAGAAGGTATTACAGAGACATTAAAAGAGGTTCCTGCCAAGAAGGTGATCAGTGGAATACCATTCTTTACGCGTCTATGGAAAGAAACACCAAAGACGGAAGAAGAGTTGAATAGTGAAAAAGGAACGGATGCAGAAAAGTATACGGTAAATGTAGAAAGTGAAGCATATGGAATGGACAATGCGCAGGCATTAGTTACACAGGCAGGTGTAGAGACAACCTGGGACAGGACAGTTGAACAGAATTATGCGACATGGGAAGCAGACGGATCCAAATATGAGATATGGCTGGAAGATGCCAAATCCATCGAACCAAAGCTCAAGCTCATGCAAAAATATAAGCTTGCAGGTACAGCTGAGTGGTCTCTGGGACAGGAAAGTTCAGATATCTGGAATCTAATCCAGAAATATGTCAATTAATGAAAACTAAATAGCAGATAAAATGCCTCTTGCAGTCATATAGTAGAATATATGGATTGCAGGAGGTATTTTTATTTGCGGAAAAAAATAGAACTGGTGATAGTCATTATTTTTCTGGCGGCACTTGTTATGTTGAGTAAAAATCTGCAGAAAATGGTATCAAGTGGGAATGTTACGGCAAAGAGCAGGGTGCTTGTTCTGGACAGTGGACACGGTGGAGATGATCCGGGAAAAATTGGTGTAAATCAGGCAAAAGAAAAAGAGGTGAATCTCAATATTTCCAAAAAGATTAAAAAAAGACTGGAAAAAAAGGGATGGCAGGTGGTAATGACAAGAGAAAAGGATATTATGCTCGGAAACCCGAAAGCGGGAAATAGGAAGATTCATGACATGAAAGCAAGGGTAGAACTGATTAATAAAACAATGCCGCAGGCGGCGGTCAGTATTCACCAGAACAGCTATCAGGATGAAGAAATCCATGGTGCACAGGTTTTCTATTATTCCCATTCAGAAGAGGGAAAACGGATGGCTGAAGTAATGCAGAAAGCGTTGCTGGAAGTAGATGAAGAGAATACAAGACAGGCAAAGGCTAATGATACATATTACCTTCTCAAACGGACGGAGGTGCCGACGATTATTGTGGAATGTGGATTCTTAAGTAATCCGGAGGAAGCGGAAAAACTAATCGATCCGGAGTATCAGAAAAAGCTGGCAGATGCAATTGTAGAAGGAATCATTGCTTGTGTGGAAAACTAGAGTGTAGTATAATGAAAATCATGAAAACAATAATAAAAAAAATAGATAAAAATCAAAATAATACAGATATTATAAGAGAAGCAGGACGGATCTTAAAAGAAGGAGGTCTGGTTGCATTTCCCACAGAGACTGTATACGGTCTGGGAGCAGATGCATTGAATGAAGATGCGGCGAAGAAGATATATGCTGCAAAAGGAAGACCGTCTGATAACCCTTTGATCATCCATATTACGAATATGAATGCGCTGGAAAAGATTGTTTCCGAGATTCCGAAAAAAGCAGTAAAAGTTGCTGAAAAATACTGGCCGGGACCGCTTACGATGATATTTAATAAAAGTGATATTGTACCGTACGGAACGACCGGAGGACTGGATACGGTTGCTGTCAGAATGCCGGTAGATGAGATTGCAAGAGAAGTGATCGATGCGGGCGGCGGATACATTGCGGCACCAAGTGCGAATACTTCCGGACGGCCAAGTCCGACGACTGCACAGCATGTAGCGGAGGATCTTACCGGAAGGGTAGATATGATCGTAGATGGCGGCGCAGTGCAGATCGGAGTGGAATCTACGATTTTGGACGTGACGGTGGAACCGCCGATGATCTTAAGACCGGGAGCAATCACGAAAGAGATGTTTGAAGAAGTAATCGGGAAAGTCACAATTGACAGGACACTGATTAAGCCGGACAGCAAACAGGTACCGAAAGCACCGGGAATGAAGTACCGTCATTATGCTCCAAAAGCAGATCTGACCATTATAGAGGGACCGTTGGAAAAAGTGACGGCAGAGATCAATAAACGTGCCAAAGAAAAGTCTGACGCAGGCTATAAGGTCGGCATTATCGGAACAGAAGAGACAGTAGCAGAATATAGATCCGGAGATGTAAAATGCATCGGAACCAGAGAGGACGAAACAACCATTGCTGCGAATCTGTTCAGGATTTTAAGAGAGTTTGATGATGACCAGGTAGATTATATCTACAGCGAGTCGTTTGATACTGCAGGAATCGGAAGTGCAATTATGAACCGCCTTCTGAAAGCTGCAGGACATCATATAGAAAAATTGGTATAAAATCATTTCACAACAAGGAGGAGAAACATGTCAAAAGTACAGGTTATGGATCACCCGTTGATTCAGCACAAAATCAACTACATCAGAAACGAAGAGGTAGGATCGAAAGAATTCAGGGAGATCGTTGGGGAGATCGCATCATTAATGTGTTATGAATCGACAAGAGATCTGAAACTGGAAGATGTCAAGATAAAGACACCAATCTGCGAGATGGTAGGAAAGGAATTAAGCGGCAAAAAGCTCGCTGTAGTGCCAATCTTAAGGGCAGGACTCGGAATGGTTGACGGAATGCTGAATATGATTCCGTCTGCAAAGATTGGCCACATTGGTCTCTACAGAGATCCGGACACATACGAACCAGTAGAATATTATTGCAAACTTCCGTCAGACTGTGATGAAAGAGAAGTATTTGTTGTAGATCCAATGCTTGCAACAGGCGGATCCTGTGCGGCAGCACTTCAGATGCTGAAAGACAAAGGTGTAAAACATATGCGCTTTATGTGTATTATTGCAGCACCGGAAGGTGTAAAACGTCTCCAGGAAGAACACCCGGATGTAGATATCTATATCGGTGCCCTGGATGATCATCTGAATGAACATAAATATATTGTTCCGGGTCTGGGAGATGCAGGAGACCGTATTTTCGGAACAAAATAGCAGCGGGGTGTCAACTTATGGGAGATAAAAGAACGGATTATATCAGCTGGGATGAATATTTTATGGGAGTTGCAAAACTTTCTGGAATGCGTTCCAAAGATCCAAATACACAGGTAGGATGTTGTATTGTCAGTCAGGATAACAAGATTTTGTCAATGGGATATAATGGGCTTCCAAGCGGCTGCTCGGATGATGTATTTCCATGGGCAAGAGAAGGGAATGATCCGCTGGAGACAAAGTATGTATATACCGTCCACAGTGAACTGAATGCGATTTTAAATTACCGCGGCGGAAGTCTTGAAGGAGCAAAATTATATGTATCCCTTTTTCCATGTAATGAATGTGCAAAGGCGATTATCCAAAGTGGGATCAAAGAGGTTATCTACGATAGCAACAAGTATGAAGGTACTGCGTCTGTGATGGCTTCCATGAAGATGTTTGATTCTGCAGGGGTGAATTATCATCAATATCACCATACAGAACGGGAAATTAAGATCTCTTTATAAAATAAAAATCATATCAGAGATTATGGAACAGGTTTGGGAATGTAAAAGTTCTCAAACCTGTTTTTGTACATGAAATTATTTGTCAGATATTAAGGGTATAAGAGTGATACCGGTAGACATATAATTAAAAAAATAAAGAAATATAAAGAGAAAAATATGAAAAAATGGGGAACAAAAATCATTATAAATTTTTTGATTCGGGGGATAATTGGGCTGGCAATCATATTTTTTGTAAACGAATTTCTTGACGGGCAGGGGATTTCAGCCTGTGTTGGCATGAATCCGATAACTTTTTTGACATCCGGAACCCTTGGATTTCCTGGGGTTGCCCTGCTTTATGGCATAACTTTTTATCAGATTATGTAAACATTGCACAAAGATTAAAAAGTTTCAAAAAGGGCATAGACAAATGCCAGACTTCCAGTATATAATCAGCCTACAAGTTACGAAGTAGCTTGTATCTGATTTGTAGTTCTAATTGTTAGATTCAAAAAATTCAAGAAGTAATTCAATGCCGTATCGGCAGACGTTTCAGACTTTTTGTAAAAGCATTGAAGGAGGGATAGTATGTGGTAAGCAGAAATCTGGTGATTTGCGACCAGGAAGAAAGATACGCAGCGGCACTTGCGGGATTTTTTATGAAGACGCAGAAGCTGGCGCTTGGCGTACATGTGTGTAACAGTGTTGCACAGGCTTTAAACTTACAGGAGGAATCTCCGATTGATATTCTGTTGATCGGAAGCGGATACCCGATCGAAGACAGAAAGAAAGTAAAGGCCGGGAGTGTGTTTGTTCTGGCACAGTCAGAAGATGCAGCACATGAGATGCATGAGAAACTTATTAACAAGTACCAGTCCGGAGAAGCCATTATAGAAGCGGTGATCGAACAGTGTATGCAGTCCGGAGAATCGGAAAGATTTTTTCTAAGGACAGCGAAGAAACAGAAGGTTCGGATCATAGGAATATTTTCCCCGGTGCATAGAAGTAAAAAGACCAGCTATGCATTAAGTCTGGGAAAAGAACTGGCAAGGACGTACAATGTATTGTATTTGAATCTTGAAATATACGGAGGCATTGGGGGGCATTTTCCGGAGACAGGACAGACGATAGCGGATGCACTTTATTATTCCAGACAAGAAAAGAAGCGCTTAAGAGCAGCTCTTGCGGGTATGGTAAAACATATGGGACAGCTTGATTGTCTTCTGCCTATGCGGATGTCGGAAGATCTGAAGGCAGTAGAAATTGATGAGTGGACAGACTTTGTGGAGCAGGTCGCAGATCAGAGTATATACGAAGTGCTGATAATTGATATTGACGAAGGAATCCGTGGTGTATACGAACTTTTGAGAATGTGTACAGAAGTACATGTAGCAGTAATAAAAGAGGAGGCGGCGAAGGCAAAATTATTCCAGTTTGAAGAAGAATTACATCTGATGGGCTATGATGATGTAAGACAGAAGATGATAAAAAAAGAGCTGGAAGGATGAGAAGAATGATAGAAGCAGAGCAGCTCCATGCAAGGATTCTTGCCAGAATGGATATGACAAGGGATATGGAGGATGAAGAGCTGACAGAGTTGATCTATGAAGTACTTCAGGAGGTTTCACAGGAAGAATATCTGCCGTTGGATCAGAAAACAATGCTTGGAAAAGAACTTTTCAATGCATTCCGGAAATTAGATCTGTTGCAGGAATTTCTGGAAGACGATGAGATTACAGAGATTATGATCAACGGGACGCAGAATATATTTATCGAAAAATCAGGAAGAATATTTCAGTCGGATAAAAGATTCTTATCCAGGGACAAACTGGAGGATGTAATCCAGCAAATTGTGGCAGGATCAAACAGACTGGTAAATGAGGCATCACCGATTGTAGATGCCAGACTGGCAGATGGCTCACGAGTCAACGTTGTACTTCCGCCGGTCGCAATAAACGGACCGATCGTTACAATTCGAAAATTTGCAAAAGAAGCAATTACAATGAAAAAACTGATGGAATGGCAGTCAATCAATTCAGAAGTATCAGGCTTTCTGGCCGCATTAGTGGCCGCCGGATACAATATATTCATCAGTGGGGGAACCGGATCAGGGAAAACCACTTTCTTGAATGCACTATCGCAATATATACCAAAAAATGAACGCATCATAACGATCGAAGACAATGCGGAACTTCAAATTCAAAATGTAAAGAATCTGGTAAAGCTGGAAGCAAGAAATGCAAATGTAGAAGGGACCGGAGAAGTTACGATTCGGGATCTGATCAAGTCGGCACTTCGTATGAGACCGGACAGGATCATCGTAGGGGAAGTGCGCTCGGCGGAAGCAATTGATATGCTTCAGGCACTTAATACGGGGCATGACGGAAGTCTCAGCACCGGACATGCAAATAGTCCCAGGGATATGTTAAGCCGTCTGGAAACTATGGTATTGATGGGGATGGATCTTCCACTTCCTGCAATTCAAAGGCAGATTGCATCCGGTCTGGATATCATCGTACATCTTGGGAGGCTCAGGGACAAAAGTAGAAAGGTACTGGAGGTGACAGAAGTTCTGGGATATTGGAGTCAGGAAATCCATTTGCAGCCATTGTACCGCTACGAAGAAATCCATAAGGAGGCGGAAAATGTAACAAAGGATGAAAAATGTAAAAAAATTAGTGATGAAGATAAGATCAACGGAGAGTGGAAAAAAACTGCGGAACTTTATCACTGCGAAAAGCTTGTGGCAGCAGGATATCACATTTAAAGAGCGGGGAGCAGCAGGGATAAAAATGACGATAATTCTGGGGATTACAGCATGGCTTTATTACCGGAATATCTGGGCGGTAATATTTTTAATCCCACCGGGAATATGGCTGTACAGAGAATTTCTGGAGGAAGAAAGAAAAAAGAAGGAACAGGAATTTCAAAAGCAATTCCAGGAGATGATACAGTCTTTGTCAGCAGCACTTAATACCGGATATTCGGTGGAAAATGCGTTTTATGAAACACAGAAAGAACTTAAGATTCTGTATTCGGAAGAAACAAGAATTTCAAAAGAATTGCGGATTATTACGAGAAAACTGCGGATACACATACCGGTGGAACAAGTATTGGAAGAATTTGCGGAACAGGTTCCATCGGAGGATGTGAAAAACTTTGTAACAGTATTTGTAACAGCAAAGAAAAGCGGTGGAGATATGATTGATATCATTCGTAATACAACGAATCAAATCAGAGATAAGATTGTAGTAAAACGAGAGATTGAAACAATGCTTGCCGCAAAAAAATATGAATTTCAGATTATGTCGGCAGTGCCGTATGGGATTATCGGGTATATGTCACTTAGTTTTCCGGAATTTATGGATGGATTATATGGCAATATAGCAGGAATTGGAGTGATGACAGTATGTCTTGGAATTTACGCAGGCGCATATTATCTGGGAATAAGAATATTGAGAATCGACGTATAGTACTGGCTGCCAGTGTGATTGTGATATTCGGAAGCTTACTGACGGGAGCAGACATTTTGCATTCCACAACACAGATTCATCCATTCATTGAGAGGAATGATTACGGAAAAGGAACAAGGACGGAAGAACTGGATGTAAAAGTAGAAAATCATAAGAAAAAAGTGAAAACACAGGTAAAAGTATCGGAACGGCAGTATTCTGGTGTAGAGATACAGGACTTGTTTGAAAGGACTATCCGCCGGATGGATAAGCTGATATTAGGAGAAAACCAGACATCGGATCATGTGGAGCACAGCCTGAATCTGGTTACAGAGATCCCGGGAGAACCAATAGCGGTCTCCTGGGAACTGAACCGGTATGATGTGATGAATGTAAAAGGGGAATTACAGGAAAAGAATATTAAGAAAAGAGGCACTCTTGTAAAACTGAATGCGGTGCTGACCTATACGGAGAATGAAAAAGAGCAGGCTTTGTATCAGTGTGTAGTCTGTGTCTATCCGAAGAAGCTGAGTGGAGGTGCAAAGATACAAAGAAATGTAGAAGAAAAATTAGAAAAAGCGGATGCAAAAGAACCAGAAAAGAAAATGTTAGTTCTTCCGAAAAAACTTGGAGAAAATAATCTTTATTATTATTATCCATTTAACAATCGTGGAATTGTGGTAATGGCAATGGGGGGAATAATAGGAATACTTCTATTTGCCTTGAAAAAACAAAATGAGAAAAAAGAACGGGAAGAAAAAAAGAAGCAGATGATCAGAGATTATCCGGAAATTATTAATAAACTGACGTTATATCTGGGTGCCGGAATGACGGTAAAGCGGGCATGGAGAAAAGTGGCGGAAGGATATATGCGGGAGAGAACAGAAGGAAATGAGCGATACGCATATGAGGAGATGATACAGACATGTCATGAGATGGACAGTGGAGTAACGGAAGCAGAAGGTTATGAAAATTTTGGGAGAAGGTGTGATGTACAGATGTATATACGGTTTGGGGCATTGTTATCACAGAACCTGAGAAGAGGAACCAAAGGACTGACAGATCTGCTGAAAATGGAAGCAATCCAGGCATTTGAAGAACGAAAGACACAAGCCAGAAAACTTGGTGAAGAGGCAGGGACAAAATTGCTTTTGCCAATGTTTTTGATGCTGACGGTGGTATTGATCATTGTGATTGTACCGGCATTTTTAACATTGCAGATATAGACGGGAAGAAGATTCGGAAAGGGGAATACAGTATGTGGAGAATTCGATATGCATTAAAGGTATTAAGAGACGATCGTGGGATCGGAGTGGTAGAAGTGATATTGATTTTGGTGGTTTTGATCGGACTTGTTATCATTTTCAAATCACAGCTCACCAGTCTGGTACAGACAATATTCGAAAAGATTACCAGCGAAAGTTCCGGAATCTAAAATGTAAGGGAGTCCGAAAGAGAACATCTGATTATGTAAATGGAGAAGTTACAGTATATCTGACATTGATATTTGTCTTATTTCTTTCGCTCGTTCTGGCATTAATGGAAAGTGCATCAATTCAGATGGCGAAAAATTATAGAAGAGCGGATATGAACCGCTCGATAGAATGTGTATTTGCTGAGTATCAGAAAGAATTGCTGGAAAATTATGATGTGTTTGCAATAGAAGCCGGATATGAGACCGGGAGATACAGCGAACAGAATATATTGGACAGGTTATCTTATTATGGAGCAGATATGGAAAATGAGATAACAAGAATACAACTTCTCACGGATAAAAACGGGGAACTGTTTATGGATCAGGTTGGGAAATATATGAAACATAAATACGGAATCTCGTGGGCGGATAAATATCTGGGAAGTACGTCTCTCTGGAAAAATCAGGAACAGCGGGCGGATGAATTTATGGAAGAGGAAAAAACGCAGACAGATTATCTGGAAGAACTTTTGGGAGAACAGGACATGGAACTTCCTAGTGAGGAAAATCCAATGGAACATATAGCGCTGCTGAAGCATTCGCCGCTTTTAGATCTGGTGATGCCGGAAGGAAAACAAGTGTCAGAGAAACAGCTTGATCGGAGCGATATGCCGGAGAACAGAGAAAATGAAAGAGGACATGGAACATTTGAAGATGTGGAAGCAGAAGAAGGAAGATTAAGTACTGTGATGATGGGTGAATATGTTCTGGAGCATTTTGTGACATTTTCGGATGATCCGAAAGGCGGAAGTCTGGATTATGAGGTGGAATATATTCTGGCGGGAAAAGAAAGTGACAAAGAAAATCTCGAATCGGTTGCAAAAAAGCTGGTGTTGTTAAGATTTGTACCGAATTATATTTATCTTCAGACGAACAGTGTGAAACAGGCAGAAGCCAGGGCTGCGGCAGGAACATTATGTACTCTTCTGTCAGTACCGGCTATTACAGAAGCGGCAGCACAGGGAATTCTGCTGGCATGGGCATATGGAGAATCGGTCATGGATGTGAGGACGCTGTTAAACGGGAAAAAGGCAGCTATCGTAAAAGATGATACAAGCTGGCAATTGTCATTGCCGGGCCTTATGAAACTCGGAACAGAAGAAGATATTGGCGGCGGAGCAGATATAGAAGGCGGTATTGGATATAAGGACTATATACGGATGTTGTTATTTCTGGAAGGAAAAGAAACAGTATCTATGCGGGCAATGGGGATCATTGAGAAGAATATGCAGAGTATATACGGTCAACCGTCATTTCGGATCGATTACTGTGCCGGAAGAATGGAAGTGAGTTCGGTGTGTAAGTTAAGAAGAGGAATACAGTATAAATATCAGACGTATTATGGTTATCAATAATAGTATGAGGTGGATAAAGATGCCCTTTCAGGTATCGAGAAAAATTCCGAAAATATAATAAGCAAAAGAAAGGAGAAGGATTCGCAAAATGAGACAATATTTAATCTCCCCCTCACAACCTATCTATCATTTAGAATCTGAAAGGGTATCTTTATCCACCTCAAAACTGTCATTTCAATTATTGTGTAATAAAAGAAAAGGAAGTGTTACGGTGGAGGCAGCTGTTGCAGTACCGGTATTTTTTCTGGCAGTAATAACTTTGCTATATTTGATGGAAATGATGGCAGTACACACGGCAGTACGAAGTGGTCTGCAATATGCAGGAAAGAAAGCGGCACAGGAAACCTGTGTTACACAGTTATTAATGCCGCTGCGGATAGAAAATGATGTTGTATATGCAATTGGTGAGGACAGGATAGCAAGAAGTATTATAGTTGGTGGAAGCAAAGGAATTGATTGTAGTGGTTCGCGGATGTCTGTACAGACAGGAATCGGGAAATTGAAAGCAGAATATCAGGTGAAAATTCCGGTACCAATGTTCGGGATTGCATCGGTTAATTGTTGTGAAACAATGAAGATAAAGGCATGGAGCGGATATGAAAAAGAAGGATTGCCGGATATGGATAACGATATAGTTTATGTGGCAGAAAATGGGCTTGTATATCACAAAGATTATCATTGCTCACATCTGGATCTGTCAATCAGGATAACACATATGAATAACATAGATGGACTTCGAAATGAAAGCGGAGGAAAATATTATCCGTGTGAACATTGCATGAAAGAAAATACAGGAAATGTATATATTACAAATTCAGGAGACCGGTATCACAGTTCGTTATCTTGCAGTGGATTAAAACGGACAATTTACGCAATACCGGTGTCGGAAGCGGCAGGAAAGGGAGTGTGTTCAAGGTGTGGACAATAAGCAGGGTAATAGCAATGGGAGTACTGACCGGGCTTTCAGTTATGGATTGTAAAATCAGAAAAGTACCGGGAGATATATTAATGATGTGTATGGCAGGGAGCATTATTTATCAGGCTGTGACAAAGGCGGTGGACTGGCGGTTGTCATTAATAGGCGGATTGACCGGTATATTGTTTCTGGGAATGAGCAGATTCACACAGGAGGCGATTGGATATGGAGACAGTCTGGCAATATTGATTCTTGGTATTTATCTTGGAATATGGGGGCTTCTGGAGGTTCTTACGACATCTTTTTTTATTCTGGCAGTGATGACACTTTTCTGTCTTGTAATAAGACGGAAAAACACCAGGCTGACAGTTCCGTTTTATCCTTTTCTGACAGTGGGCTATCTGCTCGGGATATGTATAGGAGGCTTATAAGATGTGGCAGATAGAAGAAAAGTGTATGAAGCAGACTAAAATATATAGAAAAAAGAATTATAAGAATGGAAGTTTTACCGTGGAGATGTCTTTCCTGATGCCGATGATTTTATTTCTTATTATGGGCTGTGTGCTGGCATGTTTTTATTATCATGACAAGAATATTATTGCAGGCGTGGTATATGAAACAGCAGTCGTAGGAAGTACTAAAGCAAGAGAAAAAGAGGGAATCAGTGAAAGTGATTTAAATACGCTGTTCCAAGAACGGACTGGAAGAAAATGCATTTTATTTTCGGGGATCAGGGTTACGAGTTCTGTTGAAGAAGAGGAAATTAAAGTGTCGGCAACTGCAAAAAGAAAACGGATGGCTTTTACGGTGAAAAGTAGTGCGGCAGTGACGCATCCGGAGAAGCACATACGTGATATCCGAAGGATAAAGAAATGAAGATGGAGACGGAAGAATGGAACGAAAAATAACGATAGAAGAACATGAATTGTATAAAGAAGATTATCAGATGAAAATGTTAAAAGCGAATTCACTGGAAGGGTTACTTAAAGTAGCAGGAAGAGGAATCAATGGCAGCAGTTATTATGATTACGACGTGAGTGGAAAAGTATCAATGCAGGCGATGTATGCAAGGGCAAAATTAAAGGCAGAAGATATACGGCAGTTTATGGAGCAACTGGGGAATGCATTAAAGGAAACAGAAAAATATCTGTTGGATATTCATTGTATTTTGCTGGATCCGGAATATATATTTTATGAAGAGGGACATTTCTTTTTCTGCTATTATCCACCGGCAAAACAGGATATATGGGAAAAGTTTCATGTGCTGACAGAATATATGGTAAAAGTTGCGGATTATCAGGAAGAAGAGTGTGTCCGACTGACATTTTTGCTGCATAAAGGAACAATGGCCGAAAATTACAGCCTGGAAAAATTAATTGCAGAATGCGGAGAAAGAGAAGAAAAGGATATGGAAAAACCAGTAAGAAAAACAATGATAGATGAACTGTTAGAAGAAAAAAGAGGACAAACATCATATTATGACACAGAAGAGCACGACTGGATTACAGAGCTGGAAATGGGCGGTTCAATCATGAGAGAAACAGATAATTTGTGGCTTCCGGTAAAACGCTTTCTGAATAAACATAAAAAATCCAAGTGGGGTGACTGGGATGGACTACATATTGAAGAAGAGGAATTATAATATCGGAGAATTGTTGTATAATATAGTTATCACAAAAAACTTTTGAAATAACTATACATACACCAGAATAACTCCGAGGCGGAGGATATTATTGAATACGGAAATGAATAAAATTTAAGAATAATGAATAAAAAGGATTAAGAATTCGAGTAATCTATGTTATACTAAAAGAGACAGAAAATGAATATATCGAAAGGTAACGGATTATATAAAATGAACAAGAACACAATAAAAGCACCGTGTACTGTGCTGCTGGCAGTTGTGAATGTAATAGTTTTTCTGGTATTGTCTTTTATGGGAATGACTGAGGATGGCAGATTTATGTTACAGCACGGAGCAATGTATGTTCCATACATGATTGAAAATGGAGAGTATTACCGGTTATTTACGAGTATGTTTCTTCATTTTGGGTATGATCATCTTTTCAATAATATGGTTGTTCTTGTAGCAATGGGATGGAATCTGGAACTTGATATAGGGAAGATAAAGTTTCTTGTTATATATTTTGTAAGTGGCCTTGCAGGAAATGTTCTGTCTGCATGGTGGGACATACAGACAGGAAACATGGCCGTGTCAGCGGGAGCATCCGGAGCGATTTTTGGAATAATAGGAGCACTTTTGTATGTGGCAATCCGTAACCGTGGGCGTATCGGAGAGATATCCGGCAGAGGCTTGGCGTTTATGGTTGCACTGACACTGTATTATGGATTTACAAGTGGCGGTGTAGATAATATGGCACATATTGGCGGCCTTGCAGCAGGATTTCTGATGGGAGTACTACTGTATCGGAAGGGTAAGAGTAAATACCGTTCCGACATGTAAGGTGGAGTCGAGCGTGACTGTTCCGTGATGAGCGTGAATAATCCGGCGTGTGATTGCAAGTCCGAGACCGGTGCCGTCTGCTTTGTGAGTAACAAATGGCTCAAATATGGTCTTCTGATCTTCGGCAGTAATACCACATCCGTTGTCTTTGATCTCAATCTGCAGATAATCTGTAGAGATATTGACAGAGAATGTAATGGATGGCTTCTGGAAATCAGAAGCTTTTTTGTTCAATGCATCACAATTTAATGCATCATATGCATTGCGTAAAAGATTCAAAATTGCCTGACGGAGTTTTAAAGGGTCTACAGATATTTTCGGAAGATTTTCGGGAATAGAGGAAGTAAATTCAACATCCGTACCGACAATGGAAGCAGCAAAAGATAATGCAATTCTGCGGAAATATGTACTCGTACTTACAGAGGTAAATTCCAGACGTTCTCCATTGTTGTAGGAAGACAAGTCTTCCAGAAGTGATTTCATATATTCGATATCCTGATGAAGTTCGGTCCAATGAGCAAACCCGAGTACTTCAGGATGCTGTGATTCAATAAGCTGGAGAGTACTGTAAACAAGAGTCAGAGGATTACGGATTTCGTGACTGATGGTACTGATCTCCATTTGATGAGATTTCAAAAGTTTACTGAAAAGTTCTTTGTTCTCAGGATTTTCCTGCATAATCTGTTGTAATTTGTCATAGTCTGTCGATGATAACATAATAACTACCGCCCCTTTCTGAGGTATCAGTTTAGCATTGGCGGTTTAAATAATCAATCATAAATTTTCAGAGAAAGAAGGATAAGATTATGAAAGATGATAATTGTATTTTTTGCAAACTTGCTAACGGAGACATTCCAACAGCTACTGTGTATGAAGATGAAGATTTCCGTGTCATTCTGGATGCAAATCCGGCAGCAAAAGGACATGCTCTGATCTTGCCGAAAGAGCATTATGCCAATTTGTATGAACTGGATGATGAGCTTGCAGGAAAATCTATGATACTTGCAAAGAAGATGATCACGAAGCTTACCAAGGCTTTAGATTGTGACGGATATAATATTGTCCAGAATAATGGTGAAGCTGCAGGACAGACGGTATTCCATTATCATGTACATATGATTCCGAGACATAAGGATGATAAAGTAGGTCTTGGATGGACAATGCATGAACTGACAGAAGAAGAGAAAGAAGATGTTTTATCGAAAATTCAGTAGATAAAAGATAGGAGAGTAAAGTGGGAAGAGAGTTTACAGAGGGAAATGCCTTTGTGGATGCATATAGCGAATATTTTGATGCTGTATACAGAGAGGCACTAAAATACTCTGGAAACCATCACGTAGCAGAAGAGATTGCTCAGGATGCCTTTTTCACAGCATTTGTTCAGTGTGGAAATGAATCAAAACAGCAGATCAGGACGAGAATGCTTATGCTTGCAAGATACAGAGCCATGAATTATGTAAGAGATCACAAGCGGGAAGTTCCACTGACAGAAGTTACGATGTCGGACGATAAATACCCAATAGCATTAATTGATGACAGCTCAGAAGAACGGGTGATCGCAATGATCAAAGCACAGTGTTTCCGTGAACTTGGAATTGATATCTTTCAGGAATTGTATCAGAAGAATGTCAGGTGGTATGAAGCGGTAGTCCTTGTTTATTATGGAGATGTTCAGCAGAAAGAAGTTGCGAAGAAGAGGGGTATCACATTATATGCCTTAGAAGGTATGTTAAAAAGAGCAAGAAAATGGATGATAAAAAGGTATAAAGATCAGTATGACCGCTTACACGATATATAGAAAAAACAGGTGGGATGTACAACCACCTGTTTTTTATCATAATCGTATGTGTTCGTAAGAAACTGCCGGAGACAGATTCTTACGGTGTGTTATGTTAGTTAATGTCTGGCAGCAGCTTCAATCAGATCGATGATCGTGTCGATCGAATTCTGCTGAGGAGAATTCTTCATTGCCTGAATATAGGTCTCACGGTTCTGGTAAAGATTCGTGATCGCATTAAGAAGGACATCATGATTGAGTTCTTCTTCTTCCAGCACAACACTGTATCCCTGGCGTTCAAAAGAACGTGCATTTAAAATCTGGTCTCCACGGCTTGCGTTAGCAGAAAGCGGAATCAGAAGATTCGGTTTATGCAGTGCAAGGAGTTCACAGATTGCATTGGCTCCGGCTCTTGAGATAACAAGATCAGTCAGAGCGAAGAGATCTTTCAGTTCGTCTTTGATATATTCGAACTGTGCATAACCTTCCAGGTCTTTCAAAGATTCGTCGATTTTGCCTTTGCCGCAGAGGTGCACAACCTGGAAAGACTGAAGCAGTTCAGGAAGAACACTGCGGACAGCATCATTGACTGCAACGGAACCAAGACTTCCGCCGACTACCATGATTACTGGTTTGTCCTGCGTGAAGTGTAAGAATTCCAATGCCTTATATTTATCACCGGATAACAGTTCCTGACGGATTGGAGAACCTGTGAGAACAGCCTTTCCAGCAGGAAGATGCTCAATGGTTTCCGGAAAATTACAGCAGATTTTTGATGCCGATGGCATAGAAATCTTATTAGCAAGGCCCGGTGTCATGTCTGACTCGTGAATGATTGTTGGAACATGACGGCTTTTACCGGCAAGAACAACAGGAACGGATACGAAGCCACCTTTGGAAAAGATCACATCAGGATGTAGAATTTTGACAAGTTTTTTTGCTTCGCCGAGTCCTTTGATCACACGGAACGGATCTGTAAAATTCTGCACGCTGAAATAGCGGCGGAGCTTACCGGTTGAGATTCCGTGATACGGAATACCGAACTGTTCAATCAGTTCTTTTTCAATTCCGTTATAAGAACCTATATAGTGAATATCATAGTTTAATTCTTTCAGGCGTGGCAGAAGAGCAATGTTCGGTGTAACATGCCCGGCAGTGCCGCCACCGGTTAAGATAATACGTTTCATAATTACCTCCAGACTTTGAATATGTATTATTTTCGAAACCATAAATATAATAAAGATTATATCTATATTATACTTTCTGAAAGAAATAGGTCAAGTGGCAAAACTAAGGAGAAATTTATAGATCAGACAAAAAATTTGAGGTTAGCAAAAATGAATGATAAGAAAGATGAATTTAAAGAATGCATTGCCAGAGAATTTGAAGAGATTGCCAGAGAGGAAGAAGAATTTCTGGAAAATGACACAAGTCTTATTGTACCAGAAGGGACGAAGGAGGCAGTCCTCGCAAGAGTAAAAGAGCAGATCAGAGTGTATCAGCAGGAGCAGGCGGAAAGAGAAGCCAAAGAAAGAGAAGAAGCAGTTAATCATCTGTCTGAAGAAGACAGAAAAGCTCTCGAACTTGGACGGAAGATGATGAAAGCTGAGATCGGACAAAGCGAACCGGCGGTTGGCGAGAATAAGGAAAAGAAGAAACGTCACCGCAAGAAACCGCTGAAATTATATCTGGCACTGGCAGCAGTTATCGTCTGCGTGATGGCAATGGGGATTACCAGTATGGGTGGTCCGGAGAGAGTTGTGCGGATGATGACACAGGCTGTGGGGAATAGAGATGTGGAAAAATCTGCAACGGGAAAGAAGATAAAGACGGTAGATAGTGAGGATGAGGAGCAAGCATATCAAGAAATATATGATGCATTTAATATAGATGTGGTTAAGTTATCTTCAAATTTAAAAGGCATGCAATTTGATACAATGGAATTAGATAAAGAAAAACAAGTTGCAGAATTGTATTATACGCTTAATGAGAAGACGGTGGCATATATTATTAATATACCATATAGAGAAAATTCGTGGGGAGCAGATTTTGAAGATGCGATAGAAAAAGAGTATACAGAAATAGTTGATGATTGCAAAATTGATATTGCAGTATATAAAATAAAAAAAGAAAAAGAACCGGGATGCGTCGCAAAATTTAAATATAATGATATAGAATATTTATTGAGTGGGACAATGGAAGAAAGTGATTTTAAAATAATATTAAAAAATTTGATTTTTCCAAATTAAATGCGACAGTTTTTGAATAATTATGTGTATTAATATATGAGGGAAACAAAACAGAAAAGAATGGAGGTGGAATATGAAAAGGAGATTAGTGTCTATGTGTCTAACTGTAATGTTGATTGGCGGACTGTCAATGATGTCCGTACAGGAGACAAAAGCAGCCGGAACAAAAGTAATTGATGGTTCGGAATTAACACATGATGAAGAATCCATTGGCTATGACACCAAGATTACTAGAGGAAAAGATTTGATGACGGGGTATTCCAAGTGCACCAAATTAGGAGAAGGCAAGATTTATGCTGGTGGAACAACAATTGCAAGACAGGTAGTAGATAGTGTACAAATAGGCGTAGTCGTAGAAAGAGCCAAAGAGGAAGATACAAAATGGACAACCTACGATGGATGGAAAAAAGAAAGTCATGACACGAACCGTGTGACATCCAATCGGACGCTTTACGTAGAAGGTGGATATTATTACCGTGTTCGTTGTACCCACGTTGCCAACAGTGACATGAGCAGTTCATTTACCGACGGTATCTACATCGACTAAAATCCTTCAAGTCAAAAAGGATCAACAACTAAAGAAGAGAACAGACAAATCAACAACGTTTAAGATGAAATTTTAAAGTAAAACCAGAGGACGGAAATACACATATTATAAAGTTTAATGCACGCAAAAATGGACGGAAACGAAAAATTAGAGGCAAATTTAAAGAATATAATCCATATAGGATAAAAGACAAAGCAAATAAGATTTTACATACCATAAATCAAGTATCCATAATAATTATATCTTCGATAAGTAATGCGATAATACCAAACTACGAGAGCAAATTAAAAATTTAATAAGTAATGTAACTGTTAAACAATAATAATTTGTAACTTGTAAATGTAGTTTTTTCCGAAAGCGATGCAGACAATAAAAAAGAAAATTATAAAAAGTTACTATTTTTACCTAAGAAAGGATACAGATCCTCCGTTCGGGGGACGAGTATCCTTTTTCTCTTGTGTTAGTATAGAGTTGATATAAAATCGAATAATTATTCACCCAGTGCCTGTTTTAAAGCTTTGGATAACTGGTCAGGGCAGGATGTTGGTCTTGCACCACATTTGGTTCCTTCCAGACGTTTGATGACTTCGTGAGCATCCATTCCTTTTACGAGGCTGCTGATTCCGGATGTATTACCGGCGCATCCGCCTACGAATTCTACATTTACAATTTTATCTCCGTCGAGTTCAACGTGAATGAGACGTGAACAGACTCCCGTTGGTTTGTAATCCATATCTATTACCTCCTGATAATATTCTTACATGATTAGTTTCAATTGACAGAAACAAAGAGGATTTCTGTGTACTGTCATACTTCCCGATTATAACAGAAAAACGTTAAATTATCCACACATTTCGTTGGTTGAAATCCATTTTCCTATCGTCTATAATAAGGCATAGGTAAGTTTGGGGTAGATATATTCCAGCTCTTTTATTTACATGAAGAATTTGAAATGAATTACAGGAGGATTTATATATGATAGGTATTATCGGCGCAATGGAAGAAGAAGTTGCAGAGTTGAAAAAGGATATGCAGATCGAGGAGACAGTAGAGCAGGCTGGTATGGTATTCTGCAAAGGAACACTTGGCGGAAAAGATGTTGTCATCGTAAGAAGTGGAATCGGCAAGGTGAATGCGGGAATCTGTGCACAGATCCTGGTAGATAAATTTGGTGTAGATACATTGATCAATACAGGTATTGCGGGCTCTCTTGATGCACAGATCGATATCGGGGATATGGTCATTTCCACAGATGCCCTGCATCATGATATGGATGCAACTATATTCGGTGATCCGGCAGGACAGATTCCAAGAATGGATACGCTGTCGTTCCCGGCAGATGAAGCGCTGGTGAAGAAGGCTGTAGCGGCCAATGAGAAAGCGAATCCGGATATTCATACATTTACCGGAAGAGTGGCGAGCGGGGATCAGTTCATTTCCGATAAAGAAGTAAAAGAAAAGATTGTATCATTATTTCATCCAATGTGTGTAGAAATGGAAGGTGCGGGAATCGCTCAGGCAGCGTACCTGAACAAAGTTTCGTATGTCATCATTCGTGCTATTTCGGACAAAGCTGACAACAGTGCAACAATGGACTATCCGACATTCGAGAAGAAGGCAATTGCCCATAGTGTAAGGCTTATGAAGGAATTACTTCCAATGATTTAAACATTCGGAATGAATAGCAGGATACAAAAGGCTGCATACTATGCCGCAAAATGACAAAAAGAGCCGTTTTCCGTGCGGAACATGAAGAACGAATTAAGGCGCTCTCCTCTTTGATTTACAGTATAATGCAAATCAAAAAGGAGGGCTTTTATTATGCTGGAAATGTTATTGGATAAGAAGTTACTGTTCATACTCATGGGGATTCTGACGGGTATGGGAGTGGCGGACAAGTGTATCGTGAGTATGACGATGAAACGTATGGTGGAGGCGGCGGGAAGTATGAGCAAGAGTAATCATCCGCTGATGCGCCTGGTCCGGGCGAAGTTCGAACATGCGTGTATGATCAGTGACACGGTGGAAAACGTAGGGGTATTTGTGGATAAATATCTGTATGAGTACAAGGTATGTGGATTACGTCTTCATACGCTGCAGCGGATGGAGAAGGTATGTTCCGGACTTCTGATCGTAACAGGTCTTGTGGGAGCAGGAATTACATACCAGGTCTATGGAATGGGAGATGTAGTGCTGCGGACGGGTGCCGTTGGATGTGGGCTTGGAATTCTGGTGTGGCTGTTCCATCTGACAACGGATGAAAACTACTGTATGCAGATGGCGAAGAATTACATGGTAGATTATCTGGAAAATGTATGTCTTCACAAGTATGAAAAGGTAAATCAAAAGGAACGTGCCTGCCGGATTCATGCAGTGAATGAAATGACCGGAAACGGAGAACAGGAAGCAGATGTGCAGGAGGTACAAAGTAAAGAGGCACTGGGAAATGAACTGCAGAAAGTCAGAGTGGCAGAAGCCGGAACAGTAGAGAACGGAGTGCCGGAAAGTAAGATAGAAAATAAAGCGGAAGTTAAAGGACCGAAAGCCGTGGAAACCGGAGAAACAGAGAACAGGCTGTCAGAAGCCGGACACAGTGTAGTCCGGATGCAGAGGGAGAACCGGAGAAGGGAACGTGCAAAAGGAACGGCGGGGAATCTGGCCAGGGCATCGGCGAGGCTTGCAGGTACGGAAGAAAACGGCAGTAAAAGTATTGCAGATACGATTCCGGAGGACTTGCCGGATGATGAGATTACAGACCAGAAATCTTCAAAACAAGCAGACCAGGATCTCACAGAAGAGCTTCCGAAAGACGAGATGATCCGACAGATCCTGAGGGAGTTTATGGCTTGATAATATAAGTTTATTTTGCTAAAATGTACGCATGAATAATATATTTGATAAACTAAAGAATTACAGTGATTCCGACTACTACGCATTTCACATGCCGGGCCATAAAAGGAATCTGGATCTGATGAACGGGATATCCCCGTATCGGATCGATATCACAGAGATCGATGGCTTTGATGACCTGCATCATGCGGAAGGGATATTGAAAGAAGCACAGGAAAGAGCGGCAAGAGTGTATCATGCGGATGAGACACATTTTCTCGTCAATGGAAGTACGGTCGGAATTTTGAGTGCAATACTGGGAACAACTAAAAAAGGAGATTCTATACTTGTGGCAAGAAATTGCCACAAGTCTGTGTATCATGCAGTATATCTGAATGAACTGAATCCGGTATATCTCTACCCGAAGTTCGACAAGGAGCTGGGACTGAGTATGGAGATAGATGCAGAGGATGTGCGGAAAGCACTGGAAATACATCCGAATATCCGTGCGGTAATGATTGTATCACCAACTTATGATGGAGTGGTGTCAGATATTGAAAAAATTGCAGGGATTGTACATGATGCCGGATGTCCGCTGATCGTGGATGAGGCACATGGCGCACATTTCGGATTCGAACCATATTTTCCAAAGAGTGCAAATGTATATGGTGCGGATCTGGTGATCAACAGTCTGCACAAGACGCTTCCGTCGTTGACACAGACGGCACTTTTACATGTGAATGGAGAGCTGGTGAACCGGAGCAGGGTGAAGCGGTATCTGGATATGCTGCAGAGCAGCAGTCCGTCATATATACTGATGGCAAGTATTGACGCTTGTATCGGATTGCTGGAAGAAACGCAGAAGGAACATGTGCAGGAAGAGCAGGAAGATGCATCTGAAAAGCAGATGGATGCAATATCAGACAGCAGATGTAGAAATATCTTTTATAAAAATATTTTTTCTGAATATGCCGCACGCATTGATGCGTTACGCAAAGATCTGGAACAGCTTGAGTATCTGAAAATTATACGGACAGATAATATGGACCGGTACGACAGATCCAAATTTGTGATTTCCGTAAAACATGCACCGATGACCAGTCATGAATTATATGAGATTTTACTTCATAAATATCATCTGCAGATGGAGATGCTGGCGGGAACCTATGTGCTTGCCATGACGACGGCAGGGGATACGCAGGAAGGACTGGACAGATTAAGAGATGCGTTGATCGAAATAGATACAGAAATAGATATGAAAGCTGATACAAAGCCACAGCCGGAAGGTGATAATCCGAATGGTGGGGAAAGTACACGGCAGAGCCGGACGGACGCAACAGACACTGATCTTCCGCTTTCCGGCAGACAGCCGTCACTTGAAAAAGTGTGGACAATTGCAGAAGCTGTGAACCGCAGAGATGCGATGCAGAGCCGGAGCTGTGAGGAGGATTTAAAGGATATCCTGTATTTCGTTAATCCGGGAAAGGCGGAAAAGCGCAGTTTCGAAGACAGCATCGGATGTATTTCTCTGGAATATGCATATCTCTATCCACCGGGCAGTCCCCTGATCGTTCCGGGAGAACGGATTTCAAGGGAAGCAGTGGAGATTCTTCACTGGTATCAGGAACATGATTTTGCGATTGAAGGTCTTCAGTCGGAAGATGGCATAGAGGTGTGGATAGATGGGTAAGATATATTACATGATGGGAAAAAGTTCGTCGGGGAAGGATACGATCTATAAAGAGATCAGAAAAGAACTGCCGGAACTTAAGACATTAACTTTATATACGACCAGACCGATGCGGGAAGGAGAAAAAAACGGAGTCGAATATCACTTTGTAACGGATGAAGTTCTTGAAAAATACCGTGAAGAGGGAAAAATAATTGAACTTCGTACCTATCAGACCGTGTATGGTGACTGGAAATATGCTACAATAGATGATGGACAGATTAATTTGTCCGAAATGGATTATCTGATGATCGGTACACTGGAGTCTTATATTAAGACAAAAGCGTATTATGGAAATGAGAATCTGGTTCCGCTTTATATCGAAGTGGAGGACGGGGAACGCCTGATTCGAGCGATCGCAAGGGAACAGCAGCAGGAGCACCCGGGATATGAAGAAGTCTGCAGAAGATTTCTGGCAGATCAGAAAGATTTCTCAGAAGAGAATCTTGCGGAGGCAGGAATTACAAGAAGATATCAGAATGACGATAAAGTACGATGCAAAGAAGAGATAGTAGAGGTAATACGAGATGGGAAGCTTTAAAGATGTGGTTGGTCACAAAGACATATTAAAATATATCAGTAGTGCAGTGGAGAATAACAGAGTCTCTCATGCCTATATTCTGAACGGGGAGAGAGGTTCCGGCAAGAAGATGCTGGCGAATCTGTTCGCCATGACGCTTTTGTGTGAGAGCGGGGCGAGTGAGCCATGTGGAAAGTGTCACTCCTGCAAACAGGCAGAGAGTGCAAACCATCCGGACATTATCCGTGTGACACATGAGAAGCCGAATAGCATCAGTGTAGATGATATCCGTACACAGGTGAATAACACTGTGGATATCAAACCATACCAGGGACCGTATAAAGTATACATTATCCCACAGGCAGATCTGATGACACTGCAGGCGCAGAATGCAATCTTAAAGACGATTGAGGAACCACCGTCATACGCAGTGTTCTTACTGCTGACGGAGAATGCGGAGACATTACTTCCGACGATCAATTCCAGATGTGTTATGTTGAAACTGCGTAACATCAAAGATACACTGATCAAGAAGTATCTGATGGAGAATCTGGAGATTCCGGATTACAAGGCAGAGATGTGTACAGCATTTGCCCAGGGAAATATGGGACGTGCGATCATGCTGGCGAATTCAGATCATTTTAATGAAATCAGGGAAGAGGCGGTACAGCTTCTGAAGCATATCCATGATATGGAACTGAGTGAGGTTGTTGCTGCGGTTAAGAATATAGCTGTGTACAAATTAGAAGTTACAGACTATCTGGACATTATTATGATCTGGTACAGAGATGTTTTGTTATATAAAGCAACAAAAGAGATTGACAAGGTCGTATTCAAAGACCAGTTACAGTATATTAAAGAACAGGCGAGAAAGAGCTCTTATGAGGGAATCGAACTGATTCTGGAGAGCCTTGAGAAGGCGAAGGCCAGACTGAAAGCGAATGTTAACTTCGATCTGGTTATGGAGCTTTTGTTCCTGACCATAAAGGAGAACTAATCATATGACGAAGGTAATAGGCGTTAGATTCAGAACTGCCGGGAAGATTTATTTTTTTTCACCGGGAAAGCTGGAGATTAAAATCGGAGATAAGGTGATCGTTGAGACTGCAAGAGGTGTGGAGTTCGGTTCCGTAGTTACAGGACCGAAAGAGGTAGAAGATGATAAGATCACACAGCCGTTAAAATCTGTGATCCGTCTTGCGACAGAAGAAGATAAGAAAAAAGAAGAAAAGAATAAAGAAAAAGAAAAAGAAGCATTCAAGATCTGTCTGGAAAAGATCCAGAAGCATGGTCTTGAGATGAAGCTGATCGATGCAGAGTATACATTTGACAATAATAAAGTGTTGTTTTATTTCACTGCGGATGGACGGATTGACTTCCGTGAACTGGTAAAGGATCTGGCAAGTGTATTCCGCACAAGAATCGAACTGAGACAGATCGGCGTGCGTGACGAGACGAAGATCCGCGGCGGGATCGGTATCTGTGGCAGACCACTTTGCTGCCACACATATTTATCTGAGTTCGCACCGGTATCGATCAAGATGGCAAAAGAGCAGAACCTTTCACTGAACCCGACGAAGATCTCGGGTGTGTGTGGAAGACTGATGTGCTGTCTGACGAATGAAGAGGAGACCTATGAAGAATTGAACAGTCATCTTCCGGCAAATGGAGACCATGTTACAACGCCGGAAGGTTTAAGAGGAGATGTTCAGTCTGTCAATGTACTCCGTCAGCTTGTGAAGGTTGTTGTGACACTGGATAATGATGAGAAAGAGATCCGTGAATATACGGCAGCAGAGTTGAAGTTCAAGCCGAGACGTAAGAAGAAAGATGTAAGGCTTTCCAAAGAAGAGATGAAGGAACTGAGGGCATTAGAAGAAAAGAACGGAGCGTCAAAGTTAAATGATGACTAATTTACTTCCGAATGAAAGACTGGATGATCTGCAGATTAAAGGATATGAGATCATCCAAAGTCCGGGACGGTTCTGTTTTGGAATGGATGCTGTGCTTTTGTCCGCATTCGCAAATGTGAAAAAGAATGAAAAAGCACTGGATCTCGGAACGGGGACGGGGATTCTTCCGATTCTTCTGGAAGCAAAATATCCGGGACTGCATTATACAGGACTGGAAATCCAGGAGGAGAGTGCAGATATGGCGAGACGTAGTGTCAGCCATAACGGACTGGAAGAGAGAATCGATATTGTAACGGGAGATATCAAGGAGGCAGCTTCCATATTCGGAGCCGCCTCTTTTGGAGTTATTACGACGAATCCCCCATACATGATCGGAGAGCACGGACTGAAGAATCAAAATGAAGCATTATATATTGCCAGACATGAGGCACTTTGTACACTGGATGATATCTTAAGAGAAAGTGCGGAGATATTGAAGGTGAAAGGAAGATTCTATATGGTTCACAGACCATTCCGTCTTCCGGAGATCATGACAAAGATGTGTGCATATGGAATCGAACCGAAGCGTATGCGGCTGGTATATCCGCATGTAGATAAAGAGCCAAATATGGTTCTGATCGAAGGAATGAAGGGTGGTAATCCGAGGATGCAGGTGGAACCGCCGCTGATCGTATATCAGAAAGACGGAAGCTATACAGAAGAACTGCTTGAAATGTACGGGATGAATCAGGGATAAACACAAGATGGAGGAGTAAGAGATGGCAGGAACATTGTACTTATGTGCAACACCGATAGGAAATCTGGAAGATATGACCTTCCGGGCGGTGCGGATCTTGAAAGAAGTGGATCTGATCGCGGCAGAAGATACCAGGAACAGTATCAAGCTTCTGAATCATTTTGAGATTAAAACACCGATGACCAGCTATCATGAATATAATAAGATTGAAAAAGGGCACAAGCTTGTAGAACGTCTGCAGAATGGTGAAGATATCGCAGTGATCACAGATGCCGGTATGCCGGGAATCTCTGATCCGGGAGAAGAACTGGTGAAGATGTGTCAGGAGGCTGGGATCACAGTTACGGCTGTTCCGGGAGCATGTGCATGTGTGACTGCACTTACGATATCCGGACTTGGAACGAGGAGATTCGCATTTGAAGCATTTCTCCCGGCGGATAAGAAGGAAAGGCAGTCCGTTCTGAATGAATTGAAAGATGAGACCAGAACAATGGTCATCTACGAAGCACCACACAGACTGGTCCGCACGTTAAAGACACTTCAGGAGACGCTTGGCAACAGACGCATCAGTATCTGCCGGGAACTTACGAAGAAGCACGAGACGGTATTTGCGACAACGATTGAAGATGCGCTGGCATATTATGATGTACAGGAACCAAAAGGTGAGTGTGTCATGGTGATCGAAGGCAGGAGCAGGGAAGAGATCCGCAATGAAGAGAAAGCAAGATGGGAAGAAATGAGTATCGGAGAGCATATGGAACTCTATCTTGGACAGGGCATGGATAAGAAATCTGCAATGAAACAGGTGGCAAAAGACAGAGGTGTAGGAAAAAGAGATATCTACCAGGCACTATTACAGGCAGATTGACCAAAGTTTTCCCGGCTATTCGTCAACTTGTATAGAAAATCAGAAAAAGATTGTTCAACTTGGGCATTACCCGGGTTGAACTTTTTTTATATACTTTTTAACAGAGTGAAACAGATCACAACTGGAACAATCATGATTATAAATCAGGAGGAATTATAACAATGGCAAGTTTATCATTAAAACACATTAATAAAACTTATCCTAACGGATATGAAGCAGTAAAAGATTTCAATCTTGAGATTGAAGATAAAGAATTCATCATCTTCGTAGGACCATCAGGATGTGGTAAGTCTACAACACTCCGTATGGTTGCAGGTCTGGAAGACATCACTTCCGGAGAACTGAAGATCGGTGATAAAGTAGTCAATGACGTAGAGCCAAAAGACAGAGATATCGCAATGGTATTCCAGAACTACGCTCTGTATCCACATATGACAGTATACGATAACATGGCATTCGGTCTGAAGTTAAGAAAAGTACCAAAGGATCAGATTGATAAGATGGTTCGTGATGCAGCTAAGATCCTTGATCTGGAAGCCCTGCTTGACCGTAAACCAAAGGCTCTTTCAGGTGGACAGAGACAGCGTGTTGCTATGGGACGTGCGATCGTTCGTAATCCTAAGGTATTCCTTATGGACGAGCCTCTTTCAAACCTGGATGCAAAACTCCGTGGACAGATGCGTATCGAGATTTCTAAATTACACCAGAGATTAGGTACAACAATCATCTATGTAACACATGACCAGACAGAAGCTATGACACTGGGAACCAGAATCGTAGTTATGAACGCAGGTGTCGTTCAGCAGGTAGATACACCACAGACTCTGTATGATTATCCATGCAACCAGTTCGTAGCCGGATTCATCGGATCACCACAGATGAACTTTGTTGACGCTACATGTAAAGT
>CAKRAT010000027.1 GCA_934295165.1 uncultured Dorea sp. | reverse complement strand
AAGCAGTAAGAAGTATTCGTGAGGACTTCAATTTCTCGATGTGTTTGAGTATATTTAAACATATTTTGAGTGGCAGCGTTTTTTCATTATGCCGAAGGCAAAATTTGAATCTATCTATAAAGACTTAAAACAAAAAATAGAGGCGGATGAATATCACTATCAGGATTTTCTTCCGTCTGAGAATACACTGGTCACTGTCTATGGCTGTTCCCGCAATACCATAAGGCGCGCCGTCTCCGAGCTGACAGAGCAGGGCTATGTCCAGCCCCTGCACGGAAAGGGCGTACGGATCATCTACCAGCCGGTCGATCAGGCTGCATTTACCATTGGCGGCATCGAATCTTTCAAAGAATCCGCCATCCGTAATCACAGGAAACGGCACACCGAAGTCCTGCAGTTTGCCGAAATTACAGCAGATGAACGTTTATCTGCCAGAACCGGATTTGCTCCCGGAAGTGAACTCTATTATCTGCAAAGAGTCCGTTATCTGGATGGTAAGGCCCTGATTCTTGATATAAATATCTTTCTCAAATCATTAGTACCGGGGCTTACAAAGGAAATTGCCGAAGATTCCATCTATGAATATATTGAACATACACTGCATATGCCAATCGTCACAAGCAAACGGAAGATGACGGTAGAACGTGCCACTCCCGCAGACGAAAAATATCTGGAATTGAATGACTATAACTGTCTTGCGGTCGTAACCGGGCAGACCTTTAATGCTGACGGTATCATGTTCGAGTACACGCAGTCCAGACACCGGCCGGATTATTTCTGTTTTCAGGATACGGCTACCCGTAGAATATAAAGATCTGTTCTACTTCATGTCTCTGGATTGATAATATTTCAACAACGAAAAAGATCCCTTACATCATGACCGATGTAAGGGGTCTTCTTATCCTGTCTATTCCTGATACTTATCCATAAAGCGCTGAATCATAACTGCACATTCGGCTCTGGTTGCACTGCCCTGTGGATCCAGTGTCTCCGGCTGGCTGTCTCCATCCAGATCTTTCCCTTTGACAATTCCATTTGCCACAGCCCAGTTCATTCCTTCTTTTGCAAACGGCTGGATGCTTTCTGCATCTTTATAGGAAGTAACATCTGCACTGTCAGACACATCCTCACCTTTGTACTTTGCATAGCGATACAATATAACGGCTGTCTGCTCTCGCGTAATCTGGTCTGCCGGACCAAAGTAACCATTTTCATATCCTGTTACAATTCCATTCTCCGCTGCCCAGAGTACCGGTTTTCCATACCATTCTGTACCGGATACGTCTTCAAATATTGTCTCTGCTTCCGTCTTCGGCTCTTCTTCCATTCTGTGTACGATCACTGCCAGTTGTGCACGCGCAAGCTTCTCATACGGGCTGAATTTATTATCTTCTGGTCCCAGCATAATCTTTCCATCATATATCTTCTCTACCGCAGAATAGAACCAATCTGTTTCTGAAACATCAGTAAATGGAAGCTTATTATTTTCTGCTTCTTCTGCCTTTGGTGCTGCACTCACAGCCACTCCATTGGCCAGAATTCCCGCCAGAATGATACCGCTTGCAACAATTCTTTTTACTCGTTTCTTCATACACGTTTCCTCCGTTTTACAAATTATATAATTGTAACAATATTTATCTTCATTTTTTCATCATAATAACAATGCTCTTTAATTTATTTTAACTTGTTCTTGTCTCTTTTTCAATTAACAATATGTTTTCCACATTATTTTTATTCATTTTATACAAAAAACAGCACAATCATATATTTTTATAAAAACAGGGGAGTGTTACCCTATAACTAAAACTCAGTCATAGAGTAACACTCCCTCTATATCAGCGGATAAGCTTTCCTGGTAAATCACCTGTATTTTATTACTTACTTATATGTTTTGCACATTTTCCATTACAGTCTGTATCTCTTAAACCATCTCTCCAGCATTACACTTGCCATTCCTCTGGTAACAAGGCCATTTGGTTCCAGATACTTAACACCATCTCTTTCTCTCCTGTTATAAGTTTGTCGTTCATAACTGCCACATACATCATCAAAAATGAATACTTTCGTAACTGGTCTACATCTGCATATGTCGTTTTAAACTGTTCCATTTTCGTAAAATAATATGGATCTTCGAACTCCGAACCTCTTATCAGACCACTTGCATCTACATACCGGTCTAATGCTAGGTTTCATCTAATCACCAAAATCTAAAAATACATTTCTTTAACGAAAAGTTCCTTACAGTGCTAAACGTTGTAAGGAACTTTTTATCTTATCAAACTTCTATATTAATCTTAAATCTTAGATTCCATATTTCCCATATTCTTCAAACCATCTTTCCAACATTACACTGACCATACCTCTTGTAACAAGACCGTTCGGCTCCAGATATTTAACACCGCCTCTTTCTACTCCTGTTATAAGTTTGTCGTTCATAACTGCCACATACATGATTGAACGTGAATAGTCTCTTAATTGATCCACATCTGCATACGTTGTCTTAAACTGTTCCATCTTAGTAAAATAATATGGATCTTCAACTTCTGAAACTCTTATCAGACCACATGCATCTACATACCGGTCTAACGCTGTGATACAATCCTGTCTCGTTATCACATCTCCGACTCCGAAATCTCCATTAGAATATCCTGTCATAATCTTCATATCTTTTGCCCAGGCAACAGCTTTTCCATAATAGGTTCCATCGTCTTTCTGTGTAACAGTGTGTCCCTGACTAATGTAACGTCTCATCAACGCTAACGCAAAGTCCTGACGCTGCAGATTCTCTCCCGGTGCGAAGTGTGTCGCATTCACACCTGTCATAACCCCTTTATCTCTTACATACATTACTGAATCATAATACCAGTCTGATTCATATACATCATCATACGGATTCGATGCTGCCTGAGAAACAAATCCAGAACTAAAAACAACCGATGCTGCTAAAATCATTGCTGTAATTCTCTTTATTGCTTTTTTCATAACTTTTTCTCCTTATAAATTAAACTTTGTAACATATCTGGAAATAATTGTGGCAATCTCTGCCCGGTTAATATTATCTAACGGTTTTAACTCAGAGACATTTTGCCCCATCAGACCATTTGCAACAGCCCACTCTACTGCGGTTGTGGCCCACGGACTAACTTTATTTCCGTCTGGATACTGTGACAAATCTGCTGTCTGCGATACATCTAAGCCGTTATAAGATGCATATCTGTACAAAATATTAGCAAAGTCCTGACGAAGCAGATTATTACCCACTCCTAATTTACCATTCTGACCTGTTATGATGCCATTCTGATAATTCCAAACTGCTGCATTTGCAAAATAACTGGACTCTGATACATCCGGGTAAATATTCTGATATTGAATAAGCGGACTGCCTGCCATTCGATAAATCAAAACTGCTATATCCTGACGCTGCATATCTTCCGCTACTCCAAAATATCCCTTTGACCGTCCTGTCATATATCCTCTTGAATAAACGTCTTTAACACTATCATAATACCAGTCATTCAACTGCACATCATAAAACGGAAGATTTGTAATCATCTTTGATAAAAGAGGCATCCCATAACCATAGCTTGTATCATATCCCGGTTCTCCCAGATCTACACAATTGTATTTTATTATATTTTCAATCTGCGCCGGGGAGGCACTTGGATATAATAATTTTAACATTGCAGCCGTTGCCGAAATGTGAGGCGCTGCCATGGATGTTCCGGACATCCCCATAAGCATATTACTTGAAAGTGCAGCCGGATAACAACTACAAATAACATCTCCCGGTGCTGCCACATCTACCGTATTTCCATAATTGGAACCCTTATCCCCCCAATCGCCTAACATCATATTCTCATCAATTGCCGATGCAACAATAATATCACTCCTGTGTCCGGGACAAGTCAAGGCAACATCCTCTTTTCCATTTCCAGCTGCTGCCACTACAACCACTCCATGACTAAGGGCATAATCAATTGCATTATCTATAGAATAATCGTTAGCCACAATCGGTCCGCTTATACTGTAATTTATAATCTTTGCGCCCTGATCAACTGCCGCTCTGATTCCCTTGGCAATATCGGATGCGTCTCCTTCTCCGTTGGCCTTTATTACTTTTTCCGGGAGGATCTTAACATTCAATCCTTGTGTACAATCTGCTATAATACCCGCTACATGTGTCCCATGACCCAAATCATCTGAAGGATCTGAATCATCATTAACATAATCATATCCTGTATTCAAAACTCTTCCTTGTAACAAAGGATGATCTGCACTAATTCCCGAATCAACGACAGCGACAATAATACTATCATTAGAATCTATGGTATTTTTTACATAATCTGCAAAAGCATCTATTTGCATTGTGGCAATACCCCAGGACAAATGTTTATTGCCAGCTGTATCCTGAGATGTCTGCGCTGAATAAATAGGAAATAGTTTATCATCAACTTTGATAGTCGCTCCCTGATTTGCCGGATATGTATATTCGCCTGTTTTAACAGTTCTTTCATCATCATTTTCAGCTACTCTGCTTACTTCTGATTTTGAAACTTCTTTTTCGTTAGTGTGATCATTATTTTCCGCCTGTACATTTCCAATAACACTTGAAAAAACTAATACACCAATACATAAATTGCTTAAAATTCTTTTTACTTTCATATTTTTTCCTCATAATAATCGCTTTTTCTGTAGTTACATTAATAAATATCTCTTCAAAGTTACCAATACCTATTACAAAGCAAAAAATACAAAGAATATCTCTTCAAAGTTACTATTACAAAGCAAAAAAATACAAAAACAACCTAAAATCAAGACCATAAAACAATAACCATATAATTGTTGTCTTGTTTTTGTCACAATCACAACAATCTTCAATTCATTTTAACTTATCATTTTTCATTTTGCAATCATTTTTATGTTTTTTACACCAAGCCTAAAATGAATTTCTAAATTTACTCTTGCACTGAAATTTACTTAATTTAAGTCAGCTTGCAAAAAATTTAAAAATACATTTCTTTAACAAAAAGTTCCTTACAGCACTAAACGTTGTAAGGAACTTTTTATCTTATCAAACTTCTATATTAATCTTAAATCTTAGATTCTATATTCCCCAAATCTTTCAAACCATCTTTCCAGCATTACACTGACCATACCTCTTGTAACAAGACCGTTCGGCTCCAGATATTTAACACCGTCTCTTTCTACTCCTGTTATAAGTTTGTTATTCATAACTGCCACAAACATGATTGAACGTGAATAGTCTCTTAATTGATCCACATCTGCATACGTTGTCTTAAACTGTTCCATCTTAGTAAAATAATATGGATCTTCAACTTCTGAAACTCTTATCAGACCACATGCATCTACATACCGGTCTAACGCTGTGATACAATCCTGTCTCGTTATCACATCTCCGACTCCGAAATCTCCATTAGAATATCCTGTCATAATCTTCATATCTTTTGCCCAGGCAACAGCTTTTCCATAATAGGTTCCATCGTCTTTCTGTGTAACAGTGTGTCCCTGACTAATGTAACGTCTCATCAACGCTAACGCAAAGTCCTGACGCTGCAGATTCTCTCCCGGTGCGAAGTGTGTCGCATTCACACCTGTCATAACCCCTTTATCTCTTACATACATTACTGAATCATAATACCAGTCTGATTCATATACATCATCATACGGATTCGATGCTGCCTGAGAAACAAATCCAGAACTAAAAACAACCGATGCTACCATAATCACTGCTGTAATTCTCTTCATTACTTTTTTCATATTCATGCCCTCCTCGCATTGAATTTTCTGATAATTTAACCTTTTTTCTAAAAACTTATATTTTTGTTTATTATAACACTATAAAGCCATTATTGTCAAGTATATCACCGAGAGGACCAGACACTCACACTATATTCTCCCGCAAATCTCCCACGTTTCATTTCACACTTTAACCCCTTAGAATCCTTGGCCAATCACGACTTGAGGAAGCGTTGATATCGCAGTTGAAGCGTATATGGAATGAGGTGTAGAAACACTTAGAGAGTCTGGATTGCCGTTAAAGGACTGTAGCGAACTGTCTGAACCCCGTAAGGGGTGAGTTTTGAGCGGAAGTCCTTTCGTTCTTAGGCAATACAGACTCTCTTAGTGTTTCTGCCTCATGGAATCTTAGCCTCAACTGCGATATCAACGCTTCCGCAAGGACCGAGAGGCCACAATTCTCATCCATCTATATCCAATTACAATCCCCGCCGGTAATCGCCAGACTCAGAAGCGCATCCATCTTTTCAACCTCTTCCTCGCCCTCGATCTTCTGCAACAGTTCCGCCGTATCCAGCACGTCTTCTAATGACTCGTCCGGTCCGATCTCGTAATTGATCTCCTGTTCACAGTCCGGACATGGGATACGTTTCATCGTCTGTAAAGACAGAAAACGGTTTCCACATTTCTTACATTCATAATATCCGCATTCCTTCGTTCCATCCGGTACATAATACATATCAATCACTGCCTTTCCATAACTTCTTTTATTCTTATACTCTGATTTCCATAACAACTGCTGACGATCTCTTATCGTCTCTTATCCCTACTTCCAGCAGTCAAGCTTCTCTTTCATGCCGATATCCGCACTCCGGAATACGGGATTCTTTCCTTCTTTCAGCTGTCTTTCATAATCTCTTAATGCTTTCATTGCCGTCTTCGACAGGATAATGATCACCGGAATATTGATGATTGCCATCACGCCCATCAGTACATCCGAGATATTCCAGAGCATAGACATCTCCATTCCCGCACCCAGGAATACTACAAGCGCACACACCACACGGAATCCTGCCATAAATCGTCTGCCCGGCTGTCTTTTGTGAATGTATGTCAGCAGGTTATCACAGTAAAAGCAATTTCCAAGCAATGTTGTAAATGCAAATAATACCATAGACACGGTAATGAATACCGGTCCGAATGTTCCGAGTGATTCATGAAGGGCTGCCTGTACCCACGGTGCTCCCTGAAGTGCTTCCGACGGTGCTACACCGGAAGACATACACATCATCGCCGTTGCCGTACATAATAACAGTGTATCGATGAAGACCGATAACATCTGCACCAGTCCCTGTTTTACCGGGTGGCTGACATTTGCCGATGCTGCCGCATTCGGCGCAGAACCGATACCCGCTTCGTTGGAATATAATCCACGGCGGATTCCCTGCATCATTGCCGATCCCGCAAATGCTCCGAAGATAGCCTTGAAATCAAATGCCTCTTCGAAAATGGTTGCAAATACAGTCGGGATGTAGCCGATATTTATCACTACCACAATCAGTGCTACCACAATATATGCCACACCCATCACCGGTACCAGGGTCGAAGTTACTTTTACAATACGTGATCCGCCGCCAAGCAGGCACCATCCGGTTACAACCGCCAGGATACCTCCGATGATCCACGGTGTCACGTCTGCATGATAAAAAGAAAATCCTGCAAATGTTGACTGCAGATTATAAGATGCCAGCATATTAAAACCAAATGCATACGTCGCAATCATAGCAATACAGAATGCGATCGCAAGCGGTCTGCAGTGAAGGGCCGCTTCGATATAATAAGCCGGACCTCCGTAACACGTTCCATCCTCACCTTTTTTCTTATAGATCTGCGCCAGCGTACTTTCCACGAACGCCGATGCACTTCCGATGATCGCAATCACCCACATCCAGAATACGGCTCCGAATCCACCGATACAGATTGCCGACGATACACCTACAATATTCCCCGTACCGACTCTTGATGCAGTGGAGACCATAAGTGCCTGAAAAGAAGAGACTGCATCCTCATCATCCGGCTTCTCCATTACCGCTTTACAGGCACTGCGAAACAGACGCACCTGTGGGAATCTCGTCCGGATCGTAAAATACACACCAGCCCCAATTAGCATAATAACTAACAGTTTACTGTACATGAATGAACTGATGTTATCAATGACCATACTCAACATACTTTTCTTTCTCCTTTAGTTTTATTTTCTTCCTATTAAATATACCGTAATTCTGCAAGTTTGGAAAGGATTAATTGCAGAATTGACACTGACACATATTTCCTCTATATTTAAGTTTATAATAAGTACAGCAACTCGTTCTTTACCGGCTGCTGACATCTATGTATAAAGAAATCTATACCCAAAATGTGTATAGTAAGAAAAAGGAGATTAACATGCACTTATTAAAAGCAATCATTCTATTAATTGTCGGTTTCGTCCTGCTGATCAAGGGTGCCGACTTTTTTGTCGAAGGAAGCTCCGCCGTTGCCAAAAGGCTCCGCATTCCTTCCATGATCATCGGTATGACCATCGTTGCCATGGGAACCAGCCTTCCGGAATGCGCCGTCAGTGTAACGGCCGCCCTCACCGGCAATAATTCCCTTGCCATCAGTAATGCGATCGGCTCTAACATTTTCAATCTGCTGGTGGTCTGTGGAGTCTGTACTTTGTTCGTCCCGCTTGCCGTTCAGAAAAGTACCCTGCAGAAGGAATTTCCATTGTCCATCTTCTGTGCCGGACTTTTACTGTTACTTGGATATCTGGGCATGACACTTGGACGGATTGACGGGATTCTCTTCCTTATTATATTCGCCGGATACCTGCTCTGGATGATCCACTCTGCCAGAACAGCGCGCCGCGAAACTGAACCTGGTGCTCCGTCTTCCTCACAGGAAAGCCGGACCTCACTTTCCGATGAAGAGATTGAACAGGTTGCCTCCAATATCAACCTCCTTCCGGCATGGAAATGTCTCATTTTCATCCTGGGCGGTATGATCGCGATCAAATACGGCGGTGATTTCGTCGTTGACGGGGCATCCACGATTGCATCCAGTCTCGGACTCAGCCAGACATTGATCGGACTTACGATCATCGCCATGGGAACCAGCCTTCCGGAACTTGTCACATCCATCGTTGCTGCCAGAAAAGATGAGGTCGATATGGCCCTTGGCAATGTCATCGGCTCCAATATCTTCAATATTCTTCTGGTACTCGGTGTCGCTGCTGCGATCAGTCCGGTAGGTTTCGCTCTGGAGAATATGATCGACATTGCATTCCTGATCCTGATCAGTGTGATCACGCTGGTCTTCGCGTGGACTTCGAAGGAGATCAACAGGAAAGAGGGAATTGTCATGCTCGCATTGTATGCCGCTTATATGGTATACATCTGCATACGGTGATTCTGCCAGCTATAGAAATCTGTACCGATGTAAAACAGGTAAATACATGCCCCAACATTATTTATAATCTGAAAACAGAAACTGATAAATTTAAAATTTTAAATACGAAAGGACGGAGATTTTATGAAAATTGTATTTTTAGACGCTAAAACAATCGGTGATGACATTGACTTATCCGGATTCGATAAGCTTGGTGAAGTCACCAAATACAACTTTACCACACCTGAAGAGGCTCCGAAACGTGTAACAGATGCAGATGTTCTCATCATCAACAAAGTGCCGGTCAACGAACAGACCATAGGAACCGCAAAGAATCTGAAACTGGTCTGCGTGACCGCAACCGGAACCAACAACCTGGATAAGGATTACCTTGATTCCCACAATATTGCGTGGAGAAATGTTGCCGGATATTCCACAGAGACCGTCACCCAGCATACATTTGCTATGCTTTTTTATCTGCTTGAAAAGCTGCGCTATTACGATGACTATGTAAAAAGCGGAAATTATATTAATGACACCTGCTTTACACATTTTGCGGAACATTTTTCAGAGATTAATGGCAAGACCTGGGGAATCATCGGACTTGGGGCAATCGGACGCCGCGTTGCCCAGATTGCACAGGCATTCGGTGCTCATGTGATCTATTATTCCGCTTCCGGCCGTCCGGCACAGGATGGCTATACACAAGTTGATTTTGATACTTTGCTTGCCGATTCAGATATCATCTCTGTGCATGCACCGTTGAACGAATACACTGAGAATCTTCTTAATAAAGATGCATTTGCAAAGATGAAAAAGACCTGCATCTTCCTGAATCTCGGCCGCGGCCCGATTGTTGTTGAACAGGATCTGTACGAAGCACTTGTAAATGATGAGATTGCTGCCGCAGGTCTGGATGTGTTATGTGCGGAACCGATGAGTGAGGATAATCCGCTTATCAAGATCCAGGACAGCCGCCGGCTTTTCATTACGCCTCATATTGCATGGGCAAGTGTTGAGGCACGTACCAGACTGATGCAGATCATTCTGGGGCAGGTGAAAGAATATATGGGGGAATAAGAACTATGAGTGAACGTGGAGCTGCTCCTGCAGCAGAAAATAAGATGGGGACGATGCCCGTCGGAAAATTAGTATTCAATATGTCACTGCCAATGATGATATCCATGCTGGTACAGGCACTTTATAACATTGTTGACAGTATCTTCGTAGCAAAATTATCGGAAAATGCACTGACTGCCGTATCTCTGGCTTTCCCGCTTCAGACACTTCTGATCGCGGTTGCCACCGGTACGGGTGTCGGTATGAACGCACTCCTTTCAAAATCGCTGGGAGAACATAATTTTAAAAAGGCGAATAAGATTGCCGATAATGCGGCATTTATCTATGCCATCAGTTACATTGTATTCCTGATTCTTGGCTTTACGATCGTAAGACCGTTCTACGCAAGCCAGATTGGAAATGCAGATGTCGAGATCATGGAACTTGGAATTGATTACCTGAGTACAGTTATAATCTTTTCCTTTGGTCTGTTTACCCAGATCTTCTTTGAGCGGTTACTGACTTCTACCGGAAGAACTATTTTCAGTATGACTTCCCAGTTATGCGGAGCCATTACCAACATCATCCTGGACCCGATTATGATCTTCGGTCTTCTGGGATTCCCGAAGATGGGTGTAACCGGAGCTGCTCTTGCGACTGTCATCGGACAATGTGTTGCCGGAATCGTAGCCGGAATCTGTAACCACAAATTCAACCATGAAGTTTCCTTAAGCTTCAAGGGATTTCGCCCGGATGTCCGCCTGATCGGACACATTTACGCAGTGGGTATTCCATCCATCATTATGCAGTCGATCGGATCGGTCATGACTTATGCAATGAACCGTATCCTGATTGAATTCTCTTCGACTGCAACGGCTGTATTCGGTGTATACTTCAAGCTTCAGAGCTTCTTCTTCATGCCGGTATTCGGTCTGAATAATGGGATCACACCGATCATTGCTTACAACTACGGTGCACAGCGCAGAAAGCGTATGATCAAGACGATCAAGATCAGTCTGACGACTGCATTCTGCCTTACCTTTATCGGATTCCTGTCATTCGAAACAATCCCGCAGGTACTGCTTGGACTGTTCAATGCATCGGATTCTATGCTGAAGATCGGTGTACCGGCGCTTCGTATCATCGGTATCCACTATCTGATCGCATGGTTCTGTATCATTGCCGGTACGGTATTCCAGGCACTGGGCAAGGCTGTGTTCAGTATGATCGTGTCTATCATGCGTCAGCTGGTCGTGCTGATCCCGGCAGCTTATATCCTGTCTAAGATCGGTGGACTGCATGTCGTATGGTGGGCTTTTCCGATTGCGGAAGTGATATCATTTATTGTATCGATGGCATTTTTGATTAGAATTTATAAGACGATTATCAGTAAGATTCCGGAAGGGGAATTGTAAAATAAGAGGCTGTAAAAAGTTTTTAGTTCACAACTTTTTACAGCCTCTTGTACTGTCTAATATACTTGTTCTATTTCTGTAAATCCTCCAGCATTTTATCAATATCTGTATATGCTTTTCCCAAAGATGATTTTTTCTTCATTTCTTCTACTTCTTTCAAAGCTTCCTTTGTTTCATTATTAGGAATTTCCTGTATAATTTCAAACGGAGCAGTCTGCTTCTTTACATTTTGCATATATTCTTCCTTCTTTCTATATCCTAAAAAGGGGACTCCTCTACTCTTTGTTTTTACAATTCACAACATAAATTCCCACACATACCAGAATCAATGCAATCAAACTTCTCGCATTAAATGCCTGGCTTACTTCGCCAAGAACCAGTGCCGATAATACCACACTACAGAGCGGGTTAACGAATCCGAAGATCGCCACCTTCGATACTTCATTATGCGCCAGCAGAACTGACCAGAGTGTATACGCCACAGCCGATACCATCGCCAGATACAGGATCAATACTGCTCCTGCAGCGGACATTTGATCCAGATGTCCGCCCATCAGGATTCCAACTATGAACAGCAGCACACCTCCCATAAAGAACTGACAACCACTTAAGATAACCGGTGATACTTTTTTAGAGAAAATATTGATCAGTACGGTTGATGCTCCATAGGAAAGCTGTGCAATCAGCACGAAGCCTTCTCCTGTCAGTCTGAATCCCATGTCCATAGACCCGCCTGCCATGTTGATGATCACAACTCCGGTAAATCCGAGGATGCAGCCGGCAAGCTTTCTGCCTGTCATCTTTTCATTTCTTACCAACAGACATGCCATCAGGATTGCAATAAAGTTCCCAAGTCCGGTGATGATCCCGCCTTTTACTCCGGAAGTATGTGCCACTCCGATATAAAAGAAAAAGTACTGGACGAAGGTCTGTGCGAAGCAGACCGGGATAGCATATCTGAATATCTTTCCATCTGGCAGGACAATACGCTTTTCCAGGATGGATGCGAATAATAATACCAGAATTCCCGCCAGTGCGAACCGGATGCCTGCGAAGACAATCTGGCTTGCGGTGTCTGCCGAATCTACGGACAAAATCCGGTAACCGGTCTTGATCGCGGGGATCGCACTGCCCCATAAGATACAGCATACGCAGGCGAGGGCTGCGACTACCCAGGTTTTCGTCAATATATTTTGTTTTTCTGTGATTTTTATCTGTGGTTTTTCCATTCGTGACATTTCTTTACTCTCTTTCGAACTATCTTCTATATACTTCTATATAATAGAGGACTTCCTGTTAATATAGCATTTTTATCATAACACAGCATACGGAAAAAAGGAACTACCGCGCCATCCATCTGCCCGGTAATTCCTTTTTTTACTTTTTATCCTTCGTTTCTCCTTTTCAGCATCCCTGCCGCAACCGCTGTTGCCGCCAGCAGTACACAGGTCATCACTCCGCATTTTGTCACATCACCCGTTACTGCAGCCTTTATTTTCTTTCCTTTATTTCCTCCGGAATACCATGGATTCTGAGAATTTTTTCCTCCTGCACCACTGCCTCCTGCTGTTATATTCCCATTACCCGTATTCCCTGTTCCGCTTCCCGTGCCGTCTTTCTTTCCATCATCCGTTCCGTCTGATTTGTTATCCTTACCTTTGCCGTCATCTTTTCCATCATCTTTGCCGTCATCTTTCTTGTCATCTTCCGGCACTGCTTCCGTCTCAAGCGTCAGCAGATGATCTTCATCCACCGGCGGCAGCGTAAGGAAGCCATCTTTCACCCGGCTGGTCACATCTTCCTCATCCAGCAGAACCTTCGTGATCTTATAGCCGTCTTTTGCTTTTAGTTCAAATACTGGTTCCGAGAAGCGTTCTACCATATACAACTTCTCATCCTCTCCTGCATATTCCAGGCTCATCTCATCCTGATAGATTGCAGCTGCATGTTCTGCACTGATCATAATCTTATGCTCGTCCGGAACAGTCATTGATATCGTACTGCTTTCTGCACAGACGACGGATTTTGGAACAGATAAAAAGCAGATTATCATCAGAAGTACCATTATTTTCTTCATAATCCCCCTCCTATTCTGCCTTATCTGCATATGATATGACGAATGTTACATTGGATGTATATGCACCCGCTTTTGCTTTTTTCCAATTTTCTTTTGTAATTACAATATCAAGAGGTGTCTCCTGCCCTGCTTCTGTATAATCAGCTGATGTAAACGGAGCTCCATCTGCAAGAATTTCATATGGAAGTTCTGATTTCCCATCATTCTGATTCTTCAGTCTTCCATCTGTGTCCATCGTCACACGGATACATTTGTCTTCATCGATCTGTGCCTCATTTACTGTAATTTTCCCATAAGATGTTATCTCTTCTCCGTATTTTAAGCGTGTATCTTTCGGAATCGTTACTGTATATGCAGGATCCACAGTATAACTTACCGTAGCCCTGGTACCTGCACAGACTGTAATTCCCGGTATCATCACAAGGAGAAGTACTATGACTCCGGTTATTTTTTTTCTCATCACTATCCCTCCTCTTTACTATGCAATCACTTACTATATAATCACTTATTCTGCAATCAGAACAGTTTCGACCTCTGCCCCATTCATTGCAGAACCATCTTCCAGAGAAGCTGTCGTTATCTTTATGACTGCCGGATATTCGCCTTTGTCCAGGCTTCTGGTTAATGTTACATCGGTAATTGCTTTTCCCGGCCCGACCATCTTGGATGTATATATTGTTTCGTTCTTTTCTTTCAGTATAATCTCAAATGTAAAATAACACGGATTGCCTTCCGGATTCATCAGATTCATCTTCACTTCATTTGTATCTGCATCAATGGTTATAGACGGATATCCCGGTATCCTTATCCCGTCTGGTTTTCCTTCTGTCTCTTCATCACTCTGTGCTTTTGCATCCGGGTCCAGATCCGGCTCGAAAGCCGAATCTGTGGTCCCGTTCTGTTGATTCTGATTCTTGAAATATACCACCCCTCCGATGATGATTACACACAGGCAGATGATAATTCCTATCAGTATTTTCGTTTTTTTGTTTGTTTCTTTCATCTGCGTCCCCCTCCTCTGAATTAATAAAATTCAAATTTCACATACAGGTTGCTCATATTGTACTCTGACTTATTCCCTGCATCAAATACCAGTTCAACACGGTCTACATCGAATTTCTTACCCCGCTTCAGTGTATATTCATATTCCAGTGTATTGCCGTTCACCTTACTGAGGTCAAATTTCTCTGTTCCGAAGTTCTCTTTCACGTTGGTAAAATCTCCTCTTTTGATCGCATTGATCGAGAAGTTTCCATATCCGCCTTTTACCTTGTTAACCTGGAATTTTACCTTAACATGCATATTCTGGTAATTCTCATGTATTGCATCATAAGACAACGTCTTCATATTCCAGTTATACCATGTTTCTCCAGTCTCTCCGGTTGTATATCCCTGATCACCATCTGCATGGAATGTAAATGATGTGGCTATATTGCCATTTTTTATATTATATTTGATCTCACTGCTGCTTGCGTTATATTCATAAACCGAATGAGACCCCCATACCCCTATCAAATCAAGGTCATGTGCAACCGTCAGTCTTCCTTTTTCATAAGGCTCGATATCCTGATAACCGTCACCATTCATATCCCATCCAAGGAAATCCAGTCCCTGATAGCCGATATACTTATATGTATCAAATGTCTCACCGTATTTACACGTTTTCGTCATGCCAAGGTTTCCCGGCTCCTTGTAAAACCTTATCTTATAGCTGTTCGCCTTCCAGACCGGATAGATGTTGATCACTGCATTGTCCGTCTCTGTAAGTTTTGACAATGATTCACCCAGCTTATACCGTTCGCCTATGCCATCGGCACTTTTTGACCAGTATGTCTGGCTGTGTCCGGTACAGGTGAATACATCTTTTGGTAATGTTATGGTATCGTTGTATTTTACTTTATATGCCGGCGGTACTTCTCCATACTTCTTATTGACTGTTGTTTCCTGTCCTGCTAACTGCAGCTGGATGGTATAAGTGTTCTCTCTGAAATGTGCCCGGAATTTTTTATCATCAATAGAATTATGCGTAATCACTCCATCCACTTTTTTCCCGTTCTTATCTGTCCAGTATTCGAATGTATACCCCTTCTTGTACGGCTCTCCAAGTATGATCACGTTATCTTCATAAGTATAACTTTCACGCGGATTGTATAAACTTCCTCCATCCAGATCATATGTAATTGCGTATCTGTCCAACGTCCATTCCGCTTCGATCTTCATGGATCTGTCCGGCATCGTATCCGGTATCTCCGTCTTCCATCCGGCAAATGTATAACCCGGCCGTTTTGGATCTTCCGGTACTTTGATCTTTTCCCCATATACAAGTGTCTGGTCTTGGATCTGCGTTCCACCCTTTGTATCAAACGTCAGTACATATGACAATTGTCTCCATACTGCCGTGTACGTTACATCTCCGTCCGGTATGGTCGTTCCCGGTTCTTTATCCCATCCGATGTGTGCATAGCCGGTTTTCACAGGACTTGGAATCTTTACTGCTGCCTTATATCTTCCGGTTGTTACCACGTCTTTTGTCCGGTCATCCTCATCCTGAATGAATGTTACCGTGTAGATACCGCGGTCATAATAGTACTTCACAACTGTACTTCCGTCACCTGCTATCTTTATCTTCTGTGCTTCCGGTGTCCGGAATCCGGAATAGCTTTCCCGTACCGCCTCTACTTCACTTCCGGCAAGTCCTGTTGCTGTTCTGGAAGCATATCTGGTATACTGATCACCTTCTACATTCTGTCTGTAATACTCTATCTCGTAATTTACTTCTTTGGCCGTCCATTTTGCATATAATGTCAGATCTTCATCCGGCATCGTTCCATTGAATTTGTTCTTGTATTCCTGATCCAGATACCAGCCGTCAAATATATATCCTTCTTTTGAGGTTCCCGGAATTGCCACGCCGTATCTCAGCTTCATACGTTGTTCTTCATCGACATTATAGCCTTTCAGCACCAGCTCATGTACGTTTCTCTGATAATAATATTCCATCACCAGACTTCCGTCACCCTGTACAACAGCCGATTTTGCTTCCGGTGCCGTAAATCCTGTGAATATTTTCACCTCCGGTGTCACCGTTTTGTCTGTATATTCGTTCAGCGTTATCTTCTCTTCTTCCGTGTACGCATCATTATCAATATTTTGCAGATAATATTTTACTGTATACGGAACTAACTGTACTTCCCATTTTGCATACAATGTAAGATTTCCCGCCCGGACGATCTCGTCTGATTTTTTCTGGAATCCGGCATCTTCATACCAGCCTTTGAACAGATATCCTGACCGGTAAGGCTTCTGCCCGATCCTGCTGTTATACGGCAGCACTTCTGTCGTGTCGGCGGTTCCATCATTATTCACGTATGTGATCTGATAACTGTTTCTCTTGTAATAATAATTGATCGTATCCGTATCATCAGATATCTCCAGTGTATGTTTCTCCGGCTTCGGTGAAGTAAATCCTTCATAACTTTTTACTTCCGGTGTTACAACATCATTGGAAGTACCGATAAAGTTCTGGCTCTCTACCAGGTCATACGCATCTCCCATCGTCTCTTTCTGAAGATAATGATTTACCTGATAAGCCTTCTTTCCGAATTCCCATTTTGCATACAGCGTAAGGTTTTTCGCCGGCATTCTCGGATCGGTAAGCGGTTTCGTCAGTTGTTCGTCCAGATACCATCCGGCAAATGCATATCCTGACCGGTCCGGAATGTAAACAATATTGTCTTCATACAAGGCATCCTCTGTTCTGTCTGCCTCACCGCCTCCAAGTACATAGGTGATCTTGTATTCACTTTTCTCATATACATATCTGACGGATTCATTGCCCCAGCCTCTGATATATTCTGTTATTTTGTCCGGAGCTGTATATCCCGTATACTGTTTTGTCTCCGGTGTTACTTCTGTTCCTGCCAGTGTCGTGAATACCTCCCGGTCTGCCAGTACTTCATTGCCTGTGCGCTGATCGAAGAGATAATGTGTTACTTCGTATTCACACTCCTGCGGAATCCACTTCGCATATACGCTTATATTATGATCCGGCATCTTTCCGGAATACGGCTGTGTACATGCCTCGTCTGTATACCATCCGCCGAACAGATATCCCTGATTCTGCGGAGTTTCCGGTATTACTGCTCCGTATGGAAGATCCAGTACATATCCTTCCCTGAGATCGTACTCATAAAGCAGCATTTTATGTACATTTCTCTTATAACGGTATTCCACAGTCATTTTTCCGTCACCGTTTACCTGCACGGTCTGCGTATTCGGAGAAGTGAAGCCTTCATAGCTCTTTACTTCCGGTGTTACCTCCGAATCTACATCTGCCGAGAATGTTTCTTCCTCATATACTGTATAAGTACTTTCCGGTTCTTCTTCCCACGGATTCCATACTTTGATATCCTCTCTGAGATGTCTGACTGTATAGTTTACTTTCTGTCTTCTCCATTTTGCATAGACTGTCGTATCTTCATCCGGCATGGTATTTCCGAATATCTGCTCATATGCCTCGTCTTCGTACCATCCTTCAAAGATATACCCCTTTCTCACTGGTAACGAGAGTGCCATTTTTTCTCCCGGTTTTCCGATAAGTTCTGTCTCTTTTAACATACCTCCTTTGGTGTCCAGTGTCAGTTTATAACTGTTCAGGTCATAATAAGCTTTCATTTCCAGGCTTCCGTCTGCCTTAATCTTTCCTTTTGGAAGATCGCCCTTTCTGTGGTAAATCTTCGGACTGTATCCGGCATCCGGTGCAGTTACTTCTTCTCCTGTCTTTCCACTTAATGTCTTTACTTCACTCAGTTCGTAGCCTTCTTCTTCCGAATCCTGTATGTAATATTTTACCGTATATGCAATTCCGTCTTTTGGCTGCCATTTTGCCGTGTAAGTAACATCCTTGTCCGGTACCGTCTCCGACACATCTGCTGTCTCTTCGCTCTCTGCGCCTTCTTCTTTCCATCCCAGGAATTCGTATCCCGGCATATATACCGCCGGTGTCGGCATTGCCGCACCATATTTGTAAATGCCCTCCGAAATCACCTCTTCTTCTGAAATGAATGTTACCTTATGTTCTGCTCTTGCATAATAATAGTGAATCTTGGTACTTCCATCTGCCTTTACAGTTGCCGACAACTGCGACGGTGTTGTATAACCAGTCCGGTTCTCCGGCTCCGGACTTACTTCGCTTTCGGTCTTCGCCTGATATTTTACCGGTTTCTCTTCTTCATACACACCGTTGGTTTTTTCAACATGGTTCACAACACTGTAATCTACATCAGCTGCCTCCCACTTCGCGTATACAAGGGTATCATACTCCGGCATTCTGTCCGGAAGCTTATATGGTTTTGTCAGTTCCTGATCTTCATACCATCCGGCAAATCTGTAACCCTGTTTCACCGGGTCTTCCGGGGCTTTTACTTCGGAATTGTATTTTCCTGTAATTGTATTCACATAAGAGCCGCCGTTACTTGCAAATCCAATATAATATCCGTCACGCAGTCTGTCCCAGTGAAGCCGGATTCTTCTGGTAACCGCCTGTGTCTGGAATGAGCCTTTCTGATTCCTCCAGGTTACGATCATCTCTCCATCCTGCTCCGCCTCATCACCAGGATTTACACTGATCAGATTTTTCTCTGGATTATAGGTAAATGCCGGATTCGTCATAGCGATACTGAAATATTCCGGAGAATCATCATAGATCTTCTCAAAATATTTTCCATCGTCCATTCCGTCTTTCATATGCAGATACTGCATCTTAAAATAATTATCCGATATCTTTACATTCCGGATATCACGTTTCATATTAATATCTTCTGTCTCTTTCTGCGTGTAGGCAAAATCCAGTACACTTTCGATATTTCCGGCTTTATAAAGCGGCCATTCATTCTCATACAATGTCGGATTGTAGGTAAATGCATTCGACAGTGCCTGTGCCTTAAATTTCACTTCCAGATAGATACCAATCTCCAGATAGACTGCTCCCAGTGCCCTGCTGCTTCTTCCCGCAGATGCGGTATATTTCAGTTCGTAATACAGATATCCCCAGACCTGGGCATACCCGCCGGCTTCTGCCGATACCCCGACACTTGCCAGTTCCGTAGAGATCAGACCGATACTTATGGTCAGTCTCACGCCTGCTTTCAGCCCTACCGTTCCCATCGCATAGGCTGTAAATTCATACTGTTCTTCACAGAGATCGATTGTATCGTTGGATGCCTTTCTGTCTTTTACATATACACAGAATACATAACGCTTGGCATTCTTGTACCAGTAAGTCATACCGATTGATACATTGACATTCGCCGACACAACGAATTCCAGCCGTATCTCAATATCAATGACCAGAATAATGCGGAAGTGCTGGTTGACCAGGTCTCTCTGGTAGATTTCTACCCAGTCGGACTCTTCCTTAAGAAGTTCTGCATAACGTTCTGCCAGTGACTTTGATACCGATATATCTTCATCTTTATCTATATCAAATTTCGACTTGTCAGTAATATAATCCTGGCCATTTTCCATCATGCTCTTCAGTTCTTCTGTGATCTTATTGACACCTTTCCGTAATTTCGAACCATTGTCAATGAATCCTGTCTCGACAGATTTGAAGTTCACATTTAATCCGATGCCTGTATATTCATACAGATCCATGGATGCCGTCACCCGGTAGTCTGCAATATATGGGAAGATTCCCCATACTTTCCAGACCGCTTTTCCATCGACATTAATGTCTACACGGACTTCCTGTTCAAAAGTCGCGGTAACAAGGATCTCGATATCTGCACCTTTATTTACATGGATCGTGATCTTTACGCCAATCTCAAGTGCAAGCCTCAGTCCGCTGATGTCTCCGTCAAAATGTTTCAGGGATGTTCCAAGATCTGCTTTTACGCTTTCTAATGCTGCTTCCACTCTTGGATTCCCGGAGCCTCCGGCTCTCGCAGCATACATCTGAAGCATAACATCATTCGCATTCTCCCCGCCATCCATTCTCTGAAGAGAAATGTCTGCTCCCATATCTTCCTGCAATGATTCCTGCAATTCTTCAAATGACTGTGTCTTCATCGCAGCATCTGCGATATTCTCCACAACTTCCGTTGCAAATCCGCTGTCTTCTGCCTGCGTCTCAATATCATCTTCTAACTTCTTCCGGTCTGTACCTTCTAAAAGTTCGTCGCCTTCTACACTTTCTTTCCGGTATACATCCATCGCATTCTGTACTTCTTCCCATGTAACCGGTCTGTAAGCTACGATATACTGGTTTCCGGATGTGGATACCGATGTGATCTCTCCATAGGAAGGTGTCCCCTGATTGATATCTGTATATAACGCAAGGTAATCGCCTTCATCGACTGTTGTATTACTGTCCAGTTCCAGCGCCCGGCTCATCTCGTCATCGCCAAAGGTCAGGTCACTTTTTTCCACTGTAACACTGTTGTTATCCGGAAGCCCGTCCAGATCTTTTTCTCTGGAAAGCGGAAGTACTTCCGGCATGAAAAGTACATCTTCCGCCTTGGATCCGCGGTATGTATACTGATTTCCTTTTGCACCTGTAATCTCAAAGAACGATACTTCGCTGTCTTTTCCCGATGACATATTCATCGTCGGTATGACATCACCGGCATAGACTGCGATCTGATCGCCTACATTTAATTTTTGTTTTTTATATGTAAATGTTCCTGTAGTATCTGAGCCTTCTTTGGTTATCTTTCCGTCTGTACCAACCGTCATAACTGCTACAGACACTTTGTCTGTCTTCTGTCCATTGACTGTCAGATCTGAAAGATCACTGATATGTATATACTTAATCCCGCTGTCCAGTTCAAGGTTTTCGACAGCTTCTTTATATACGGAAAAATCATATTCCCGGATCGTCTTATCAAATCCTGTAAAATAGAGTGCCTTATCTTTCAGTTCCAGCCTGTATGAACATCCCGGTTCCCATCCATTTGGATTGGAAATGGTATAGGTATGATTTTCCTTCTCTGTTACTTCCAGTGTAATCTGTTCCGAATCATCACTGACATTCTTGATCGTGTATGCAGCCTTTATCTGCCCGGCTGTCATCTCTTCTTTCATGTCTGTGACATCAATTGTAAAATCTGTTCCTACATCTGTTGCTCTGGCATATGTTGCCATAGAGACACTTTCCATCTCCTGATTATCGGTATACGAAGCATACAGCGTCGTATCTTTTAACAGGCGGTCTGTGCTGCTGACATACTGCGTACATGCCTCATCATAGCACCATCCAAGGAATGTACTCGAGCTTTTTGCAGCTTCCGGAAGCTGATTTAATACTGTTCCTGCCGGCATCGTTTCTTTCGTTACTTCAACCATCTGTCCGGATTCAGCATTTTCTTTATATGCTTTTCCGCCATTTGTCTCATATGTGACATAATATGCCGTATCCTGAAATGCAATATTAAAATTAAGCTGATCGGTGTATTCTCCGGTATATTTTGCCTTATCTAAAATCTTGAATTCATAATTCTGTTCTTTATAATTTTCACTTTTGGTAAGGCCGGTCACCAGCGCATCATTCGCCAGCTTTAACCCGGTCTCCCTGTCCCGCAGTTCATATCCGAGTTCATGACTCCCACTCTTTAACTTCCAGTTATTCTCCGACTGCATAAATACGCTTACATAATCTCTGTCATATAATCCACCCGCTTTGGCAGTCACTTTAAAATCTTCACTTTCCGCCGATACGGTCTCCGGAATGTCCACATAATAATACCGTTCTTTCCACTTCGCATAGAGTACGATATTGCCGGAATGATCTGACGTATCCAGACTTGTCACTTTTTCTCCGGAAAAATCTTCATTTTCGTACCATCCGTCGAACTCATATCCTTCTTTTGTGATCTGGTCTTTTGTCGGAAGTTCGGATACCGGATAGCTGTCCGGTGCTTCATATCCGTCAGCAAAAGTACCTCCGTTCTTTTTGTAGTCAATTCCCGTCTCCTGTGTGCTCTGTACCTGCGTTTCCGTATTCCGGTTATCCTCATTCCCGGCAAGTGCAGTAACTGGCACTGTTCCGGCAAATAATGCCGTACATAAAAGGATACTGATCAGTCTCTTTTTCATATATTTCCTCCCTCCTCATTTTATACAGTTTATTTCGAATATCTCCTGTCGAAAGCTTTTTGCATTTCCCATTGAATTTTCTGCAAATTCGCCTATTTATCCGAAAATATCTTTGTTTTCTATCATTTTAGCAAAATTATTCTTCCTTTCACATGCCCATTTGAACACAAAAAAGTGCCTTTTTCTGCAAAAACTGACACGATACTGCATCATCTTTTTGCAAAAACAGACACTTTTCTGTATTTACTATATCTTTTATATTTTTCCGTCTTTTTACTGATTTACATAATCTTTGATCTTATCCCGCTTATCGATCTGTAATTTTTCCAGAATACCGGATACATAATGCTTTACGGTATTCACCGAAAGCCCCATATGTTCCGCAATTTCCTGATTCGTCCAGTCCCTGCATGCCAGCATGGCAATGGAAAATTCCAGCGGTGTCAGAAGATCCGTCACGGCTTTCTGCATCTGTGGATTATGGATCTTCATCCATCCGCGGCTGAATGCGATCACGCCGTCTACCAGCTTTTTATATACTTCCGGCTCGCTCTTTCTGACACATACTTCCAGTACCCCCTGAAGCAGGCCGTGGTATTCGATAAATGGTTCCAGAAACTTATCTTTCTTCGCCATCTCCCATGCCATAGATACCGACTTTACTGCCTCATCCTGTTCCTTCTGATTGATCTGACACATGGCGGTCACACAGTTCAGATAGATCATCGGAATCGGATAAATTCTATCCGACATCAGCACTGCAGACTTTGCCATTCCCTGTGCTTTGGCATATTCCTGTCTCAGATAGGCCTTATGTGCCAGCATACTGAGCGCGAACAGTCTCTGTCCTGCCGGAAGATACTGGATATACTGTTCAAGCGGCGGGACCTCCTTCTCCGGCGGAATGTGGATCAGAATACAGATCACGTTAAATGCAAAGATACTCGAAGCCATGACTCCGTCATCCTTCTTCTCTTCCAGTTCCCGTTTCAGGCACTGATACACATCTTCTCTCGCCCTCTGCGCTGCTCTTGCATCTCCCAGTGTAAGATTACCGAATGTATAAAGCATATCTGCCGACAGCCGGAGCATGATATCTTTGCTGTCCAGATAGCGTTCTACAATTCTTACACATTCTTCCGCCTGTGCTGTGAAATAATACATCTCGGCCTGTGCAATCTCGGCCAGTTCCCGGTCTTTGAATCGTTTTATCGCTTCTTCTGCATGTCCCGGTTCAAAGGGACTTCCAAGTAATGGGAGAACAGTTCGTTTTCTTATATCCTTTTCTTCTGTCATCTTCATCCTTCCCCTCCATATATACTATCTGATTTCTTCCGCAGATAATCAGTGAACAACTTCTGCTTTTTACTCTTAAAAACTTAAACTTATTTTAGCACATCTGTGTCGTTTTCACATTAAAAAGACATATAATAACATACAAAAAAAGCCGTGCAGAAGTAACGTCTGAATCAGATGACATTACTGCTGTAAGGCTCTCTTTTTCATGCTTTAGCATTTCTTTTATTTTGTTTTATTTCTATTTTTCAATCTCGATCTTCTCTTTCAGTACGACACATCCTGCCATGTCACCGATAACATTGACACAGGTTGCTCCCATATCGCACAGCGTATTGATACTGATGTAGACACCCATGACTCCGGCCGGAAGTCCCGCCATCGTTGCAAGTGCTGCGAATGATGCGATCGCTCCTCCCGGAATTCCCGGTGTTCCGACTGACAGAAGGACATTTGCCAGAAGGATGATGATCATCATCGGAATGCTGACATGTACACCGCATGCATTTGCGAAGAACATGATCATGAACGACATCAGGATCGATACGGCATCCATGTTAACGGTTGCTCCCAGTGGAATCGTGATACTGGATATCTGGTTCGGTACGCCCAGTTCATCTTCCACACAGCTCTTGCTGAGTGGGATGGTTGCGGAACTGGAACAGGTTCCGAATGCATTCAGTGCTGCCGGCATGATTGCCTTGAAGAACTTCACCGGACTTGTCTTTCCGAGAATGCTTACCGCTCCTCCATATACAATAAACGCAAAACCATAGAATGCAATATATAAGATAATCAGCTGTGTAGCCAGTGATACGATAGTCTTCGTACCATTTGCCTCTACGACCGGAACGATCGTACAGAAGACTCCGACCGGTGTGAAATACATGACTGTGCTGATGATCTTCAGACATGCTTCATTGCAGGAATCGATTACCTTTAATAATGGTTCGCCTTTTTCTCCGATTGCGATCAGTGTGAATCCCATGATCAGCGCAAATACCAGAACCTGCAGCATGTTACCTTCTGCAAATGCAGATACCGGATTGGATGGGATCAGTCCTTTCACTGTATCCAGAATACTGTCCATCTTCGTTGCCTGGATATCCGATGTCGCCATCTTGAAGCTGACACCTTTTCCAAGACGGATCAGTCTCGGGATGATCAGTCCGACAAAACTTGCGATTGCTGTTGTGCACAGGAAGAACAGCATGGCCGCTCCTGTGATCTTACCTGTCGTCTTGGCACTTCCGATGCTTGCGATACCCATTACGATCGAACAGAATACCAGCGGGAAGATCATCATGTTCAATGCACTCATATAGATGCTTCCCAGTACACTTGTTGCAGTCAGAACCACGTTAAACCGTCCCGCCCAAAACAGTCCTGTCAGGATTCCGAGGATCAGTCCGACGAAAATCGCACCGGTGATGTGTTTTCTGTACCACTCATAAAAACTCTTCATTCGTATGTACTCTCCTTACCTTTTTTTAACTATAATATAACGTCTATATTTTACTATACACATATAGACTATAGTTTATATCAAAAAGAGTGGGACGTCAATGTCCCACTCCTTTATACCGTAATGTTTGCACAACTCATTTTCAGACTTGATTACCTGATCCGCTCTATATTACTGTGCATTTTCCTTCGCAATCTTTCTCCAGTTCAGGAAACCGTATGTAGAATTCATAAAGTTGATTGACTTCATAATAATGATCAGAAGTGCAGATGAATCACCCTGCATAAATACCATGATCCACATCACGATCGACAATGCATTTACGATTGCCCACATTGCCCACTGCTCAGAGAAGCGAAGCAGGTACAGGAAACTTGCAACAACCGATACTACTGTTGTCAGAGAATCCATGAATGGAAGATTTCCGCCCATCCACTTCAGAATCTGCATGTAACCTAATACACCGGCAATTGTTACAACTGCTGTTGTGATCATAATCTTTGGTGTCATGGTACGGAATTTAACTTCTCCGCCCTTGGTCATATTCTTCTTCCATGTGACAATTGCAATCGCACTTACCGGAATCGAGTAGATCAGGTTGTACATAACCTCTCCGTAAAGCGGAATTCCCATACAATTGATCGCATACAATGCACTGTTGATGATTGCAAAGTACAGACCTGCCACTTTACCTTTTGCTCCCAGTACCAGGTTCAGGCTGCTTGTCAGTGTCATGATCAGCATGAATGCGCTTTCCTTCTGGATGCCCCATGCAACTGTCTGTACGATCAGCACGAATGCCAGCCACGCTTTTTCTTTCCAGCTCCAATCTGCAAAAAAGTTCTTGATTTTATTCATTTTCCCATTCCTCCGAAATCTTTTGAAATTCCTCGTAATCCATAACCGGTCCGGATGTACCTACGACCGCTGATGCCACATGGTTGGCAAGTCTTACTGCAGCTTTTACTTCCATTCCCTTGGAAAGTCCTGCGATCACTGCGCCGATATGGCTATCACCTGCGCCCACCGTATCAACTACTTCCGTTTTGAACGGTGCCACTTTCTCCATCACATTTCCGTCATAGAACAATGTTCCGTTTCCCCCTAGTGTAACGAATACCATATTCTGACTCTTTGTGTAAATGTCTCTCACTGCATCTTCTACCTGTTCCTGACCAGTGTAGTTCTTCGCCTCAGCCTCATTGATATGAAGTATCGGGCTTAATGTCATCATCTTTTCCATCGTCTCAGGTTCGATCTCTGTTATCATCGGTCCCGGCGCAAAAAAGATCTTCTTTTTATCTACATCCGGTGCATTCTGCAGCCAGTCGGCGATAATCCTGCCACTGTTTCCACACACCTGATAACCGGCAATGTAGATATTCTCATATCTGCTCATGTCAATCCGGTCAAACCATTCTTTTTTGAAATGGCATTCCGCTCCCTGAACAGTAATAAATGTCCGCTCGCCGTCCGTTTCTACCAGACTTAAGCAGTATCCATTGTCCTCACCCGGTTCTTCGATCACCGGTTCGTATCCTTTTTCTTTCATTCCTCTGCGGATGATATCTGCAAATGATCCGGTTCCGACCGGAACACACAGATCATGTTCACAGTGCAGGTTCCGCAAAGTATTTGCCACATTATAGGCACAGCCGCCGACTACAGTCTTTGTCTCCCTGCATGGAATATCTTCCCCACTCTTCGGAAGCCGGTCGATCTTCATCATCAGATCAACGATCGCCGCGCCGACTACTAACGTCCGCATCCCGACAACTCCCTTCCTTTTTCAAGAATGTTGATATATTCCGCAAAATCCGTCTCCGAATTCTGTACTCTTAAAAGTTCCGTGTATTCCGGATTGATCTTGGAGTATCCGGTAAATGCTCCGCAGATTGCAGTTGCCATAGCTCCGATGGTGTCTGTGTCTCCTCCAAGATTCGCACACATCAGGCAGCATTCATTCGGATCCTGTGTATAATATGCAATGGAAATTGCCGCCGGAACGGATTCAATGATTCCCACACCAGATCCGATCACATCATAGATTTTCTTTGAAAATGCGTCTGCATCATCTGCATATTCTTTTGCAATCTGTACACCGATCTTCACACGCTCCGCAAGTCTCGGACTAAATGTCTCGCATCCCTTTTCATATCCGGCTTCTTCTACCGAAAGGATATCACTTAATACCTGTTCAAAATCATCATTTACGATTGCAGATGCCACGCCTTCTGCGATCATGGCTGCTCCGGCAATTGTTACATCACTGGTATGTGTTGCCTGCGACACACCGTATACATAATCGATCAGTTCGGTTCTCTGATTCGGTGTAAATAAGCATCCGATCGGTGCAATTCTCATAGAACTTCCGTTGGATAACGCTTTATTCGTAATCGCACTGGCATCCACACCGTCACGGAAATTCGCTAATGCTACTTTTGACGTCGGTCCGAGAATGTTATTTTCAAATGCATTTTCCTTCTCTGCCCACTCTAACATACGTCTTGCGATGTCTGCCGCATCTGGTTTATAATCTGTTGCTTTTAATGAATCCAGAAGTACCAGGGCCTGGCCTGTATCATCTGTGAACTGCGCTTTGTTATAGTTGAATGCAACGTCATTTTCCTTCGGTCCGTCGATAAATCCTGTGATCTTTCCTCCGAAGAACTTTCTCGCTCTTTCACGTCCCCACAACTCTGCCGGCATGCCCATCGCATCACCTAATGCCATTCCGTATAATGCTCCTGCGATCTTGTCTCTTAATTCCATTTGTCTGCTTCCTCCAAATATATCTTGATAGCACAACTTGTATTGTTTATTGTTAGTTCATTCTATCTATACGGTCGTTTTTTCAATAACGTTTTCTATTTTTACACTTTTTTGGTGAAATCGTCAAGAATCTGAGTGAATTTATTTGTAAAAGAAATGAGATTTTTGTTAAAATTGCTAATAACAGCTTTTCCGAACATACGACCAAAAAATCCCAGAAATCACAATCTTCTGTCGTTTTACTGTGATTTCAGGGATTTATTTCTGATTTCAGACTATAGTTTCCAGACTATTTTTTATTATTTTATCAGTCATCTAACAACACATCATTGACCGCATCGTACGCATCTTCCAATGCATCCAACGCTTCCGTCAGAGTGTCTGCTTTATCCACTTCACCTTCTTCTTCATATTCATCCAGTATATTTACCAGAGAATCTTTTACTTGTTGGATGGATGTTATCAGATCTTTTAACTGTTCTTCTTTTGTTGATGTGGTATTTATATTTACTATTTTTCTCACGTTAATAACCTCTTACTACTTTTATTGTGCTCATCTCATGCCATTCTTCCCCGCCCCAGGTTGACTGCGCGATTCCTTTATCTTTAAATCCGAAT
>CAKRAT010000026.1 GCA_934295165.1 uncultured Dorea sp. | reverse complement strand
GTAGTACAGTTGGTAGTACGCCACCTTGCCAAGGTGGAGGTCGCGGGTTCGAGTCCCGTCTGTCGCTCTGAAAAGACTATTTGTGATGTCTTTTTTTGTGTCTAAGTATACAAGAAAAATGACGTTAGAAAATCTTGTAGATATCACATTATTACGAAAGTTCAGACTGTATTAATTTAAAAGCATAGAAAGAAGCAGATTGAAATTCCATGTGGCACTGTGCTATACTAAAGTGGGTATAAACAAAAACTATAGAAAAGCAAAAAATAGTGTATGTGTAGTTGTAAAAAACGAAAAGAGAGTGAACAAGAAAACGAGGATGTGAGAAGATGAATCAAGAAAGAGTAGTAAAAGCAGGTCTTCTGGGACTTGGAACAGTTGGCAGCGGTGTGTATAAGCTTGTAGAACGTCAGAAAGATGAGATGGCGATGAAAGCCGGAGCAGGTCTTGAAATCCAGAAGATACTGGTACATAACATGAATAAGAAGAGAGAAGGTGTAGACCAGTCTCTTTTAACAGATAAGTGGGAAGATATCATTAACGATGATGAGATCGGAATTGTGATCGAGGTGATGGGCGGCATTGAGCCGGCAAGGACCATGATTCTTGAGGCACTGCATGCAGGAAAGAATGTTGTAACTGCGAATAAGGATCTGGTGGCAACACATGGACATGAACTTCTGGAAGCTGCGGAAGAAAGCGGAGTGGACTTCTTGTTTGAGGCGGCGGTAGCGGGAGCAATCCCGGTCATCCGTCCACTGAAGCAGTGTCTGGCAGCAAATGAGATCCAGGAAGTCATTGGTATTGTCAATGGTACAACGAATTTTATCCTGACTAAGATGATCGAAGAAGGCATGGATTTTGACGATGCACTGGCACTTGCAACAGAACTTGGTTATGCAGAGGCGGATCCAACAGCCGATATAGAAGGACTGGATGCCGGACGCAAGGTGGCAATCATGGCATCAATCGCATTTCATTCAAGAGTGACATTTGATGATGTATATACAGAAGGAATCACGAAGATTACGGCAAAAGACGTAGAGTATGCAGAAGAGTTTGGTGATGTGATCAAGTTGCTTGGTGTTGCACATAATACAGAAGGCGGTATAGAAGTTGCAGTACATCCGATGATGATTCCGAAGGAGCATCCACTTGCATCTGTCAGAGATTCGTTTAATGCGGTATTCATACATTCTGATGCTGCAGATGATACGATGTTCTATGGACGTGGAGCAGGAGAACTTCCGACGGCCAGCGCGATCATGGGTGATGTGATCGATGTGATCCGTGATATCCAGTACCACTGTACGGGAAGGATCAGCTGCACCTGTTATCGTAATACACCGGTAAAAGATTTTAAAGAAGTGAAGAATAAATTCTATATCCGTATGCTGGTGGATAATAAACCGGGTGTACTCGCAGCAATCGCAAGTGTATTTGGAGTACATAAGGTAAGTATTGCCAGAGTCATCCAGAAGACAAAAGCAGACGATGCGGCAGAGCTGGTTATCGTGACAGAAGCGGTAAAGGAAAAGCATCTGGAGGACGCACTGGAGCATCTGGCAGATATGGATACGACACGGGAGATTGGAACCGTGATTCGTGAATATTAGAGTATAAATAGAAAAGCATAAATAGCAGAATATTTTCAGAGGACGGAGACCGTAACAAGCTCCGTCCTTTATAATCGGATAAGGAGTGAAGATAAGATGGAAGAACAGAAAAAAGAGAATCCTCTGGCAACAGAAAAAGAAGGAAAACTGATTGCAAAATTTGCAATTCCGGCAACCATCAGTATGTTGGTGAGTTCATTATATAATATTGTAGACCAGATCTTCATCGGACAGGGAGTCGGACTTCTGGGAAATGCGGCGACCAATATTGCATTTCCGGTGTCGATCATCTGTACGGCGACGGCACTTCTTCTGGGAATCGGAAGTGCATCGAATTTTAACCTGTGTTCCGGTGCAGGAGATCATGAGAAGGCAAGCAGGATCGCAGGGACCGGACTATCTATGCTGGTGATCTGCGGAGTGATCATTGCGGCGGTCACACTTGTATTTTTGAATCCGTTACTGCATATCTTTGGGGTAACAGCGAAGATTCTGCCATACGCACAGGATTACACAGGGATTACGGCATTCGGAATCCCGTTTCTGATTCTGACAACGGGAGGAAATCATCTGATCCGTGCAGACAGAAGTCCGACATATTCCATGACATGTATGCTGACGGGAGCAATCATCAATACGATCTTAGATCCGTTATTTATCTTCGGATTCCACTGGGGAATCAAAGGTGCTGCATGGGCAACCGTGATCGGTCAGATTGTATCAGGCATTATGGTCATTGTATATTTTGTCCGATTCCGTAAAATGGAACTGAAAAAAGAGATGTTCCGTCCGTCCGGACAGCTTTTGAAGAAGATTATATCACTGGGAATGGCTTCCTGTATCAATCAGATCGCTATGGCTGTGGTACAGATCACGATGAATAATATATTACGGCATTATGGAGCTGCTTCTGTGTATGGAACGGATATTCCTCTGGCATGTGTGGGGGTGATTTCCAAAGTAAATATGGTGTTCATGGCAATCGCAATCGGAATTTCACAGGGGTGTCAGCCAATCTGGGGATTCAATTATGGTGCGCAGGCATATGACAGGGTGAAGAGAACTTATTGGAAAGCATTTCGGATCGCCATGGCAGTTGGCATTATATTCTTCCTGTGTTTCCAGTTCTTCCCGACGCAGCTTGTGAGTATCTTCGGCACAGGAAGTAAGGAGTACTATCAATTTGCAGCGAGGTATTTTAGAATCTTTATGTTTATGACATTTATCAATGGGATCCAGCCAATGTCTTCCGGATTCTTTACATCGATCGGTAAGGCAAAGCTGGGTATTGTGGTTTCGCTTACAAGACAGGTACTCTTCCTGCTTCCACTGATACTTATCTTCCCGCTTTTTATGGGAATTGATGGTGTGATGTATGCTGGACCGATTGCTGATGCGGCAGCAGGAATTGTTGCAATCGGATTTGCACTAAAAGAGCTTCGGGCGATGGATACGATTGCACAGGGTGTTAGAATATGATAAAATGGATTGAATGAGTCCGTCCGGGTATGTGAATCTTCCCGGACGGATGATGCTTACGGGGAAATAGGAGAAGACAAAGGATGAAAGAACGATTACCTGTTGGATTTATGTTCAAACAGATTAATAACATTTACGAAAAAGAATTCAATAACCTGCTCCGGGGGATTGGAATTACATCGTCGCAGTGTGCGGTGCTGGATTATCTTCTTGGCAGCAGTAAAGAATTTGTGAACCAGAAAGATATTGAGAAGGCGTTGAGTCTTAAGAATCCGACGGTGACAGGTATCTTAAAAAGGCTGGATGAGAAAGGATTCATCCTGTCGGTTCCAAGCAATCAGGATAAGAGATGTAAGAATATTTATCCGACAGAAAAAGCATACGACATCCAGAAAAAGATGGATAATTACCGAAAGAAGACCGATCGGAGGCTTACGATAGGGATGAGCAAAAAGGAAATTGCCGCATTGGAAAAGATGTTGGAACGTGTGCTTTATAATATCAGTGATCCGTAGACAGAACGAAAAGCAGAGAGACAGGAGATATAAAAATGAGTTATGCAGATAAAGTATTTATCAATATGTGCCGTGACATCATCGATAACGGTACTGATACCAGAGGAGAAAAGGTAAGACCGGTATGGGAAGATGGGACACCGGCGTATACGATCAAAAAATTCGGAGTCGTGAACCGTTATGATCTTTCGAAAGAATTCCCGGCACTGACACTTCGGAGAACAGCAATCAAGAGTTGTACAGATGAACTTTTGTGGATCTGGCAGCAGAAGTCGAATAATATCAACGACCTTCACAGCCATATATGGGACAGCTGGGCTGATAAGGATGGTTCAATCGGAAAAGCCTACGGATATCAGCTGGGTATAAAGCATCAGTACAAAGAAGGCATGTTCGACCAGGTGGACCGGGTAATCTATGACCTGAAGAATAATCCATACAGCAGAAGAATTATGACAAATATTTATGTACATGAAGATCTGCATGAGATGAATCTGTATCCGTGTGCATACAGTATGACATTTAATGTAACCAAGAAGCCGGGGCATGACAAGCTGACACTGAATGCAATCTTGAATCAGAGATCCAATGATGTCCTTGCGGCAAATAACTGGAACGTATGCCAGTACGCTGTACTGATCCATATGCTGGCACAGGTATGCGATATGGAAGCCGGGGAATTTGTACATGTGATCGCAGATGCACATATTTACGACAGACATGTACCGATGATCGAGGAACTGATCAGCCGTGAACCGCTTCCGGCACCGAAATTCTGGCTGAATCCGGAGATCAAAGATTTTTATCAGTTTACAAGAGATGATGTAAAACTGATTGATTATCAGACACATGACCAGATTAAGAATATTCCGGTTGCAGTGTAGGAATGATAAAAAACACGAAATGTGAACAGGTAATAGATATACAGATAAGAGAATAGATAAAAGGAGGTACTGACGATGAATTTGATCGTTGCTGTAGATTCAAACTGGGCAATCGGAAAAGAGAATAAATTACTGGTAAGTATCCCGCAAGATATGAAGTTCTTCCGCGAGACAACCAAAGGAAAAGTAGTAGCAATGGGAAGAAAGACTCTGGAGAGCTTTCCAGGCGGACAGCCGCTTAAGAACCGTGTGAACGTAGTGCTTACAACGGATAAGAACTATAAGGTAAAGGATACTGTTATTGTACATACTGTAGAAGAGATGGTGGAAGAATTAAAAAAATATGATTCCGAGGATATCTTTGTGATCGGTGGGGAGAGCGTTTACCGACAGCTCCTTCCATATTGTACGAAAGCATATATTACAAAGATTGATCATGCATATGATGCAGATACATATTTTCCGAATCTGGATGAGGATCCGGAATGGGAGATGACTAAGATCAGTGATGAACAGACTTATTTTGATCTGGAATATGTATTTACAATCTACGAGAGGAGATAACAGATCAGAAATGAGAGTACTGAGTGTCACGGCGCAGAAGCCTAGCAGCACTGGAAGCGGTGTATACCTGACTGAGGTGGTAAGATCTCTGGCAGAGACCGGCGTTTCACAGGCTGTGGTAGCAGGCGTCACAAGAGAGGACCACGTGGAGATGCCGGATGGGGTAACGGTATATCCAGTATATTTTGCATCGAAGAAACTTCCGTATCCGGTAGTGGGGATGTCGGATGAGATGCCATATACGAGTACCAGATACCGGGATATGACAGATGATATGACAGAACAATTCCGAAATGCATTTCTGGAAGTTTTGGATGAAGCAGTAGAAAAAGAAAATCCGGATATTATCTTATGCCATCATCTGTATTATCTGACAGCGCTTGTAAGAGAGCGTTATCCGAAGAAAAAGATATATGGATTCTGTCATAACACGGATCTGCGGCAGATGGAAAATATTCCGTTTCAAAGAGAATTTATCCGAAATGAGATTCCAAAGCTGGATAGGATTTTCGCATTACAAGATGCGCAGAAAGAAAAGATTAAGAGTGTCTATCCTGTGAAAAATGAAAAAATGACGGTAATCGGAACGGGGTATAACAGTCAGATATTTAAAAAGACAGAAGAGAGGAAAGCGGAGTCAATATCCGGAAAAGAAGGTGGGAAGATACGCCTGATATTTGCCGGAAAGATTACACAGAAGAAGGGTGTGAAAAGTCTGATCCGGGCGTTAGACCTTCTGGATTATGGGAAAGATCAGATACACCTTACACTTGCCGGAGGAGCCGGCAATCAGAAAGAATATGAAGAAATCGAAAAAATGGCAATGTCCTGCAGATATCTGGTGAAGTTTGTCGGATGTGTATCTCAGACGAAGCTTGCAGAATTATACAATGCGAGTGATATCTTTGTTCTACCGTCTATGTATGAAGGCCTTCCGCTGACTGTGATTGAAAGCTTAGCGTGTGGAGACCGTGTGGTGATGACGGAATTGGATGGAATTACAGAGTGGCTTGCGGATATGGTGCCGGATGCAGACATTCGGTACGTGAAACTTCCGGAGATGAAGGGACTGGATGAAGCTGTGGAAGAAGATCTTCCTGCATTTGAGCAACGCCTTGCGGAGACAGTGAAGATTGCGATTGATGCCGGGTATACGAAAGCATGTGATGTAAGCCGCATATCATGGCAGAAGATAGCAGAAGAAGTAATCAGGTAGGAAAGTGGACGGGACTCGGAAATTATTCCGATCCTGGCTGCTTTTTTGTCTGTAAAAGTATATAAGAGAAGCTGTCGGTGACAGCTTCTCTTATATACACGAAAAACCTGCCGACAGCAGGTTTCCCGTAAGGTTAAATGATAGTAATGGTCTATAATGTATCGTTTCTTCTTACATATCCAGGACGTTCTTCAGAGGATGTAAGTTCTTTCACGTGTGTAATCTTTGCATGTTTGTCAACAACCTGATTTTCAAGGTGAACATTTTCGCCAATGTATGCATCAGAGAGAACGACACAATTCTTAATAACAGCACCTTTTTTAATAATGCATCCACGACCTACAACAGAGTGCTCCAGAGAGCCTTCAATCAGACATCCGTTGGATACAACAGAGTTCTTGGCTGTTCCTGTTTCAAAATACTGTGCTGGGCAGGAATCATTCGTTCTTGTATAAATAGGCCAGTTAGGATCAAACAGATTCTGAGCAGTCTTGATATCTGTCAGAGAAAGGTTTGAATCATAATAACTCTTGAAATCAGAGATTGCAGCAAAGTATCCTCTGTGGGAAACACCGCGGATATCAAGTTCTTCACAGGAAGCATTGACGATATCTGATAAAGTATATACAGAAGAAGTTTTTCTTGCTTTGTGGATCAGCTCAATGAACAGATCCTTTTTCATAATATAAGTATCCATGAAAATATTCTTGTTCTTTGCATTTCCGAGATTCTGTTCCAGTGAAAGAACGCCTTTCTGCTTGTTCAGATTCAGAGCATAGCAGTTCAGGAAATATTCTTTTGCATTATCTACAGAGTGATACAGCAGAGTGATGTCAGCGCCGGATTCGATGTGGTCATTTAACAGTTTGTTGTAATCCTGTGTATAAACCATATAACTTGGTGCAATCACTACGTATTCAGCAAGTTCCTGCTCGATATATTCCAAGTTCTCGATATAAGAAGCAATGTCATTGTTATACAGACTCATATTCATACCAAGTCCGGAGTAGAGGAGCTGAAGATTACCACTCTTGGAATTGATATTGTAGTGACGTCCGGTTCCGAGATGAGCAGTCAGAGACTGTGGTTTTCTGCGGATATATACCTGAATGTGGTCGATTCCGCTGTTGCTCATATTAGAAATCGGGAAGTCGATGACACGGTAACGTCCAAGAAAAGAGAATGCACCCACCGGACGATATTCCTGCATGCCTTCTACACCGATGTGATTTCCGGCAAAGTTTACGATTCCAAATGCTTTAGCCATAATTATTCTACCCCCTTTACACGTTTGGAAACGAGTTCGATATGCTCGCTCTTTGCATCGCCGACAACAGCACCTGCGCCAATCTTAACATTATCGGCAACCAGTGCACGTGTAACAACAGCATTTTCTTCAACGACAACCCCCGGCATAAGAACACTGTCGATGATCTTAGCGCCTTTGCCGACTCTTGCACCTGTAAAGAGAACAGAATGATCAATTTCACCTTCAATCACACATCCCTGATTGACAAATGCGTGATGGATTTCTGCTTCAGGTCCGATATACTGTGGAAGTGCAGTAGCATCTTCTGTGTAAATCTTCCATGTAGGATCATTCAGGTCAAGCTGATTGTTCTTGCTTAACAGATCCATATTAGCTTCCCAGAGAGAGTCGATAGTTCCGACGTCTTTCCAGTAACCTTTGAACTTGTATGCATATAATTTCTTATCATCATTCAGAAGAGAAGGGATGATATCTTTACCAAAATCATGGCTGGAATCCGGATCTTTCATATCAACAACCAATTTCTTGCGTAACAGCTTCCAGTTGAAGATGTAAATTCCCATAGAGGCAAGATTGCTCTTTGGATGTTCCGGTTTCTCTTCGAATTCAACAATACATCCTTCTTCGTTGGTATTCATGATACCAAAACGGCTCGCCTCTTTTATAGGAACTTCGATAACTGCGATCGTTGCATCAGCACCGTTGTTCTTGTGTTCCTGTAACATTGCATCGTAATTCATCTTGTAAATGTGGTCGCCGGAAAGTACCAGAAGGTATTCCGGTGAGTATGTATCAATGAAATCGATGTTCTGAGAAATAGCATCTGCAGTACCTCTGTATACATCCAGATTTGCATCAGCCTTTTCACGAGGCGGAAGAACGAAGACACCGCTGTCTTTGGCGTCTAAGCCCCAACGTCTGCCTGCAGCAACATAACTGTTCAGCAGGATGGATTCATACTGAGTTAATACTCCTACGACATTGATGCCGCTGTTGGCACAGTTACTGAGTGGGAAATCGATGATTCTGTATTTTCCACCATAAGAAACAGCTGGTTTTGCAACTTTATTTGTCAGTTCGTGAAGACGAGAGCCTCTACCGCCGGCTAATATCATCGCTAACATATTTTTTTGTTTCATGACATATCCTCCTTATTGCTTATGAATCTATTGTATAATTTTTTGCATTTTTTTGCTACATATTTTTTGAAAAAAATGCAAAAAATCACAAAAAAATTTGAAATAATCCAATAAATTTGTGAAAGGTGAAAAAATTGGCGGATTCAGTAAAAAAAAATAAAAAAACGTCAACAAAAAATTAACAAACCGAAAATAGTTGACAATACCTAAGTGTGTCACCTATAATATTCTATAAATATTCAGTGAAATGCTATGACAAGGAGGAGTACATAGATTCCGGAAGCAAAGAGAGAAGACGGAGGGTGCAAGTCTTCGAGAAGGATTTATGGAAGTAGCCTTTGAGCTGTGAACCGAAAGGATAAGTGGGAAAAATATACAGGGATATGCAAAAATATCCATAGAGAAATCCCCGAAAGAAATATCCGAGTAGACTTCAACGCAGTCCCAGCGTTAAAGGGGAGCTGGTATAGGAATCTGTACCGGGCAGAGAGCAGAAAGTATTTTCTGAATTTAGGTGGTAACACGGATGTAACATTCGCCCTGAGCTGATGGCTTGGGGCGTTTCTTATGTATGTAAAGCAGCGTAAGGAAAATATAGGGAATGCGGCAATAAGCTGACAGCGGCGGATGACATCTGTAAACGATGATCAGATTTAAGGAGGTAGTATATGAAGAAGATCAGTGGAAATAAATTACTGGTAAAAGCACTGAGAGAAGAACAGGTTGATACGATATTCGGGTATCCGGGAGCCTGTACCATTGATATCAGTGATGAACTTTATAAGCAGGATTATACAAAGGTGATTCTTCCGAGGCAGGAAGTGGCACTGGTGCATGAGGCGGATGCTTATGCAAGATCAACTGGAAAGACGGGGGTGTGTCTCGTTACAAGTGGACCTGGAGCAACGAATCTGGTCACAGGACTTGCAACGGCATATTATGACAGTGTGCCGATGGTATGTTTTACCGGACAGGTATCAAGACATTTGATCGGAAATGATGCTTTCCAGGAAGTTGATATTGTGGGAATCACAAGAAGCATTACGAAGTATGGCGTGACAGTCAGAAGCAGGGAAGACCTGGGACGTATTATTAAAGAAGCATTCTATATCGCAAGAACAGGCAGACCGGGGCCGGTACTGATCGACCTTCCGAAAGATGTGATGGGGGAACTGGGAAGCGCAGAATATCCGGCGGAAGTAAATATCCGTGGTTATAAACCGAATACACATGTACACGTAGGACAGTTAAAACGTGCGATCAAGATGCTTTCCAAAGCCAAGAAACCGTTATTCCTTGCCGGCGGCGGAATCAATATTGCACATGCCAATGAAGAATTTACCAGACTGGTGGATATGACCAATGTTCCGGTAGTCACAACTGTAATGGGACGGGGCGCAGTTCCGACCACACATCCACTTTATATCGGAAATCTCGGAATGCATGGTGCATATGCCTGCAATATGGCGGTCAATGAATGTGATTTGCTGTTCTCAATTGGAACCAGATTCAATGACCGTATTACCGGAAAGCTGCATTCATTTGCTCCAAATGCACAGATTGTACATATTGATATAGATACAGCAGCAATTTCAAAAAATGTACAGGTAGATGTGCCGATCGTAGCTGATGCAAAAGAAGCTGTTACAAAGATGTTGGAGTACGTATCTGGGTGTGAGACAGAAAAATGGCTGAAGACGATCGAGGGATGGAAAGAAGAGCATCCACTGATGATGAAGAAAAAGCCTGTCATGACACCACAGGATGTCATTGAGGCAATCAACTGTATCTTTGATGAAGCAATCATTGTAACAGATGTCGGACAGCATCAGATGTTCACGGCGCAGTTTATCGAGATCACAGAGAAGAAGAAGCTTCTGATGTCCGGAGGTCTTGGAACGATGGGATATGGTATGCCGGGAGCAATCGGAGCCAAGATTGGTAATCCGAATACACCGGTTATCTCTATCTCCGGTGACGGCGGATTCCAGATGAACAGTCAGGAACTTGCGACGGCTGTATTGGAAGAACTTCCGATCATCAGCTGTATCTTCAATAACAATAATCTGGGAATGGTACGTCAGTGGCAGAAATTATTCTATGGAAAGCGTTATTCCATGACATGCCTGCGCTCAGGCGCAGCCTGCAGAGGAAAGTGTGGAGAAGTAGAATGCCCGGCTTATACACCGGATTTCATGAAGCTTGCAGACAGTTACGGGGCAAAAGGAATCCATATTACAAAGAAAGAAGACATTGAACCTGCATTCAGAGAGGCGATGAAGAGTAAGAAGACACCGTATATCCTGGAGTTTGACATCGATCCTGAAGATCTGGTATACCCGATGGTAAAACCGGGGGGGACACTGGAAGACCTGATCATGGACTGTTAGGGATAAGCGGACGAAAGGAGAGTAAATTATGAATAACGGTATGAAAAAAAGATGGATCTCATTATATGTGGAAAATCAGGTGGGAGTTCTGTCCAAGATTTCCGGACTCTTTTCCGGAAAGTCTTATAACCTGGACAGTCTGACAGTTGGCACGACAGAAGATCCGACGGTGTCTAGAATGACGATCGCTACGGTCAGTGATGACGAGACCTTTGAGCAGATTAAAAAGCAGCTGAACCGTCTGGTAGAAGTAATCAAGGTTATTGATTTTACGGATGTATTCGTACGTATGAAAGAAATTCTGTACGTAAAAGTGCGTAAGTGCACAAAGGATGATAAAGTGGAATGTTTCCAGATTGCAGAGACTTTCAAGGCCAAGGTGATCGATTATGGAAAGGACAGTGTCCTGATGGAATTCGTTCAGACGGCTACGAAGAACGATGCGGTTATCAAACTGATGAAGGAAGAATTCTCAAGTATTGAGGTTGTCCGCGGTGGAAGTGTTGGTATTGAATCGATCAGTATGATGGAGCGGTAGAAATTTCAAATCAGATCATGGAATTGACCGAATGAAAATTGTATGATAAAAAAACAGAGCGCACTCTTGAATTTTAAAAACAGTAGTATTATAATAAGACAAGATGATAAATCAAACATTTGTTAAAGGACGGAGGAGTCACAATGGAGAAGAAAAATATTGACTGGTCAAACATTGGATTTGGCTATATGAAGACAGATAAGAGATATGTTTCCAATTTTAAAAATGGAGCATGGGATGAAGGTACACTTACCTCCGATGACCAGATTACGATTAGCGAATGTGCAGGCGTACTTCAGTATGCACAGACATGTTTTGAAGGAATGAAAGCGTATACCACAGAAGATGGTCATATCGTAACATTCCGCCCGGACTTAAATGCAGCAAGAATGGCAGACTCAGCAGCAAGACTTGAGATGCCTGTATTCCCGGAAGATAGATTTGTAGATGCTATTAAACAGGTTGTAAAAGCGAATGCAGCTTATGTACCGCCATACGGATCAGGGGCTACATTATATGTAAGACCATATATGTTCGGTTCCAGTGCCGTTATCGGTGTAAAACCTGCAGAAGAGTATCAGTTCCGTGTATTTGCTACACCGGTTGGACCATACTTCAAGGGCGGCGCAAAACCGATCACAATTAAAGTTTCTGATTTTGACCGTGCAGCACCGCATGGAACAGGTCATGTAAAAGCAGGACTGAACTACGCAATGAGTCTTCATGCAATCGTAACAGCTCATGAAGAAGGATATGATGAGAACATGTATCTGGATGCAGCAACCAGAACAAAAGTAGAAGAGACAGGTGGAGCTAACTTTATCTTCGTAACAAAAGATAACAAAGTCGTAACACCAAAATCATCTACAATCCTTCCATCTATCACAAGACGTTCTCTGATGTATGTTGCAGAACATTATCTTGGACTGGAAGTAGAAGAAAGAGAAGTTTACTTAGATGAACTTGGTGACTTCGCAGAATGTGGACTTTGCGGTACAGCAGCAGTTATCTCTCCTGTAGGAAAGATCGTTGACCACGGCAAAGAAATCTGCTTCCCAAGTGGAATGGAAGAAATGGGACCTGTTACAAAGAAACTGTATGAGACATTAACAGGAATCCAGATGGGACACATCGAAGCTCCGGAAGGATGGATCTGCAAGATCTGCTAATTGTTTTTATAGAGATTGAAAAAGTAGATAGAAGAGATAAGTTACCTGAAGAAGGCGGCTTATCTCTTTTTATGTATGAAAAAAGTGTTGTATAACAGGACGGATTCAGCTAACATAAGAAAGTAATGACTTGGATTCTTACATAAAAAATACAGGGAGTGATTGTATGAAACATATATTATGTTCAACAATGAAAAACTATAAAAAGGAATATCTCCCCAAAGATGTTTTCTCGGGGATTATCATGGCAGCAGTGTCGATTCCAATCTCGATGGGTTATGCACAGATTGCCGGACTGCCGGCGGTATATGGACTATACGGTTCCGTATTTCCAATTCTGTTCTTTGCACTGTTCTCAACATCGAGGCAATTTATCTTCGGAGTCGATGCGGCACCGGCGGCAATTGTCGGGGCAGCGCTGGTGTCACTGGGAATTGAAAATGGAAGTGAAGCGGCAATGCAATATGTTCCGGTGATCGCGCTTTTGACTGGAATCTGGCTGCTGCTGTTTTATTTCTTAAAAGCAGGAAGAATTGTGGACTTTATCTCAACACCGGTTATGGGAGGATTTATCAGTGGGATCGCACTGACGATCATCCTGATGCAGATACCGAAGATTCTTGGTGGAAAGGCCGGATCCGGAGAACTTCCGAAACTGGTCAGACACATTGCTGAGACGTGTAAAGAGATCAGCTGGCTGTCGGTAGCACTTGGTGTGGGAGCGTTGATTCTGCTCCGTGTGGCAGGAAAGTTGATTCCGAAATTTCCGATGGCGATCGTGATCATGACAGCAGGTGTGGCAGCGACGATGATCTTCCGCGTAGATGAACATGGAGTGGTACTTCTGGATGCAGTGGAAAAGGGACTTCCAAAGTTGGTTCATTTCCGGTTTGCGGGAATGGATCTTAAGCAGGCACTTGGAAGAAGTCTGATGATCGCGGCAGTTATCATGTCGGAGACGCTGTTGTCAGAGAATAATTTTGCTATGAAAAATGGATACAAAATCGATGAAAATCAGGAAATCCTGGCGTGTGCAATGGGAAATATTGCGGCGGCATGTGTGGGCTGCTGCCCGGTGAACGGAAGCATCTCCAGAACCTCCATGAATGAACAGTATGAAGGAAAGACACAGGCAGTGTCTGTCGTAGCGGCAATTACGATGGCGGTTGTATTACTGTGTGCGACTGGATTCATCGGATATCTGCCGGTTCCGGTCCTGACGGCGATTGTGATCTCGGCGCTGATGAATGTAGTGGAAGTGCATCTGGCAGTGCGTTTATTCCAAGTCAGCCGGAATGAATTCTATATCTTTGTGGCAGCGTGTGTGAGTGTATTATTCCTGGGTACGATTTATGGAGTTGTGATTGGATTGTTACTGTCATTTGTGGCTGTGGTACTTCGTGCGACGAATCCTCCGAGATCTTTCCGTGGTATGATTCCGGGAAAAGAAGCTTATTATGATCTGAAAAGAAACCGTAATGCATATCCAATCCGTCATACGATCATTTACCGGTTCAGTGAGAATCTGTTCTTTGCAAATGTAAAGATATTCCAGTCGGACATTGAGAACAGCATCAAAGAAGATACAGAGGTTGTGATCGTGGATGCGGCTGCGATCAACAGTATTGACATTACGGCAGCAGACCGTCTGGAAATGATGGCGGAAAATTTCGATAAGAAAGGAATCAAATTCTATATCACGGAGCATTCGGAAAATGTGAATGAACAGATGCGGAATCTTGGAATCGGACATCTGATTGAAGAAGGGAAGGTAAGAAGGACGATTCTTGCGGCATTACAGGATGCCGGAATCCCGTCACCGGGAGCGGGTATGGCTTCAGATGGACATCAGGTTGTTCAGATGCCGTGGCAGCTGGAAATCCCGGCAGCAGTGCATGCCGTACACGAAGCAATGATTCCGGCGGAAGAAGAGAATACATTAGAAGAATTCGCATGGGCATTCGGTGACGATGCGGTGGAAGAGATGGAAAAGAAAGTGCATCAGGTCATGGAGCAGATTCACAGGCTTCCGGATCTGGAAAGACTTGCAGATGTAGGATTTGAGGAGAAACTTAAAAACTGGCATTCTCTCGGAGCACTGGATGAAGATGAGATCTTAAGACGAATGGAAATGCATCTGGATGAACTTCCGGAGAATCTGCGTGGAGACAGAAAAATAATCCTGCAGTTGATCGAAAAGAGAAGACGCAAGATTGAACAGCAGTTATTACTGCATCATCCGGAGATTCTGGATCATCTGAAGAAAAACCGTGAAAGACTGGAAAGACGGCTCGAGAAACAGAATCCGGAGGCGGCAAGAAAGCTGCATGAATGGGAGCAGATGATAAAGTAAATACATGGAATAAACAGCATATAACAGTTGACAACTGATATATACTGTTTTATACTGTTCGTAAGAAAAGGGGGAACAGCATGAACATAATCATCAACCATTCATCCATGCAGCCCATCTATGAACAGATCATGGGACAGATCAAAGAGCGGATCATGCATGGAGAATTGAAAGAAGACACTGCTCTTCCTTCGGTACGTACATTTGCAAAAGAATTGAAAGTCAGTGCACTGACGGTAAAGAAAGCCTATGATGCCCTGGAAGAAGAAGGGTTCATCATAACGGTACATGGAAAAGGCAGTTTCGTTGCCTGCGCGAATCAGGAGACGATGCTGGAGGAAAAAAGACGGGAAGTAGAAGCTGATTTGGAAATGGCCATCCGAAAAGGCAGAAGCTGTGGTATGAGTGATCTGGAGATCAGAGAATTGTTTCAGATTATTTTGGAGGATTAAGGATGGTAAAACTGGAGAATGTAAAAAAGCAGTATAAAGATTTTGAACTGAATTGTTCTATGGAAGTTCCGGGAGGGCAGATCACAGGTCTGATCGGGCAGAACGGGGCCGGAAAGAGTACGGTATTCAAAGCAATACTTGGACTTGTACGGACAGATGAAGGAAGTATCCGGGTGTTCGGAAAAGAACCAGGGATGCTGACGGCAGAGGATAAAGAGCAGATAGGTGTTGTGATGGCAGGAACCGGATTTAACGGATATCTGACAGTCAGCGATCTGATGCCGATGCTGGAAGCCATGTATCACAGATTTGATAAAGAATGGTTTCTGAAAGAATGTGAAAGATTCCAGATTCCGCTTAAGAAAAGGATCAAGGAATTCTCAACCGGTATGAAACGGAAATTACAGATTCTTGCAGCGATTTCGCATGATGCAAGACTGCTGATCCTGGATGAAGCGACGGCAGGCCTGGATGTGATGGCAAGAGAGCAGGTTCTGGATATGTTGAGGGAATATATGGAGACGGATGGAAGGAGTATTCTGATCAGTTCCCATATTTCCACGGATCTGGAAGGGTTCTGCGATGATTTGTATATGATTGATCAGGGACAGGTGATCCTTCATGAAGAGACGGACCGCCTGCTGGAAGAATATGGTGTGCTGAAAGTATCGGAAGAACAGTATCGGGGGCTGGACCGCACATATATTTTAAGGACGTGTAAAGATACATTCGGATATAAATGTCTGACAGACCAGAAGCGGTTTTATCAGGAAAATTATCCAGAACTGGTAATAGAAAAAGGAAATATAGATGAAGTGATAATGCTTATGATCCAGGGAGGTGTAGTGAAATGAAAGGATTGCTGATAAAAGATCTGTGTTTGTTAAAAGTACAGAATGCAGCCTGGCTGGTCATGCTGGGGTGTGTAGTATTTTTTATGACAACCGGAAGGGAAGAGTTCGGAATCTCTTATTTATGTGCAATGGGAGCTCTCCTTGCGGGCACAACGATCAGTTATGATGAGTACGAGAATGGAATGACATTCCTGTTTGCAATGCCTGTGACAAGAAAAGGATATGTACAGGAAAAGTATCTGTTCGCAGGAATTACGCTCCTGACCGGTCTTGGAATATCTATGGTTACGTGTGGAATCGTCAGTATGGTGAAGACCGGAAGTGTTGTATGGGGTGATCTGCTCGGTTACAGTATCGGAGGAATCACAGCAGGTGTTGTACTGCTGGCAGTTGCAGTTCCGGCTCAGTTAAAGTATGGTGTGGAAAAAGGAAGAATTGTGCTGGCGGTAATTGTTGCAGCTTTGATCGCTTTTGGTATGGCAGCTGTAAAATTCGGAAATGGAACAAAGGCGGCCGGATATCTGAAAAAGGTATTTGACTGGATGGATTCGATTGGCACAATAGGTACATTTGGAATGTGTATGGTTTTGTGGCTTGTTATTGTGCTGGTTTCTTTTCTGATCTCTGTGAGGGTGCTGAAGACGAGAGAGTTCTAAAGTAATATCTGACAGATGAAAAGGCATATATAAGTAATGGATAAATATACAGGAATATGCGGGAATACGCCGGATAACCTTGCGTGAATGTGGATTTATTGCTATAATACGTGGGTATATTAGACGATAGTTTACATTTTTATAGGAGAGTACAGAAGAATGAATGATTTAGAGATGTACAGAGAACAGCTGGCTCTGTGCGATGATAAGATTATTGATGCTCTGGTAGAGCGTAATTCTATTATCGAAAAGATCATGGCGTATAAAGAAGAATATGGTATGCCAATCTTACAGCCGCATCAGGAAGAAAAGCAGAAGAGAAGACTGGAAGAGAAACTGGAAGAGAATAAATATAAAGAAGAGATCTTTAATGTGTTCAGATGTATCTTACGTAACAGTAAGAGAATCCAGGCAAGAAAGCTCTTTGATTATAATATTGTACTGATCGGATTCATGGGAGCCGGAAAGTCAACGATTTCCGATTATCTGAGCACAATGTTTGATATGGATATCGTGGAGATGGATCAGGTGATTTCCGAACGTGAAGAAATGAGTATTCCGGATATCTTTGCTACTTACGGTGAAGAATATTTCCGTGATCTGGAAACGAATCTCCTGATCGAGATGCAGTCACGCAAGAATGCGGTAATTTCCTGCGGCGGAGGTGCTGCATTAAGAGAGGGCAATGTGGCAGAGATGAAGAAGAACGGAAGAGTCGTCCTTCTTACCGCTACGCCGGAGACTATTTACGACCGTGTCAAAGACAGCAATGACAGACCGGTACTGAATGGAAGAAAGAATGTGGCAGGTATCTCAGAACTTATGGAGCAGCGCCGTGAGAAATACGAAGCGGCAGCAGATATTGTAATCAATACGGACGATAAGACAGTCCTTCAGATCTGTGAAGAACTGGTACAGCGTCTGCAGGAGTCAGAAGAATAATATGTTTGATAGATTTTTCCCGGACCGGTACGTGGCATCCACTTATGTGATTGATTTTGAAAAATTATACGAAGAGGGTGTACGCGGACTGATCTTTGATATTGATAATACGCTGGTTCCGCACGGAGCACCGGCAGATGAGAGGGCAAAGGCATTATTTGCAAGATTGAAAGCAATTGGATTCCGATGCTGTCTGATCTCGAATAATCAGAAACCAAGAGTTGAGATGTTCAATAAAGATATCCAGGTGGACTATGTATATAATGCACACAAGCCATCAACAAAGAATTATCTTAGGGCAATGGAGATCATGGGGACAGACAGAGAGAGTTCTGTATTTATCGGAGACCAGCTTTTCACAGATGTATGGGGGGCAAAACGTGCCGGAATACCGAATATTCTGGTGAAACCGATACATCCGAAGGAAGAAATCCAGATTGTTTTGAAGCGTTATCTGGAAAAAATTGTGTTACATTTCTATAAGAAGAGCCAGAGACACGAAAAAAAGGTTGAAAAATAATATCATGTATTATAGAATAATATGAGATGAAATTACGTAAGCGTGTATACGCGATTTAAGGAGGATAAGGTAATGGCTAAAGTTTCAGCAGGAGACATCCGCAATGGTGTAACAATCGAAGTTGACGGAAAAGTATGTCAGGTTATTGATTTCATGCACGTAAAACCTGGTAAAGGTGCAGCTTTTGTGCGTGTTAAGATGAAAAATATTATCGACGGTGGTGTGGTAGAGACAACATTCCGTCCTACAGAGACATTTGAACAGGCTCACATTGAAAGAAAGAAAATGCAGTATCTGTACAACGATGGTGAGTTCTATAACTACATGGACAACGAGACATTTGAGCAGATTATGATCAGCGCAGATGATGCAGCAGATTCTATGAAGTTTGTAAAAGAAAATGAAGAAGTATCTATCAGCTTCTATCAGGGAAATGCATTTGCAATCGAGCCGCCACTCAGTGTTGAACTGGTTGTAACAGAGACAGAGCCGGGTGTAAAAGGTAACACAGCTACAGGTGCTACAAAGCCGGCTATCGTTGAGACAGGTGCGAAAGTTAACGTTCCGCTTTTCGTTGATCAGGGCGAGACAATCAAGATTGATACCCGTACAGGAGCATACCTCTCAAGAGCATAAGAGTCATAAGAATTCTAAATTAAATAATTATAAAAAGCCTTGCATTTTGTGCAGGGCTTTTTTATAATCTAATTACCATAATATTTCAGAAACAATTCAAGAGATGTTCTGTTATCTCAGGCGGTAATATCACCGCAGATTTTCAAGATGATTTTTGTATATTGCTGGATAGGAAGGAGCTTTTATGACATATTTTCAGTTTATCCATGCAGTAGAGACAAAAGTAAAGAAAGAGGTGGAAGAAGAAAAAACAGTAAGCATTCATACCAATGTGAAGAATAATGGTGTGAGGAGAAGCGGTATTATGATTTCGGAAAAAGGAATCAATATTTCACCGACGATTTATCTGGAGGAGTATTTTCATCAGTTCCGGATGGGGTATCCGTTGGAACAGATTGCAAAAGATATTGTCGGATTATATGAGAAAATCCGGTTTCAGAATTCATGGGAGGACGGTGAAAAGGTAAAAGACTATGAATTTGTCAAAGATAAGATCATATACCGTCTGATAGGCAGAGAGGAGAATCAGGAGCTTTTAAAAGAAATTCCATATAAAAGTTATCTGGATCTTGCAATTATTTATTATGTACTGTTAGAGGTAGATGAATATGGCATGGCATCCATGATGGTCAGAGCAGAACATATGGATATGTGGAAAGTAACGGAAGAAGATCTGTATTACCGGGCATCTGAGAATACCCAGGAGTTACTGCCGTATGAATTTGCACCGATGCGCACGGTGATCGAAGAACTGCTGGGACTTGGGATGGAAGAGGGACCGGTAGAAAAAATGTATATTCTGAGCAATGAAATGCGTAGCTATGGGGCTGCGGCACTGATCTATCCGGATTGTCTGAGAAAGATTGCCGATGAAGTGGGAGAAAATTTCTTTGTGATCCCGAGCAGCGTGCATGAGACCATTATTGTGGCTGAAAGCGAAGCGCCGGGCAGAGAAGAACTGGGAAGCATGATCGAGGAGATCAATGAGACACAGGTAGAGGCAGAAGAAGTACTTTCGGACAGGGCATATTATTATGACCGGGAGAGCGGGAAACTTACGCTGTAAGATAAAAAAGGAAAAATAAAGGAAAATATTAAAAAAGTAGAGGAAATGATCGAAAAGTGGGATTCATTTCCTTTACTTTATCTCAAAGATGTGTTAATATTACTAAGGCAATTTCATATAGTAATTGTATACGCACCCGTAGCTCAGGGGATAGAGCACCGCCCTCCGGAGGCGGGAGCGGCGGTTCGAATCCGCCCGGGTGTGTACTTTTTTTACTATTTTCTGGTATTGTGCTATGGAGGGAAGTCTTATGGAAACAAATGGTCATGAGATCCCGAAAGGACAGAACAGGTATAAAAGATGGAGATTTATTCTGGTCTTATTTCTGCTTGTCCTGATGGTGGGAGTTCTCGGATTTGGACTTACCGGAGAGAAGGAAAAGAAAGTACAGAAGACAGAGCGTTTCGTCAGTTCTGATAAAGTGGTGCTGGTAAACGGCGGCTGCGAGAATATGCAGACGAATCCACTGAAAGAAGAGACGGATGAACAGATGATAAAGAAAGTAGAAGATTACTATACGGATAAAAAAGCTGATACGGAATTTGTGGAAATGTATGATCATTTCAAAATTTATACAAAGTCCGGAAAGTACAAAGATACATATGTGGCGTTCGTCAGATATGATATGAAGATCAAAGATATATATACAGAGGTTCCTGGACTTGGAACGTTGTATGTCACGAAAGATTCTCAGGGAAATTACCAGATAACTCAGCAAGTAAAAAACAAAGAAATCCGGGCGTATATCAACCGGATCGCAGGACATGAAGATGTACAGACCCTGATGGATCAGACGCATGAAGCTTATCAGAATGCGGTAAATTCGGATGCGCTTTTAAGAGAGGCGTTGGACGATCTGAAGCGTGCATACGAAGATTCTACAGGACATTAAGAAACTGTGGACATATCGGATATCATAATAAGATGAATGGAGGAGATACAAAGTGAAGAAAATCATTGATTATATTGCAGAAGAACTTGCAGATGCATTCGAAAAAGCAGGATATGACAGATCTTATGGAAAAGTAACACTGTCAAACCGTCCGGATCTCTGCGAATACCAGTGTAACGGAGCGATGGCAGGAGCAAAAGCTTATAAGAAAGCACCGTTCATGATTGCTGAAGATGTAGTTGCCCTGTTAAAAGACAGTGCATGCATGGAAGAAGTAGAAGTTGTAAAACCAGGATTTATTAATATCAGACTGAAAAAGTCGTTTGTTGCAGATTATCTGAACCAGATGGAAGAGTCTGATAACCTCGGAATTGAGAAGGCAGAGCATCCGGAGATGATCGTACTGGATTACGGCGGACCGAATGTGGCAAAACCACTGCACGTAGGACATCTTCGTTCGGCAATCATCGGAGAAAGTGTAAAGCGCATCTCAAGAAAGATGGGACATGAAGTCCTTGGAGATATCCATCTCGGAGACTGGGGATATCAGATGGGACTGATCATCACAGAATTGAAAGAAAGAAAACCGGAACTTCCATATTTTGATGAGTCTTTTGAGGGAGAATACCCGGAAGAGGCACCATTTACGATCAGCGAGCTGGAGGAAATCTATCCGACAGCAAGCGGTAAGGCAAAAGAAGATGATGCATACAGAGAAAATGCATTACATGCTACCTATCTGTTACAGAATGGACACAAAGGATATCGTGCGATCTGGAATCACATCATTCATGTATCTGTATCCGATCTCAAGAAAAACTATGCAAATCTGAACGTAAGCTTTGATCTCTGGAAAGGGGAGTCTGACGCGCAGGCATACATCCCGGATATGATCGAGAGACTCAAGAAAGAAGGATTTGCACATGAAGATCAGGGTGCGCTGGTCATTGATGTGCAGGAAGAGACAGATACGAAAGAGATTCCGCCTTGCATGATCCAGAAATCAGACGGAGCATCCCTTTATGGAACAACAGATCTTGCTACACTGGTACAGCGTGTACAGGATTATCATCCGGACAAAGTTGCATATGTGGTAGATAAGCGTCAGGAACTGCATTTTACACAGGTATTCCGTGCTGCAAAGAAGACAGGAATCGTTCCTGCGGAAACAGAACTGAAATTCTTAGGTTTCGGAACCATGAATGGAAAAGATGGTAAGCCGTTCAAGACAAGAGAAGGCGGAGTTATGCGTCTGGAGACACTGATCTCAGAGATTACAGAGAAGATGTATGAGAAAATCTCTGAAAATCATTCCATCGAGGGAGAAGAAGCAAAACAGACAGCAAAACTCATCGGAATGGCAGCAATTAAATACGGAGACCTGTCAAATCAGGCATCCAAAGATTATGTATTTGACGTAGACAGATTTACTTCATTTGAAGGAAATACAGGTCCGTACATCCTGTATACGATTGTACGTATCAAATCTATCCTGAATAAATATCAGGCACAGGGGAACAGCCTGGATGACCTGAAGGTTCAGGAAGCATGTGCAGATTGTGAAAAAGCATTAATGCTTGAAGTTGTAAAATACAACGATGTTATGGCGAATGCATTCCAGGATCTTGCACCACATAAGATCTGTGCATTCATTTATGATCTTGCCAATGCATTCAACCGTTTCTACCATGAGACAAAGATTCTGGCAGAAGAGGATAGTGAAAAACAGAAGAGTTACATTGCACTTCTGAAAGTAACAAAGGATGTACTGGAAGCATGCATTGATGTACTTGGATTTGAAGCACCGGAGAGGATGTAAGAAAGATGACAGAGAAATTATTTTATGAGGACAGTCACAGAACCGAATTTACAGCAAAAGTAATTTCCTGTGAAGAAGTAAAAGACGGTTACCGCATGGTGTTGGACCAGACGGTATTCTTCCCGGAAGGCGGCGGCCAGTATGCGGATACGGGCGTTCTTGGAGATGTGAAAGTTACAGATGTGCATGAAAAGGACGATGTGATCTATCATTATACAACTGCACCGCTGGAAGTGGGAAGTGCAGTGTCCGGTAAGATTAACTGGGAAGAACGCTTTGAAAAGATGCAGCAGCATACCGGTGAGCATATTGTGTCCGGTATTGCGCATGAAAGATTTGGCTATAATAATGTCGGTTTTCATCTGGGAGCCGACTACTGTACCATGGATTTTGACGGTCCGATCAGCAAAGAGCAGTTAAAAGAGATCGAGGCAGCAGCAAATGAGGCGGTATATCAGGATCTGGAGATCGAGGTTCTGTATCCGTCCAAAGAAGAGCTGAAAGATATGGATTACCGAAGTAAGATTGAGATTGAAGGTCAGGTCCGTATCGTGAAGATCCCGGGATATGATGTGTGTGCATGCTGTGCACCACATGTGAAGACGACCGGTGAGATCGGAGCCATCAAGCTGGTAAGTATGGTTAATTATAAAGGCGGCGAACGTATTACAATGCTCTGCGGAAGACGTGCTATGAGAGACTATGAGAAAAAGGATGCCATGACGAAAGAAATATCGGCACTGTTATGTGCGAAAGAGTATGAAGTGGCAGAAGCAGTTGGCAGACTGAAAGACGAACAGACGCGTATGAAGAGCCAGATCGCAGAGTTGCAGCAGAAGCTTCTGGAGTTCCGTGTGGCTGAGATTCCGGTAGAGGAGAAGATCGTAACAGTATTTGACGATTCTTTATCGGGAAATCTTCCGAGAGAGATGATGAACAAACTGCTGGATAAGGGTGCGGTTATCTGTGCGGTATTTGCCGGAACGGATGCGGACGGTTACCGGTATGTGATCGGAAGCAGAAGCGAAGATGTGCGCCCGATCAGTAAGGCATTAAACAGTGCGTTCGAAGGACGCGGCGGCGGAAAACCGGAGATGGTTCAGGGTTCCATGAAAGGAACTGAAAGAACTGTGAAGGACGTAGTTGCACAGTATCAGTAGCCGGTTGTAAGAAATAGAAAAGGTTCTGCAGTATTTGTAAAATAACTGGATATGAAAGACAAAAACTCCACAGTATCATATGTGAATAGTCAATGTGTTTTACCTGTTTGTGGGAAAACAACTGACATGCGATACTGCGGAGTTTTTATATTGCCAAGCTATCTATAGATAGCTGTGAATTTAAGCTTCCTTACGGTGGCTCTGGATGATCAGACGGACCGTACGGTACAGGAACGGCTTGTATTCTTTGATGGATACCGGTTCTTCAAAGAGAATGGAGTTGTATCCGGTAGAACCGGCCAGTTCCAGAATCGTGAACAGCATGATGTCAATATCTTCATAGTCATATTCATCAGCTTCTACCAGTTCCAGATATCTTTCGTAAAAAATCTTATCGGCCTCTTCCTCTGTCCAGAATGCGGACTTTAAGGCACCCATTACAAGGTTTTTCGAAATGAAATTTAACAATGGTTTGTTGTTGACCAGGATATTGATGATGTCATCAATGATAAAAACAAGCTGATCTTCGAGACCGCTGATGCCGGATTTTTCCAGTGCAACGGCAGCGTGATCGAACAGTTCTTTGGTCTTATGTGCGATCAGCTTGTTCTTGATGTCATATTTGTCCTTAAAATATAGATAGAAAGTTCCTTTCGCTACGCCGGCCTTTTCGACAATGTCGGAAATGGCAGTTGAATTAATTCCTTTTGTGGTAAATAATTCATATGCGGTGCGAAAGAGTGCTTCTTTTTTCTTCTTTTTGTTTTCTTCGACTCTTCCCATGAGTAATCAGACTTCCTTTTTGTAATTCTAACATTTGCAGTTCTAAAATCATTATATAAAATTCATTTGAACAAGATATTGAAATAATATATTCAATAAGATAAGTATAACAAATCGTAGGGAAGAAGTCAAAAACAAATTGACTGATGGTCATATTTTCCTCGTTGCCTTTTTGGAAGATAGCAGATATAATAGAAATGTTAAATATGCATGGATTTATAAGGAGGAAGAGATGGAGGCATATACGAGTTTTGCCGAGGTCTATGATACATTCATGGATAATGTGCCATATGAGGAATGGGCAGATTATCTGGAAGATAGATTAAAAGAATATGGAGTGGAAGACGGACTGGTTCTGGAACTGGGATGTGGAACCGGAAGCATGACAGAACTTCTGGCAGAAAAAGGGTATGACATGATCGGAGTGGATAATTCCGAAGACATGCTGGAGATTGCGATGGAGAAGCGTATTGAGAGCGGGCATGATATCCTGTATCTGCTGCAGAATATGCAGGAGTTCGAACTGTACGGAACGGTGCGGGCAATTGTCAGTGTCTGTGACTGCGTGAATTACGTGACAGATAAGAATGAATTACAGGAAGTATTCCGTCTGGTCAATAATTATCTGGATCCGCAGGGAGTCTTTATTTTTGATTTTAATACAGAATATAAATACAGAGAGATCCTTGGCAATCAGGTGATCGCAGAGGACAGGGATGAATGCAGCTTTATCTGGGAAAATTATTACAATCATACGACAATGATCAATGAATATGAACTGACATTATTCGTAAGGGAGGATGAAGAGGAATCCCTGTACAGAAAATATCAGGAGAGTCATTTCCAGAAAGCATATACACTCAGAGAGATCAGAGGGCTGCTTGAGAAAGCGGGATTAAAATTTGTTGCAGCTTATGATGCATATACCAAAAAGGCACCGTTGCATACGAGCGAACGGATTACCGTGATCGCAAGAGAATATGGAAAATAAAAAATGGAATAAAAAATGAAATAAAGAAATGGAATAGAGAAAGGAATATATATGAACGATTATATTGTAAGAGCAACCGCAGCAGACGGGCAGGTAAGAGCCTTTGCTGCAACAACGAAAGAACTTGTGGAGGCAGCCAGAGAACATCATAATACAAGCCCGGTAGCAACCGCAGCACTTGGAAGACTTCTGACTGCAGGAGCTATGATGGGAAGCATGATGAAGAATGAAACAGATATGCTGACACTTCAGGTAAGAGGAGACGGACCGCTTGGCGGGATCACGGTTACGGCAGACAGCAAGGGAGATGTAAAAGGATATGTGAATAATTCGGATGTTATGCTGCCTCCGAAGAACGGAAAGCTGGATGTAGGCGGAGCTGTAGGAATCGGCCTGCTTCAGGTCATTAAAGACATGGGACTGAAAGAGCCGTATTCAGGTCAGACAATCCTGGTATCCAGTGAGATTGCGGAAGACCTGACATACTATTTTGCCAATTCAGAGCAGGTACCATCTTCGGTAGGACTCGGAGTACTGATGGATAAGGATAATACGGTAGCATGCGCCGGCGGTTTCATTATCCAGATGATGCCGTTTGCCAAGGAAGAGACGATCAGTCAGATCGAAGAGAACTTGAAGAATATCACATCTGTGACCGATCATCTGAAAAAAGGAGAGACACCGGAGCAGATTCTGGAAATCCTGCTTGGAAATCTCGGACTTGAAATTACAGACACGATGCCTACAAAATTTTACTGCAACTGTTCAAAAGAAAGAGTGGAAAAGGCCGTGATCAGTGTCGGTAAGAAAGAAATCCAGGATATGATCGATGAGTGTCAGGATATAGAAGTAAAATGCCATTTCTGTAATACGGCATATAAATATACGGTAGAAGAACTGAAAGATATCTTAAAACGCTGTAAACGATAAGGAGAAAAGTCATGAGAGACGGGTTTGTAAAAGTGGCAGCAGTCACTCCGGATATCCGTGTGGCGGATGTTGCCTATAATAAACAGAATATCTGTAAGATGATCGATGAGACCGTTGTAAAAGGAGCAAAAGTTATCGTATTTCCGGAATTATGTGTGACGGGATATACCTGCAGTGATCTCTTTCTGCAGGACATTTTATTAAAGGAATCAAAAGAAGCGCTGTTTGAGATCGCAGAATATACAAAAGAGAAGGATGCCATTGTATTTATCGGTGTTCCGCTTGCCATAGACGGAGAACTTTATAATGTTGCGGCAGCTTTAAATCACGGTAAGATTCTGGGACTTACAACGAAGACATTTCTTCCGAATTATGGGGAATTTTATGAAATGCGCCAGTTCCGTCCGGGACCGGATAAGGCAAGATGGATCACACTGGATGGAAAGCAGATTCCGTTCGGACCACAGCTTTTATTTGTGGCAGAAGAGATGGAAGAACTGGTGATTTCCGCAGAGATCTGTGAAGATGTATGGTCTCCGATTCCTCCAAGTACGCTGGCGGCAAGAGAAGGAGCGACGGTGATCGTGAACTGTTCCGCAAGTGACGAGACGATCGGTAAAGCATCTTATCGTGAAAGTCTGATCGAAGGACAGTCGGCAAGACTGATCTGCGGATATATTTATGCGAATGCCGGAGAGGGAGAATCTACGACGGATCTGGTATTCGGAGGTCATAATATTATTGCAGAGAATGGAACAACACTCGCGTCGAGTGACCGTTTTACGAATGAAGTGATCTATACAGAACTGGATGTGAAACGTCTGTTAAGCGAACGGCGTAAGAACACAACATTCCAGACAGAAAAAGAAAGAACGCTGATCCGTGTTCCGTTTGAACTCCACATGGAAGAGACAGAACTTACCAGAAAATTTGCTTCCAGACCATTTGTCCCAAGTGTGATGGCAGAGAGAAATTTACGCTGTGAAGAAATCCTGACGATTCAGGCAATGGGACTGAAGAAACGTCTGGCGCATGCACATGCTAAGAGTGCGGTTGTTGGAATCTCCGGCGGACTGGATTCTACACTGGCACTTCTGGTATCTGCGAAAGCATTCGATGCACTTGGCATGGACCGCAGCGGAATTGTAGCGGTGACAATGCCTTGTTTCGGAACAACGGACAGAACCTACCAGAATGCATGTAAGATGTCTCTGAAACTTGGGGCAACACTGCGTGAGATCCCGGTTGGGGCAGCAGTAGAACAGCATTTCAAAGATATCGGACATGATCCGGAAGATCACAGTGTAACCTATGAAAATTCCCAGGCAAGAGAGAGAACGCAGGTGCTGATGGATGTTGCCAATCAGACAAGTGGAATCGTAATCGGAACAGGAGATATGTCTGAGCTTGCACTTGGATGGGCGACTTACAATGGAGACCATATGTCCATGTATGGTGTCAATGCATCGGTACCAAAGACACTGGTTCGTCATCTGGTTCATTACTATGCAGATACCTGTGAAGACCAGGAATTAAAAGACGTTCTGTATGATGTACTGGATACACCGGTAAGTCCGGAACTCCTGCCGCCGAAAGACGGTGAGATCGCGCAGAAGACAGAAGATCTGGTCGGACCTTATGAGCTGCATGATTTCTTCTTATATTACCTGTTGAGATTCAGCTATGAACCAAGTAAGATTTACCGTATCGCAAGATATGCATTTGACGGGGAATACGATGATGCAACAATTTACAAATGGTTATATACATTCTGCAGAAGATTCTTCATCCAGCAGTTCAAGCGCTCCTGTCTGCCGGACGGCCCGAAGGTCGGAACCGTAGCACTCTCGCCAAGAGGCGACTGGAGAATGCCGAGTGATGCATGCGCGGAAGTATGGCTGAGAGACCTGGAGAAGGCAAAGCCGGCAGGGATGTAATCGGGATTTAATTCAGGAAGGCGGTGGATACCCGAACCGAAATAAAGCTTGGAAAGGCGTTCCTGTTCAGGTTCCATCGGCAGGTCAATTCTAAAGGGGCAAAATTCTGCTAAAAACAGGTTTTCAAAATTTGAAACTCGGCATACGCTTCAGACAGTCAAATTTTGAAAAACCAACGCAGAATATTGCCCCTTAAGAATTACCAACGCCTCTTTCACATTCACTGGAACGCCTTTCCAAGCTTTATTCCGTGTGTATCATATGCCTTACAAATTAAATAACAATTGCGTAACGGTTATGGCAGCGGAAGGTTACAGTAATCAGCTGTCATTAGTGGAATTTCAGGACTTTTGGCAAGATTGTGTACCGTAGTGGCCTTCGGCGGGTTACACTTTCGGGCATTTCATTTATTAACATCCGCAGCCAGTCACGACTTGAAGGAAAGAATAGATAAGGATTATTGTGAATGTGGAATGCCGTTAGAAACAGTTAGAGAGTCAGAATCACCGTTAAAGGAACGAAGCGAACGTGTTTGAGGCGAACGCCGAGTTTGAGCGTAGTTCCT
>CAKRAT010000025.1 GCA_934295165.1 uncultured Dorea sp. | reverse complement strand
TCTGTGTTTGGAAAATGAACGGAAACACTTGATTTTACTGACTTTCTTCAATGTAACCTTATTATAACGTCCTCCCCATACCCCACTTCCTCATTCGGATACTCGTCAAATCCCGGTACTTTTTTCGCTCCACGTCTCAGATACGCCTTCACTTTTTCCCCATATAGATATGGATCGTTTCCTCTCACAATCCCCCATTCCATCAAAAGCGCTGCACTTCCTGTCACAAATGGCGTGGCAAAGGATGTTCCTGTAAATGCCGCATATCCTCCGCCCACTGTTGTTGTCATAACTTCCACTCCCGGTGCCACAAGATCCGGCTTCACAAGATTCGTAAGTCTCGTAAATCCTCTTCCTGAAAAATCCGCATATGCAAATGTTCTTGCATCATATGCACCTACAGATATTGCACGGCTTGCGGAAGACGGGATAGTCAGTGTTGTCGCATCTGTCGGAAATAAGAATCCTGTTCCACGATTTAATACATTGTCACTTGGAAGCCACATTTCATACTGACCTGTCACGATCTTTCCGGCACTTAAAACAATCCTCCATACTCCTTCTGTCAGATAACTTTCTACCGGAAGCAGATCTATATAGATTTCCTGAGAGGTACTGTACGGACTTGGTTTTCCATAATAAAGCAGTATTTCTGTCTGACCGATCCGAAAGCGTTGCGGTCCCAATATCTCCGGTACCGGTCCGACCCACACTCCCGATGGATTGATGACCGAAATCTCTATCTGATCCGTATATTCTTTCCATATCTGGATACTGAGCGACGGCTGTCTGCTCTGAATTGCAAGCTGGACCCTCTCTTCTCCTTCCGAAGTAATTCTTCCGGAAGTATGCCCGGCACTTGCCGCCTCATTTCCTGTTCCAATGCAGAATACACTCTTCCATATATTCGATACATCATCTATATACCGCTCCAGCAGTGTCGTCCCGTCATGTCCGCCATATGTATTTCCAAAGCTGATATTCACAGCTGTAGGCATCCGAAGTTCCAGTGCTTTTCTTATCACATAGTCAATCCCCATCATCAGCTCTGTCGTTCTTGGGAAACCTTCCTGCATGGGATTGCCAAGTTTGACAACAATCAATTCACTCTGTGTGGCAACTCCGGCATAACGTCCTCCGCTGTTGCTTCCATTTCCTGCTGCCACTCCTGCCACTGCCGTACCGTGCCCGGAAATGTCCTGGCTCCTCACAAGCCTTCTCTGTTCCGATATTGTCTGTGCATCTAATGCTTCATCTATCTGTTCTTTCGTATACTCCACACCAATTCCATATCCTTCCGGCGAACTTTCCCCATCTGCCGGATTCAGAGACTGATCCCACAGATACCGGATCCGCGTGCTCCCGTCCCCATTTCGAAAATCCATATTCGCATAATCGATTCCCGAATCGATGATTGCAACCAGTATTCCCTGTCCATACAACGAAAGGCGTGTATCCTGTACCGCATTGATACAAGACACACGCCTTCCTTCTGCTGCCTGAAAGAACAGCCGCTTTGGTTTTTCTACATATTCCACTTCCGTAATCTCCGATAAGATGTTGATTCTGGATTCTGCAATCCGAATGACTGCATATTCATTCTGAAGTTCTGTTACTCTGGATGCAATCTCTCTGACACGATCCAGACTTCCGGAATATTTGATGATCAGATCCCATTCTCTGTCGAGAGGATCATAACCGACATTTAAATTCAATGATTTTTCCCGCTCATCTTCTGTAGAATCTAATGCAAGGTTTAAAAGATTTTCTAGTTTCTGACTGGTCATAATATTAACTCCAGATACTTTTCTTATAATATATGCACCTTACAAACCATATGGACACACAAAAAAGATTTTTCATTCCTGTCAGCTCCTTTCGCATGCATGGCATTTATAATGAACTTTTTATCACTTCACTTAGCGCTCTCCCCACTGCCCCGGCAAAATCATTAATATTCTGAATCCGCACCAGTTCCCGGCCGAATATCTCCACAGCTGTTTCTCCGGCTTTCGCACTTCCCATGAAGATTCCTATAACCTGAATTCCTTTCTGTTTTAACTTCTGCACTTCTCTTGCCGTATCTTCTATTGCCGGCTGATCAGTGTATTCTTTATTCGCATAAAAGGCTCCTTCGCCGATGTTCTGGTCATCCATAGGACTTGCATCCGTCAACACAAGTAAAATTCTTCTTGATTTTTTACTCGTTTCCATCAAATGTCCTGCCGCTCGCAGAGCCAGTCCATCCCGGTTATTACCCGCTGCAACATATCCGAACAATTCATTTTCGACCCGCTCTTCTTCATAGTCTTTAAATATCCGCATCACGGTAAATCCCCGGATACTACAGTAAGAATAAATCTGTGCCGGTATGCCGCATGCATCCAGACTCTTTGCCAGGATATATGCCTGATCCGCAATCTGTTCCTGCATCTGCTTTCTGGAAGAAGATGCATCAATCAGAATATCCACTGAGAATCCCGGGATCTTCACTTCTTCTTTCCGTTCGAACACCCTTGGATTATCCAGATAGACTGCTTTCCATACTTCCCTCGGATTGATCTTCCCGTGCGTTGCCATCTCCGGAAATGTCTCATCCTGTGTCTCCAGACAGATGCGTAATTTCTCTGTAAGTTTTCTTATACTATTCTGATATATCGTGTGATTTTTCTCGTAATACTGCTTATAGGAATGAGTCAGGTAAAGAAGATCGTCCGAAGCAAATGGGACAATCTTACAGACAATGAAATGATTCTCGTTCAGGGGAATCACGATCCTGCTGATACAAAAGGGCTCGCAAAAACCGGACCTCTGGAATATGAAGATTTTATTGTGTATGTCATTAATGAAGACGATTATCCGAGCAAACAAGGTGACAGCAGCGTCCGCAGCATTGTTGAAAAAACAACCAATGATTTAATAATCTGGCTGGAACAGAAAGAAAAAGCCGGGGAAACACGTCCGATCTTCATCGCAACCCATACGGGATTACACTATGATATCGACCGAGCTGATGGCAACAACCAGTATGCATATATCCTGTTTGATGCGATCAATGAAGCTGCTAAGAAACTGGATATCATATTCCTGTTTGGACACAATCATACAAACGGGGATGAATTAGTTGGCGGTTCCCTCACCTGTTATACCAAAGGAGACAAAATCGGTGTATGTACCGAAAACAGTATTGCAAAAAGATCCGGAAGCTACACCGTTTTGAATTTTACATATATGAATTACGGATATGTAGGTTATATTGGTGACATTTATAACAATCCATCTACCGAAGATCCGATAAATACACTGGCCGTTACAGAATGGAGTCTTTATGACAACCACATTGATGTAAAAAGATATAATTCAGACGGTGTCATTACTGAAAAATCGGTCTCTCTCCGAAAAGATCATCAGGATGTATTGAATTATGATCCACAATATACTCTGTCTTACCAGACAGACAGTGACACATCCATTGATACCTGTCATACGATCCAGTCCTAGAATACAGTCAGCCGTACCACTCCTGTAAAAGAAGATGCTGTTTTCAAGTACTGGAGCACCAAACCAGACGGCACAGGCAATACTTATCAACCTGGAGACAGTATTTATGTTGACAAAGATACTATATTATATGCTCAGTATGAAACCCAGTCATCTGACAATACGGCTGCCTATCATCTGACAGACCAGCTGACACCGGGGCATGAATACCTGTTACTCTGGAACAGTGAATTCTATACCAATGCCGGAACTTATTACGCCCTGACCGATGGCACTTCCAATGTAACAACCATAGATGCTTCCTGGATATCTTCTGATAAAACTACCATTCAGCTTCCAAAAATATCTTCTTTGGCAGCTATAAGATGGGATGTTACATATAATACCGATTCGAATCCGGGCAAAGGATATATGATTCAGAATATTGCCACAAAAAACTTCTTAAAAAATGTAAACTCTGAACCGACATTTGCACAGGATCCTACAACCGCATGGCAGGACTACTTCTGGACATATAAAACAAATGTTACAGGTGAAAATAATAACACCGTAGATCAGCTTGTACCAAACAGTGACACTACCCGCTTCCTCCGCTACAGTGTGGGAAGTAAAAAGTTGAAATTCGGTAAAACCTCTACCTCTACAGACCCGCGAAACAGCCATGTATACCTTTATGAAAAAGAGGATAATACGGAAAATGTATGGGAAAAAGCAGATCAGATTGATTCTAACAATGAATATCTGATCGTATCCGGAAATACCGCTGGAAATGCCAGGGCAATGACTATCCAGAAACGAAACATCAGTGAAACCGATGTTACCATTAACCAGGACGAAGAGCAGAATCTTTATGTTGAATATGAAGCCGCCTACAACGATCCTGCAGTCGTACATTCTTATCAGGTACGGGACGGTGAATACTGGCTCAGCACATGGAATTACAAGGACTTTGCTGATGCCGATGCCGGAGCCGGAGAAGTGATTTATCTGAAGGACGGCAAATCGGTGGCCATCACCGGAAATCATTTTGACAGCCGTTATTATACGCGTTTCGCCTATGACAATGGCGTATTGACCGCCTACAAAGGAACAAGTGGAAGCGATACATCTGCTTCTCTTACATATGATAACGGATTTAAAGCAAATTTCGGTCAAAATGTAACACTCTTTAAACGCAGGACCAATGATACGGAAATTATTCCACACATGCATGTTTTCGGGGACTATACATCCGATAATAATGCTACCTGTATCGTAGACGGTACCCAGTCTGCAATCTGTGACTGTGGAGTCATTGACACAAAACCATTAAAAGAAAGCAAACTAGACCATCAGTACAAATACGATGAAACCGTATCTCCAACAGATACATATCATTCTTTAAAATGTACACTTTGTAAAACGCAGCAACAAGAATTGCATTATACAGAAACAGAAGGCAAAACAACCTGTGATATCTGTGGTATTCAATTCATTGAATCATCACCGAAACTGCCTTTCACAGATGTTGAAAAAGGTATCTGGTTTTATGATGCTGTAAAATATAATTATGAAAATAAGATCATGACCGGGCTTACAGATGAATCATTCGGTCCTTACGAAAAGCTCGCCAGAGCACAGTTTGCAGTGATTCTCTACAGAATGAATGAAGAACCTGAAATCGAATATTCCGAAAGGTTCCCTGATATTGCAGACAACACCTGGTATACCAATGCCATTCTCTGGTCTGCACAAAACCAGATTGTAACCGGATATACCGATACCGGATTGTTCGGACCTGCTGACAATATCACCCGCGAACAAATGGCAGTTATGATGTACCGTTATGCGGTCAACTTCAAAGGACAGGATGCTGAAAACCTTGTGGATCTTGACCAGTTCAAAGACGCATCTGCTGTCAGCAGCTTTGCAAAAGAAGCTATGCAGTGGGCAGTTGGAAATGGAATCATTACCGGTAAAGATAACGGAACCCGGTTAGATCCTCAGGCCAGTGCAAGTCGTGCAGAATGTGCAATCATCATTCAGCGCTTTATAGAAAAATTCGGTAAATAAATTTTAATACCTTGGACAGACGATATTTCAGACCTGATATATTATTCATTTGGGATTTCGTCTGTCCTCTTTTTCTTTTACAAAATTTCTGCTTCTAATTTTCTATAAATTGCATCTGCAAGAATCCTATGACTCTTTCCATCCATGTGCTCCTGATCTGCTTCCGACGGACTTGCATAATCAGCCGCCCGCATGAAACGTTTGCCATATCTTCCTGCCACTTTTTCATATACCGTTTCTAATTTCTTAGATACTTCTACCGATTCCGGCGAAAACTCCTGATCATATCCATCCTGCCATACCTTTTCACCCAGATAGATCGGCGATATCACAAGAACCTTCATCTTATCTGCATACTGATTGATCTGATCCAGTAATCTGGCAATTCCTTTTCCGATGACTTCTGCTGACGCTCCGAATATAGTTTTACAGTCATTCGTTCCAAGCATCAGTACGACTGCGTCCGGCGTATGTGTCTCCAATAATGTCGGAAGCAATTCCGTACCCCTTCTTCCCAGGCGCAGCGGATCTTCAAATATAGTTGTTCTTCCGCACAGACCTTCTTCTATAATTCTGATATCCTGCTCTGCCAGTTTTTCCTGTAAAATTCCGGTCCATCGTTCTTCCCACGAAAAGCGCTTTCCGGTCTCTCCGTCTAATCCCCACGTATTTGAATCTCCAAAGCATAATATTTGTTTCATTACTTTCTACACCTGCTTTCTATTCTCTTATCTCATCTGTGAAATGTATCCACAGTCCGATATGACTCATTTACTTTCACTATTTTTCCTGTGATAACGTGAGTTTACCATCCTTTCCCTATTAAGTCAATATGTTTTATATGTTTTCTGTGTTTTTACTTTTCACCACACTTTCTTTTATGTTATACTATTTATAGCTTGTTCATAGCGGACGCACAAGGAGGAATTCATCATGGATGAAAGATTAAAACAACAACTTGATTTCATTCTCGAAATCGATAAAGAAAAGAATATATTACGGCAGACACATCTTTCCGGACACGGAAGACGGGAAAATGATGCGGAACATGCCTGGCACATGGCGATCATGGCCTACCTGTTAAAAGATTATGCCAATGAACCGGTCGATATCGCCAGAGTTATGATCATGTGCCTGATCCATGACATCGTGGAAATCGATGCCGGTGACACCTACGCCTACGATGCGGAAGGATTAAAGACACAGAAAGCACGGGAAGATGCCGCCAAAGAACGGATCTTCTCTTTGTTACCGGAAGATCAGAAAAAAGAACTGACTGCTCTTTTTGATGAGTTTGAAGATTATCAGACACCGGAATCCAGGTTCGCACATTCCATGGACAACCTACAGCCATTGCTTCTCAATAACAGCAACGGCGGTGGTGACTGGCGCGAGCATCAGGTAACTTCCGAACAGGTCTATGGAAGACAACGGAAAACTCAGCTTGGTTCTGAAACATTATATAAAGTAACAGACCAGATACTGAAAGAAAATATAGAAAAAGGAAATATTAAAGGCTAGAAAGCAATATTTTTCTTTTTCTTGAATATTTCACAAAGGAGAACATTATTTTTATGAGACGAAAAGCTCTGAAAGCTGCTTTCCCATGTACGATTCCCATTATGACGGGATTCATATTTCTGGGAGCCTCTTATGGAATCTATGCAAACGCATCCGGATTTTCTTTCGTCTATCCGCTGTTTATGAGCATGCTCATCTATGGCGGTTCACTGGAATTTGTCGCTGTGGAAATGTTATTAAGCCCCTTTGCACCGCTTCAGATGTTCATTATGGCTCTTTTAATTCAGGCAAGACACCTGTTCTACGGCCTTTCCATGCTGGACAAATTCAAAGGAACAGGCTGGAAGAAATTCTATCTGATATATGGCATGTGTGACGAAACATTTTCCGTTAATTATACAGCAGACATCCCGGAAGACGTGGATAAAGGCTGGTTCATGTTTTTTGTTACACTTTTGAATCAGTTCTACTGGGTTGCTTCCGCAACAGCCGGAGGTATTATCGGTTCTTTGTTAAAAATTAATACAGATGGAATCAGCTTTGTGATGACTGCCATGTTCGTCGTGATCTTCATGGATCAATGGCTGAAAGAAGACAGGCACATTTCATCCTTGATCGGACTTGACGTGTCACTGATCTGTCTGCTGATATTTGGAGCGGATTCATTTATGATTCCGACAATGATCACTATCGTGGTGCTGCTTACCGTTTTACGCCGCAAGCTTGATGTAACAGATTCCGCAAGTTTGCCGGATGTTGCAGATGGGAAAAATTCGCTGGAAAATATGCAAGAACAGGAGGAACGTTAACATGACACTTATACAACAGATCATTACCATTGGTCTTTGCATCCTTGGAACTATGACCACACGTTTTCTTCCTTTCATCGTATTCCGTGAAAATAAAGAAACGCCGGCATTCATTCAATACATCGGGAAATTTCTTCCATCTGCAGTCTTTGGAATGCTGGTCATCTACTGTCTCCGGAATATAAATATATTTCAGGGGACACATGGAATTCCCGAATTTCTTGCAATTACCGTTACCTGTGGACTGCATATATGGAAGCGGCAGATGCTGGTATCAATTGCCGGGGGAACCATTTTTTATATGCTGTTACTGCATTTTATTTTCTGATTTCTGAATCATATGAAAGAAAACTAACATGGATATCAGGAACATGCATCCAATAGTAACGTGCACCTCCACACACGAAAAATGCCGCCACACAAAATTGTGTGGCGGCATTCCCTTCAATCACTATTTTATTCTACTCTTCAATTAATTCGTTAAATCTCATAATGATTGTTGCACACTCTGCACGAGTTGCATTACCCTGTGGGTCTAATACAGTTCCGTTGTCTTTTCCTGAGATGATTCCGTTTCCAACTGCCCACTCCATAGCTTTCTTAGCAAAATCGTTAACCTTATCTGCATCTTTGAAGCTGTCAAGTTTGGCTGTCTTATCCATATCATACTCTTTGTACTGTGCATAACGGTACATCATAACGGCCATCTGTTCACGAGTGATGTTATCGCCAGGGCCAAATAATCCTGTATCATCATATCCTTTTACTACGCCTTTGCTGCTTGCCCAGATGACTGCATCTGTGTACCATGAACCATCCGCTACATCTGCAAATGTAGATTTTCCGTCAGTTTCCGGTTCTCCGTTCATTCTGTAAAGAATCAGTGCAAATTGAGCACGTGCAAGCTGCTGATCCGCTCCAAACTGTTTTGCATTCAGACCTGTCATGAATCTGTTCACGTAGTTATAGTATACTGCATCGTAGTACCATGAGGATTCGATTACATCTTCGTACGGCATCTTTGTAGCTGCCTGAAGGTTATTCATTGCTTCGATCAGGAGTGCTGTTGCATTGTCAACATCTTCCTGTGTTGCTTTTTCATCCTTCTGGACATCTTTTGCTGATTCCAGTACGCGGGCAAATGTTTCCCATGTAGAAGGTGTGTAATCCTTCTCTTCTTTTCCTCCGGCTTCTTTGATTGCTGCATTTAATGCAGTCTTATCAGCTTCATCCGGCTGTTCATCTTTCTTTACTAATCCATTGACTGCTTTCACAAGTGCTGCCTTTGCAGTATCAGCTTCATCCTGTGTAAGAGATGCATTTCCTGCTGCTTCTTTTGCAGCTTTCAGTGCTTCTTCTAATGCTTTCCATGAATCTGCTGTGTAATCACTTTCGTTCTTTCCTTCTGCTTCTTTGATAGCAGCTTTCAGATCTGTGATGTCTGCAGCTTTTGCTCCATTGACTTTCCACTCCAGAACTCCGATTCCGTGTGCCGGATCAGTCTCGCTGTCCTGTGCCTGCGGTGTCATAACCATGCGGATTCCTTTTGTTCTGATGTTTCCAAGTTCTGTTGTGTTGTAAGTATCCTTATCACATCCAAGACCTGTAGCATCTGTGATCTCTGCCCATTCTCCATCTTCTGTCAGATATTCGAATTTTACAGATTTCGGTGCCTGGATTCCTCCATTGTCTGTACCGTAGTATACATCTGTACTTTCCAGGATCATGTCAGAATCCCATGTGTAAGTTACCCATGCATCCTGAACATTATGGTCTGCATCATAACGGTTATCCCAGTTATGCCACATTCCTTTTCCTTCTGAAACTTTATCTCCTGACCAGTCTGTAGAAGAAGCCGGATCAATATTATTATTTAACTGAGCCAGTCCACCAAGATTATTTACATAATCGCAGATTCCGTCTACGGTTGCCTGTGGTGCAATATTCTTGTCTACTGCTTTCTTCTCCAGATTGTTCTGTGCTTTTTCCAATGCAGCTTTCGCAGCATTAATCTCGCCTTCACTTACTTTTTCTGATTCAAGAACAGCTTTTGCTTTTTCCAGTGCAGCTTTGAATGGTGCAAAGCTTTCTTCTGTATACAGACTTTCTTCTTCTGCCTCTGCATTCTTTACTGCTTTTTCTAATTCTGCTTTTGCAGCTTCATCCGCATATTTTGCAGTTCCATATACCTTCCATTCCATAATACCAACGCCTTGTCCGTCGTTCGCCTGTTTGTTCAGTGTTACGCGGATAGCTTTTGTTGTCACTTCATCAAAGGTTGTGTTGTTGAATTTATCCATTTCTACATCATATGCAGATGGATTTGGCATTTCTTTCCAGTTGCCGTCAGCATCCAGATATTCATACTTGTAGCTCTTAGGTGCCTGGATTCCTCCACTTGTGTAGTTATTTTCCTCACCATCATACCAGAAGTAGATGTCTGCACCTGTGAGTTTCATTTCCTGATTCCATGTGTAGGTAACAGTTTCATAAGCGCTTGCATTGCCCCATGTTCCGTATCTTGCCCCACTTGGATTGAATGATTTTGTTGGTACTTTACCGTCATTTACAGCACTCAGTTTTTCCCAGCTTGATACATAGCTTGTTGATACAGCTGCACCATATGCCAGGTTACCGTCTGCTGTCGGAAGAGAAGACATGATTCTTGCAAGTTTTGCTGCTGCGTAGTCTACTTCTTCCTGTGTTGCTTCTTTGTTATCTCTGATTTCAGTTGCTTCTTTGATTGCTTCTGTTAAAGCAGCTTTATCTTCGTCTGTCAGATCATATTTTGTAAGATCCAGACTGTTTGCATTGTCAATTGTTGACTTCAGAAGAGTCTTATCAACAACATTGTCTGCATATCCATATACTTTCCATTCGATCACACCGCATCCCAGTGTCTTAGGACTCATGTTCATACGGATCGATGTTGTGGTAACAGGATCAAATGTTGTGGTATTGTATTTGTTCAGGTCTGTTCCGCATCCTTTTACATTTGGAAGATCGCGCCACTTGCCGTTCGCATCTTTGTACTGATAGCTTACTGCCTTCGGTGCAAAGTTACCATCTGTGAAGTAGTATGCGTCTGACTGATAGATTGTTACTTCTGACTCCCAGTCATACTGTACCCATGCGTCTCCGCCCTGGTCTCCACGCCAGTTATGCCATACTCCGTGTGAAGTATCACGTGAACTTGTCGGATCGTATCCGTCATTCAGTCCCGCTACACCACCGAGGTCTTCCGGTGTATTAATGATTGCGCTTGGTGTTGCGATCAGAGCTACGTTCTGTGCTTCTCCCTCAACTACCATTACAGTTACTTCAACTTTCAGATCTGTATCTTTTACAGTTCCGCTTACTTTGAATGTTCCTGCTTTTGCATAAGACGCTTCATCCACTTCATCCCATACGAGATCACTCTTCTGCAGAGTTCCGTCCTTATGGATTACTTCCATTGTCTCTGGAAGTTCCGGTGCTGTCTTCACTTTAGTCAGGACTGTACCTGCTCTTTCTACTCCATCAACAGGATCTGTCATCTCGAATGTAACATCCTTTGTTGTCTGGACATCTTCGTCATATTCCGTTGACTTCTTATCTGTAACCGTTACACGTACTGTGTATGTTCCGGCTTTGTATGCTTTTAATTTTGCATTTTTCTTGTCAGCATTTGCAATGATTGCATCTCCGCCTTCCGGCTGGTCTACAACAGACCATTCATACTCTGCATCATTGCCATATGTTTTATCTGTTGTTGCAGATGCACTTAACTCAGCAGTTGTCGTATTGGTTGTATCCTGTTCGGCTGTTGCTTTGTCAACTACAGGTGCTGTCTTCTCCGGTGCTCTTCCAACCTTCAGTTCTACGTCTTTTTCTGTTGATAAAGCTCCGTCACTGACTGTCAGTTTTAATTTGTAAGTTCCGTCTTTTGTTGCTGTAACTTCTGCGTATGGTTTTGTCTTTTCATCAAATGTCAGTTTTCCGCCTTCCGGTGTATCAACTGTTTCCCATTTGTATGTCAGAGTTCCATCCGGTGCACCGTCATCATAAGCCTGTGCTTCTACACGTGAAGCAACAAGTGCCTGTGCATCGTCAGATTTCTTAACTTTGTAGATCTTTGGTGCCTGGTTCTCTCCGCCGTCCATAGCTTCGATTGTGATCTGAGCTGTCTCTCCGGCAGGAACAACTGCATATGCTACACCTTCTTTGTCAGATACATAGCACTGCTCTTTTGCTTCACCATTTACCTTAATGCTGTAGTAACCATTTGTAAGACCTGCTCCGCTTAATGTAATCTTTGAAAGATGTTCATCTTTTGTCAGATTCTTAACTGCAAGGTCAAAATATGTTCCATCTTTGTCGATGACTGCCTTTGTGCAGGAATCCTGCTCAAGTTCTACATATAATTTGTCATCGATCACATTGATACGTTTTCCTACACCATCCAGTGGAGTGATCGTGTATTTTCCGCCATCTTTTGTAACAGTACTTCCATAGCCTGTAAGTCCGAATACCGGATCTGTTGCCACGTCTGCACTGATGCTGAGAAGTGATCCGTAAAGTCCTTCATCACTTTCTCCGGAGAAGTCATTCCATCCATTATTCTGAACTCTGGTTCCTCCGTCATTTACATTCTGGGCTCCGTAGCCACCCTTGGACATTGTGTATCTCCAGCTTACATTACCGATGTATTTGTCAGAGATCTGTCCCATATTAACTGCATTGAAGTTCGATAACTTCGCTGCGTAGTTCATTCTTTCTGCCCATGCACTGGAATCTGTGTCAGATTCTGTATCTTCATATCTTAACCAGTCATCCATGATGTATCCTGCAAGAGAAGCTGTATACTGGAAGTTCCACCATGTCTCTCCTCCACGGAATACCGGGTCAGCATACTGATACCATGTCGGCTGAAGACCTCTCATTGCACGTGTTTTCCACTCAGCTGCCTGCATGTTCTTGATTGCTGCGCTTGTATTTTTGCTGTCTGGATAGTAGGTTCTCAGTGCCTTTGCTGCAGAGTAAGCACCCTCTTCACCTGTATTGTCATACTCGAATTCTGAACCGTACGGGTAAGCGGCTGTTGCCATGTTTGTTCCTTTTGATTTGGCAAATAACTCTTTCAGGTTATCTCCCTCTTCGGTCATGCCTTCTGCATAAAGCGCTTCGATCATATCCGGTATCTGTTGTTCTCCATAGAATCCGATTGGAGATGCACCTACGCGGTTACTGTAAATACCATATGCTTTTTCCAGATACCACTCTGCACTCTTTCTGTAATTGATCAGGTTTGGATAAGCCTTTTCAATCCGGTACATATTGAAGAATCCGGTTGCTTCCATAACTTCTGAATATGTTCTGTTGTATGGATTTGCACTGGTGCCGTAGATTCCTGAATCCCTTAAATAATTTGCTACTACAAATGTATCTTGTGAATTCTTCATGTAGTTATTCCACATAAAGTCAACCAGATATTTCTCGATAGACTCTACTTCTGAAGCTTTCGGATCCAGATAATTCTTCATTGCCATGAAGTTAATGTTATCGTGACTCCAGTCATCGCCCCAATGCGAACGCTGTGTGGCATCTTTTCCACTTGCGAAATACCAGTCACTGTAAATACCATATGTCGGGCTTGATGTATCATTGTCCTGTGTCTGAGTTGCAACGAAATCAGAATGTGTTTCGATTGTGCTGCTCAGTTTGTCAAGAACGTTGAATTCAAACTGTGTGAATTTATCTTCGCCGTTCAGTTTGTAATTGACACGTACACTGTTGTTGCCGATACATCCAAAGTTTAATTCGTAAATGTGATGTTTTTCACCATTTACTTCTTTGGTGTTCACAAGTTTTGCAGAATCTGTATCAGAATGCTCAACAGATTTGGAATTATTAACCATTCCACTCTGCTGATCCGGAATGTGTTCTTCATCCCATGGATCATTCTCGTGAACGCACTGGATATCAACGGATACATCTGAGATCTGTTTGTCATCATAATGCAGATCTAACTTGGTCGGCATATTGATTGCTGTCTGGAATCCCGGAGTTGCAACTGCGTCGATCATTCCTTCTTTGTAAAGGATGGAACGCATATTATTTTCACGTTCTTCCACTGAATCAGATGCGTTATTCTCATCTTCTGCACTGTTCTGTGGTGTATTATCACCGGCTCTTACTGCAGAGAATTTGAACTGGTATGTCTTCTTCTCACCTGGTTTTAATACAAGACTTGAAGCGTCTGTATAGTATCCACGTCCTGTCTTCTGGATATCTTTTGAATGAATGTAATATACCTGAAGTCCTGGGAACCATCCACCTGTATCACTTGTCCAGTTTGCATAGGTATTTCCGGCACGTGTTCCCTGTACACCATTGATATTGCCTGTCCAGTTATCGATATATTCGATCTTTGCACCGGATTCTGCAACAGGTGTGAACATTACATAGTTTCCTTCACCGCTGCATCTGATTGCATAAGCATATCCACTATCTGCGCCTGCAAATGTATGTACGGTTGTACGGTTATTGTAAGTATCACTAATAGTTGCATATTTGTTATTCCATGGCATCGGGAGTCCGACATCACCAAACTCCAGATAATTCTCACTGGTATTCTCCAGTGTGATAGACCAGAGGAGTGATCCGTCATCTGTATCCATGTCATATACGGATTTTGCATTGAAGCCTTTCATTACACGGCTCTGTGTTGCATCTTCATCCATTCCTTTATAGGTAACTTCAATTTTATCTTTGTCAACCTTCTTTTCGATATATGGGTTGCTTTCAAGATTTGCCGATGCATTGCTGTAGGTTGTTGATCCTCCTGCAGCCATTGTCTTGTTGGTGTCTACTTCTTCGAAACCGCTGTTGTCAGACGGGAATTTTCCGTCCTTGCTGCTTCGGTATGAGAAGATCATTTCTCCCATCCACTGATGCGCTTCGTTATTCTGCTGCTTAGTATCATTCGGAAGTACGAAGTTTACATCTTTTCCATTACTGTTCTTGCGGTTGTTGTCAATGGTAAGGCTGGAGATTTCACCCAGATCGCCAATCGATGCGGTCAGACTGCCATTGGAGATTGAATCATCATCCGATGCAGCTGCTTCTGCTTCAATCGTAGATTCCGGTAAAACGCCAAGCATTGTCACCGCCATCGCTGTCGTGAGTACAAGCGATGTCACTTTTCTTTTCACTTTTTTTCCTCTTGACATATTCCTTTTCCTTTCTTTTTCACAATTCCTCAGTTCCCCTTTTTTCACCTCCTGCGTTGTATATTAAACGTTTAATAAGCTTCTTAAAAAAAACGACAGAATATTTTTATTCTGCCGTTTTCATTCTCCGCATGCTTTGTAAATAGCGTATGTTAAACGTTTAATAAAAATTCTATTTACAGCATACCATATTTCACATTTTTTTCAAATACCTGTATGTATTTTTCGTTATTATTCACAATATTCTAACATTTCAATTATGCACTTTAACATATAAAAGGAATCTTTTCCCACTGTCTCTTAATGGAAATCGTTATTCTACGTCTTTCAATGCATCATAATCTTCTTCACCGGTACGAACCTTTACAACCTTCTGTACATTGTAAACAAAGATCTTTCCATCTCCGACATGTCCGGTATAAAGTGTTCTCTTCACGGTATCGATCACCTTCTCTACCGGGATACTTCCGACAATAACTTCTACTTTTACTTTCGGAAGTACGGTCACGTCCATCTCAACTCCACGGTATTTCTCACCGGCACCTTTCTGGACGCCGCATCCCATAACCTGTGTGACGGTCATTCCGGTTACACCAAGATCATTGAGGGCTGTCTTCAGTTTCTCGTATCTTGAAAGTTTTGCGATGATAACGACTTTATGTATACCAGTCTCAGGATCTACCGGAGCGGTTACTTTGACAGATGCTGCTCTCTGTACTTCTGATGCTTCATCGTAATCATTTTCACCAAGCTCTGTATTCTCATTGACACTCATACTTCCTTCCGTGATATCCATCAGGCTGAATCCTGCATAAGCAGATGCAAGACCATGTTCTTTTACATCCAGTCCAACGATTTCTTCTTCTTCGGTTACACGAAGTCCGATTGTCTTATCAATAATTTTAAATACAATTGTCATGGTTACAATTGTCCATCCCATAACGGTTACTACACCAAGGAGCTGTATTCCAAGCTGGTGGAATCCGCCGCCATAGAACAGTCCTTTGAATGTACATTCCGGTGCGCTTTTTGTTGCAAAGAGACCAACTGCGATTGTTCCCCAGATACCATTTAAGCAGTGTACTGCAACTGCTCCGACCGGATCATCTACATGTGCTACATAATCACAGAACCATACACCGAATACTACTAACAGTCCGGCTACCACACCGATCACGATAGCACCTGCTGCATCTACAACGTCACAAGGTGCTGTAATTGCTACAAGACCTGCAAGTGAAGCATTCAGACACATCGATACATCCGGCTTGCCATATCTGAGCCATGTAAAGATCATACATACAACCGTTGCGATTGCCGGTGCGATTGTTGTTGCCATGAATATAGAAGCAAGCTGTGGACCCGTCTTAGCAGCAGCTCCGTTGAATCCATACCATCCAAACCAGAGGATGAAGCATCCAAGTGCACCGATGACAATGTTGTGTCCCGGAAATGCATGTACTTTTGTTACTTTTCCATTTTTATCTCTGGTAAATTTACCAATTCTGGCACCTTCCAGTGCTGCTCCGATGAATGCTGTTGTTCCACCTACCATATGAATTGCTGCAGAACCCGCAAAATCATGAAAACCTAAGCTTGCAAGCCAGCCGCCGCCCCAGATCCAGTGTGCCTCGATCGGATATACGACTGCTGAGATCACTGCGGAATAAATACAGTAAGATAAGAACTTGGTACGTTCTGCCATTGCTCCGGATACGATTGTTGCGGTTGTTGCACAGAACACAAGGTTAAATACGAAGTTTGACCAGTCAAAGTTCGCATAATCGGTAAAGATTCCAAGTGTCGGAACTCCGATGAATCCTCCGAGTGCATCCTCACCAAGCAAGATTCCGAATCCCAGTGGGATAAATACGCAGGTTCCTATACAAAAGTCCATCAGATTCTTCATAATAATATTACCGGCATTCTTCGCTCTGGTGAATCCTGCCTCCACCATTGCAAATCCGGCCTGCATGAAAAATACAAATGCGGCACCGATCAGGAACCAGATTCCAAATACCTGGGTGCCTACGGCATCCTGTATCACTGATAATACTTCTTTCGTCATAATATATCCTCCTTAATCCTTCAGATCTGCCGGAAAATCACGATCCATAATTCCCGGTCAGGCAGAATGTCCTTTCTTTTCTTTCAGATATATGGCAGCAAAAAAGGTGTGCAGTTCTGTGGCCGACTCACAAAACATACACACCCTTGTGCTGTCATATATCTGAATAAAACTGCTGCAGACAACTCCTGCAGACCATTCTGCAAAAAAGAAAAGGCACTTCGAATCATTCTCGAATTCGAAGCACCCTTGCTTTTATGTCCCGTAGTTTAACGCTGTGAACTTTTTTTGTCAAGGAAATTTCTGACATTTTTCTGATGTTTCGGATAATTTCGTTTAATTATCACAATGGGATTTTATTTTTTTTATATTTTTTCTACACTTTCACAGTCCTGTCTGTTTCCAGATATTCTGTGCCTTCGGTACTGCCTGCATTATTCCAGACCAAGGATTTCTCCAAGTACTTCTATGATAATCTCATTCGTACATGACTTTACGAATCCCATCATATGTAAAGAGATCTCATCCTGTTTCTGTGCTTCTGTCAGTTCCGGATTTCGGTTCGTCTCATTGATGAGCTGTACCAGATGCGGTGTCAGCTCTTCATAAGTCTCTAATGTCGTCTGTGTGACCAGATTTCTTAATTCTTCTTTCTTTGTCGGTACCATCTGTTATCTCCTGTCTGCTTTTCTGTCTGAATTCTATCTTAATTTCATCTTAAAATCACGTTCCGCCTCACGTCTTTGATCTTTTTTTGCTATATCCTGACGTTTGTCGTATAATTTCTTACCTTTTGCCAGACCAATTTCTACCTTTACCAGACTTCCTTTAAAGTAAACTTTTAACGGTACGACCGCCATTCCTTTTTCCTTTGTCTTGCCGATCAGCTTGTTGATCTCTGATTTATGAAGAAGCAGTTTTCTGACTCTGAGTGGATCTTTGTTGAAGATATTTCCCTTCTCGTATGGGCTGATATGCATACCGTATATGAAAACTTCTCCATTTTCAATACGGATAAAGGATTCTTTGATGCTGCATTTTCCCATACGAAGTGACTTTACTTCCGTTCCGTGCAGAGCAATTCCTGTTTCGATCTTATCCAGAATAAAATAATCATGATATGCTTTTTTGTTATTTGCGACCATCTTGTCATTACTCTTCGCCATCTCCGGCACCTCCCTGATTCACAATTTTAAAATCAATCGTACGCATCAGACGGTCTGCATCCAGCACCTGTACTCTTAAGGACTCGCCCAGTTTGTACACTTTCCGTGTGTGCATTCCCATCATCTCATAGCGTTCTTCATTGTATTCATAATGGTCATCAGTCATGTTCGTCACATGGACCAGACCTTCTATCGTATTCGGAAGTTCTACATACATGCCCCATTTTGTAATTCCGGAAATCACGCCCTCGAATTCTTCTCCGATATGAGCCTGCATGTATTCTACTTTCTTAAGCTTGATCGTCTCACGTTCTGCCTCATCTGCACGACGCTCCATCTCGCTGGAACGTTTGGCGACCTTCGGAAGGATGGACTGGTAATGTTCAATCTTACTTTCATTCATTCTTCCACGCAGATTATCCTTGATGATCCGATGGATCTGAAGATCCGGATATCTCCGGATCGGAGAAGTAAAATGTGTATAATAATTAGCTGCCAGTCCGAAATGTCCGTCATTTTCTGCCGTATACTTTGCCTGCTTCATGGAACGAAGAGCCAGACGGCTGATCATTGCTTCTTCCGGTGTGTCTTCTACCTTTGTGAGCAATTTTTGGATTTCTTTTGGTTTGATTTCATTTACTCCTATATGCATTGAATAACCAAAATTGTTGATAAATGTTGCCAGTGTGCGGATCTTTTCTTCATCCGGTGCTTCATGGGAACGATAAACGAACGGAAGCTCCTGCCAGTAATAATCTTCTGCCACTGTCTCATTTGCCAGAAGCATGAAGTCCTCAATGATCTTCGTTGCAACATTTCTGTCATATGGTTTGATATCGATTGGCTTTCCATTCTCATCCAGGATCATCTTCGTCTCCGGGAAATCAAAATCAATCGAACCGCGTTTCTTTCTTCTGGCTCTTAAGATACCGGAAAGTTCCTGCATCCTTTCGAACATAGGAACCAGCTCTTTGTATTCTGCTATCTCCGCTTCATCATGATCTGTCAGAATTTTCTTCACACTTGTATAAGACATCCTGCGGTCCACATGGATCACTGTCTCTGCAATCTCATGTGCGATCACATCACCGGACGGATCCACTGTCATGATACAGCTAAGTGCGAGTCTGTCCTCACCTGCATTCAACGAACACATTCCATTCGAAAGTGTATGTGGAAGCATCGGAATCACACGGTCTACCAGATAGACACTCGTTCCTCTTTCTAACGCTTCTCTGTCAAGTGCACTGTTCTCCTGCACATAATTCGTTACATCCGCGATATGCACCCCCAGAATATAATTCTCCCCGTCTTTTACCAATGATACCGCATCATCCAGATCCTTTGCATCTTCTCCGTCGATCGTGACCATCTGCCAGTCACGTAAGTCTTTTCTTCCGTTCATGTCAGCTTCACTGACCGGCTTTGCCACACGCTCTGCCTGTTTTAACACTTTATCCGGAAATTCTACCGGCAGGTCATATCCCTTTACAACCGACATGATATCCGTTCCCGGATCATTCAGATGTCCGATGATCTCAACAATCTTTCCTTCTGGTTTTTTACCATTCTCACCATAAGAAGTCAGTTCTACCACAACTTTATGCCCATCTACTGCCCCTCTTGATTTTTCAACCGGTACAAATATGTCCTGATCCAGTCTCTGATTATCCGGAATTACGAATCCAAACTTCTTACCTGGCTTCATGCGGTAAAGTCCGACTACTTTGGAAAGCCCACGCTCCAGAATCTTCACGATCTTACCTTCACGGCTTCTTCCTTCCGGTTCCTTTGTAAGTACGATTTCCACATGATCTCCGTCAAATGCCCCACATGTATCATCCGCTCCGATAAATACATCAGCCGGACCACCTTCATCCAGTACAACGAACCCGAATCCTTTCAGGCTCGCACGGAACACACCGGTCAGACGCTTTGCATGTCCTTTACAGTACTTTCCTCTCTTCGAAAGATAAATTTTACCTTCCTGTTCCAATGCTTCCAGAATCTGCCGCAACTCATCCCTGTCTTCTTTTGCCACACGTAGAAGCATTGCCAGTTCCTTGAATTTCATCGGTGTATATAAATCATCACAGATCAGATCATAGACAACTTTTTTTCTCTTCTCAAATTTCTTACTCATATGATTATGCTCCCCTGCATATTCTATGTTTCAAAAAAAGACACTCCCATACAGGAGTGTCCCTTTCGTCTTCTAAAAATATGCTCTGTCCTATGCAAATACTTTTAAATTTAACACTGCTGCCAGTACAATAAACAGAATCGCAAGGAATTTTGTTGACTTCACCAGTGCGCCTTCCATAGAACGCCCCTTGTTCTGTCCCCAGTAAGAATCAGCGATACCACTAATGGCACCAAGCCCTGCTGACTTACCTTCCTGCATCAGTACGATTACTGTCAACGCGATACAGTCTATTGCAAATATTATCATTAATACAATCTTTAAAATGTCCACTATTCACACCTCCTGCGGATAAACCATATATATTCTACCACAAGACGGCGTATAAGGCAAGATAAACTGATACGAAATCTGCTGTCATCTGGTATTATATCTACATATTTTCTGCTTTTTCTTCAAATGGGTTCTGATATACGGCCACATCTCCCAGTCTTTCCTCTATCCGTAGCAATTGATTATACTTTTCCACCCGCTCTGACCGGCACGGTGCCCCAGTCTTGATCTGTCCGGCATCTGCCGCCACTGCAATATCTGCAATAAACGTATCTGCCGTCTCCCCGGAGCGGTGTGAGATCACAGTCTTATATCCCGCATTCTGTGCCATCCTGACTGCTTCAAAACTTTCTGTCAATGTCCCGATCTGATTTACTTTGATCAGAATCGCATTGGCTGCTTTTCTTCGGATTCCTTTTGCAAGTCTTCTGGTATTCGTCACGAACAGATCATCACCTACCAGCTGCACCCGCTCTCCAAGCCTGTCCGTCAGCGTCTTCCATCCTTCCCAGTCATCTTCATCCAGCGGGTCTTCAATGGATACGACCGGATACTTTTCTATCATTTCTTCATAATAATCAATCAATTCTTCTGCCGAACGGACAATCTTGTATCCTTTTTTCTTCGCCTCACCGTCGAATACATATTTCTTAAAGTTCTTATCATACAGTTCAGAGGCCGCTATATCCAGTGCGATTGCAACTTCCTTCCCCGGCTGGTATCCTGTCTTTTCCACAGCTTTTACTATCAGACGTAACACTTCGTCCGCATTGTGAAGATCCGGCGCAAATCCCCCTTCGTCTCCTACTGCAGTACTGTATTCCAGCGTTTTCAACAGCCGTTTCAGTTCATGATATACTTCCGCACACATCTGAAGACCGCTCTTAAAGTCCTTCGCTCCTACAGGCATGATCATAAATTCCTGAATATCGATCGTATTGTCTGCATGCCTTCCGCCATTCATGATGTTCATCATCGGAACCGGAAGCTTCTTCACATTCGTACCGCCAAGGTAAGAATACAGCGGAAGTCCCAGTGCCCCGGCTGCCGCTCTTGCAACTGCCAGTGAAACCCCGAGCATGGCATTGGCTCCAAGATTCGACTTATTCTTCGTTCCGTCAAGCCGGATCATTGCCTGGTCGACCGCCGCCTGATCCAGTACATTCATCCCGATTACTTCCGGCGCAATCCTGGCATTCACATGATCTGCCGCCTGCTGTACGCCAAGCCCCCCGTACCGTTCTTCTTTATCCCGTAATTCAACTGCTTCATACTTTCCGGTAGATGCACCGGACGGAACACTCGCCCTTCCGCAGAATTCATCTCCGGCAAGCACTTCTACCTCTATCGTCGGATTTCCTCTCGAATCAAGTATTTCTCTTGCGTATACATCCGTAATGGGTAAATACTTATACATTATTTCTATCCTCCTCTTTATAGAAGATAGTATGTTCCGATCTATAATAAAACATTCAGCTTTTCATCTGAAGCAGACTCTTTTATTATAAAATCTGAAGCTCTTTCCGTCGATATTTTTACAGGTACACGGCGCTTAGTATAATTTTAGTATAATTCTTTATAAATCCCTGCCATCTGCTGCCAGGTCATTTTTACATAGCTCTGATTTAGAAGTCTCTGCTGTGTCTCTTCGACTGTCTTTGCAAAGCTTTCAATCTCTTCTTCCTTCATTCCATATTCATGCAACGGTTTTCTTGCAATGATCTGATCCAGAAGTTTCTCGATCTCAGTATATACTACATCAGCATCACATTTTAAAACATTGCTTAAGAAATCATTTAATTTCTTTATTCTTCCGTTTGGATCTAATTCCTGATATTTTGCAAATACAGCTGTCAGGAACTGATAGTTCGCTTCCCCATGTGTGACATGATAGACACCGCTCAAAGGATAAGACATGGCATGTACAGCTCCTGTTCCTGCATTGCCGAATGCGATTCCTGCAAGATTACTTGCTGTCAGGAACTCATCCAGCAGATTCAATCTATATTCTTCCCCATATTCTGCAATTTTCTGGAATCCTTCAATGATCATCTCCATTGCTTTCATACTGAACATCTGCGTATATAAGGTCGCTTTCGGAGATACATAAGATTCGATTGCATGGATAAATGCATCGATCGCACTCGTTGCAAAGAATGAATACGGAAGTCCTGTCAGCAGTTCCGGTATGAGTACTGCACGGTCTGCATAAATCTCATCAACCGCAAGTCCCATCTTCGTATGCAATTTCGTAAACTCTGCGATCGATACATTCGAAACCTCAGAACCTGCACCACAGGTAGTCGGAACTGCGATCAGTTTTTTTTCTCTCTCAAGCGGAACCTTTCTTCCGAAGATTTCTTCTGCTGTATAATTTCCTGCAAGCACCAGGATCTTTGCCATATCAATAACAGCTCCTCCTCCGATTGCAATAATTCTGTCACAATCAGTCTGTCGGAAATCTGCAAGCAACGCATCGATCATCACATCCGTCGGCTCACCTTTTCCATATTTGCTTTTATATTCTACGTGTGCCTCCAATCCAAGTGGTGCAAAATATGTCTCATATGTACTTTTACTTGCAAGAATAAAGTCATTCTTACCTATTTTATATTCTTCTGCAAAGTCCTTTGCATGCTCAAACTTCTGTACTTCTGCTTTCTGCCAAAAAAGTTTCATTTTTTTCTTGTCCTCCCGGTCATTTTTCTGAATATTTTGTCTCTTAATAATATACCACCAATCCGTTGACTTTTCCAGACACGAGCGTTACAATCATTGAGGATATGAAAGATTTCTTTCATAATTTCTTTCATACTCCAATAATTACAAAAGGAAAACTGGGGAATTTTCAAATGAAAGAACATTTAAAAAACTTTGCATTACTCACTGCCAGTACGTTGATCATGGCTGTGGGGGTCTACTTTTTCAAGTTCGCCAACAACTTCACGTTTGGCGGTATCACCGGTTTTGCGGTACTCGTTGCGAAATTCACGCCTCTTTCGGCCAGTGATTTTTCCTTCATCGCGAATATGCTCCTTCTGATCATAGGACTTTTCGTTCTCGGGAAAAAATTCGCTGCAAAGACAGCATACAGCAGTATCTTACTTTCTGTTACTCTGTCCGGACTGGAACGTATTTATCCAATGAGTCATCCGCTCACCAACGAACCTTTGCTGGAACTGATCTTTGCAATCGTACTTCCTGCCATCGGTTCGGCAATTCTGTTCAATATCGGCGCATCCAGTGGGGGAACGGATGTCATTGCCATGATATTGAAGAAATACACCAGTGTTGACATCGGAAAAGGATTACTTGCTTCCGATGTCTTATTCACCATTGCCGGTTTCTTCGTATTCGATATTAAGACCGGTCTTTATTCACTGCTCGGTCTCACAATGCGTTCGACACTCATCGACAGCCTGATCGAAAGTCTGAACCGCTCAAAGTATTTCCATGTGGTATGCAGTGAACCGGAGCCGATCTGTGAATTCATCAAGAATAATCTGCACCGTGGTGCAACCATCGTACTGGCACAGGGTGCTTTCACCGGAGATGATAAATACATCATCCTGACTGTACTTAGTCCAAATGAAGCAATCAAGCTTCGTAACTTCATAAAAGCTCATACAACTGGTGCTTTCTTACTGATATCCAACACCAGCGAGATTATAGGAAAAGGGTTTCACTCAGTGTAGTGAAACCCTTTACTTTTTCTTCTTTTCCTGCTCCTCAATATCCAGCAGATCCATGATCGAATGCGACATCATATAGCGGTAAAATTCCATTGCATCCTCTGCCGAAATACTTTTGCTCTCCTTTAACAGCCAATATTTCAATCCGTCCACCAGTGATATTGCATGAAATTCCAGAAACACCTTTTCATCCACATGCGGCATATTCCGGAGATGCTTTAACGGATGATGCTTTACCAGAATCTCTTCCATATGAAAGACCTGTCCATATAACATCTCCTCAAAGGAATTCTGACCGGTCACTTCGAATACCTTTTCATAATAATTCTTGTCTTCTTCAAACTTCCAAAACAGAAGCTGCAACGACTCCATTCCACGTTCCTGCTCCATAAGTTCTGAGACTTCTTCAAACACATCTTCCCACAGAAGCCACTCCATCACTTCGTATTTATCCTGAAAATAATTATAAAACGTCGGGCGGATCACCCCTGCCGCATCTGTGATCATCTTGATCGTCAGCTTTTCAAATCCTTTTTTCGCTACCAGTTCTTTAAACTTTTCTCCCAGCAGCGCTTTCGTTAATTCACTTTTGCGCTCCATCTCATCACCTTAATTTCCCAGATAACTTGTAGTAAATCATTATAGTCCTGTTATCTTTCAAAATCTACCGTCAATTTGCTCCATTTTTTACATATAATAATGGAGTATTACGTCAAAACTGGCAAGAAGGAGAAGTGCTCCCCCGATCCAGTATGCCCGTCTGTTTTCTTTCAGTCCCAGTCTGTATCCTGCAAATATGCCAAGCACAGCTTCCAGAACTGTTACCGGAAATAATATCAGTGACTGTTCGATCATGGCCGTATCCAGAAAGCCAAGGCCCATTCCGACAAAGAATGCATCCACACTTGTTACCATTGCCAGGATGGTTGTCTTCTTCCATTCTATCTCATCTTTTCTGCGTTCCAGTACCTTCTTTTTCTTGATTCCCTTGATGATCATATAGATTCCGATGGCCGCAAAGATCAGTACCGTCAGCCCTTCCCATCTGTCAGCCGCCGTCTCCGTTCTTGTAATAGACAGCAGCGGAAGTAACGTGATCAGATTACCAAGTACCAGTGTACCAAGCTGGATACCGCCAAACAAGATACTCAGCAGAATCAGATTCTTCCATTTGATCTTCGAAAATCCGGCGCCCATATAAGCCGCCGCTACAAATACGTCGATCGATAATCCGATGGATACGATCAAAAGTTCTATCGTTGACATGTTATCGCCTTCTTTCTTTTCTCCTATTTTATCTTATTCAGAATCCTTTTTGAAGAAATAAATGTTATGTAAATGCTGAAATCATACTACATTTTCCTTTATATGTATAAAAACAGGATATACTCGCTATATCAATATAATATAAACGCCTTCCACGAACGTCTTCTTCCTGGCACATATCAAAAAAACAGGAAAGCCACGCTTTAACGTAACCTTCCCGCTTTCTGCGACATATATAGTATCAACTTTAGGATGTGTCTCTAATATGATATCCCAATTAGTGGTGGAATAAACGGATTCCTGTAAATGACATTACCATATCGTATTTATTGCATGTAGCGATTACATTGTCATCACGTACAGATCCACCCGGCTGTGCGATGTATTTTACACCACTCTTATGTGCACGCTCGATGTTATCCCCAAATGGGAAGAATGCATCCGAGCCAAGTGCGACATCTGTCAGCTTATCCAGCCATTCTCTCTTTGCCTCTCTTGTGAACACTTCCGGTTTTTCCTTGAAGATAGCCGGCCATGCATCATCTGCCAGAACATCCATATAGTCCTCACCGATGTAGAGATCGATCGCATTGTCTCTGTCCGCACGTCTGATTCCATCCACAAATGGAAGCTTCATAACCTGCGGAGACTGTCTGAGCCACCAGTTATCTGCTTTGCCGCCTGCAAGACGTGTACAGTGGATTCTGGACTGCTGTCCTGCACCGATACCGATTGCCTGTCCGTCTTTTACAAAGCATACAGAGTTGGACTGTGTATATTTCAATGTGATCATAGAGATTGCAAGATCAATCTTAGCCTGCTCTGTCAGTTCTTTATTCTCTGTTACAATATTGGAGAAGAACTCATCATCGATCTTTAATTCATTTCTTCCCTGTTCAAATGTAACACCGAATACCTGTTTGTGTTCGATCGGAGCCGGTACATAATCCGGATCGATCTGGATCACATTATAGTTTCCTTTTTTCTTAGCCTTTAATATCTCAAGTGCTTCCGGCTCGTATCCAGGAGCAATGACACCATCGGATACTTCACGTTTGATCAGTTTGGCAGTATCCACGTCACAGACATCTGACAGAGAAATGAAGTCTCCAAATGAAGACATACGGTCTGCACCTCTTGCTCTTGCATATGCAGATGCAAGCGGCGATAATTCTCCAAGGTCATCTACCCAGTAGATCTTTGCAAGCGTATCACTCAACGGAAGTCCGACTGCAGCACCTGCAGGAGATACGTGCTTGAATGATGTAGCTGCCGGAAGTCCGGTTGCCTTCTTCAATTCGCTTACAAGCTGCCATCCGTTAAATGCGTCCAGGAAGTTGATATATCCAGGTCTTCCGTTCAGAACTTTAATTGGCAGTTCGCTTCCGTCTTCCATATAGATTCTGGAAGGTTTCTGGTTCGGATTACATCCATATTTCAGTTCTAATTCGTTCATATCTATTCTCCTTATCGATTCCTCTTACTGGTTCTTATTGATGATCTTTGTCTCATATGTACCTGTCGCAATATCAATATAGCGTACGAATAACGATACTTTGTTGTCTGCATTCAGGCTGTTCCATAAGCTGTCGGCAAATGCATTCATATCATCTGGAATTGCGATCAGTTTTGGTTCTCCCTCAAAGCTTGGAAGCGGATTGCCATCACATTTATATGTGTGAATAAAATGTCCCTCGCCTGCAGCCGGATTCTCATATGCAAATGTGTAGCGGTTACAGCTTTCCGAATTGCCATTGTTGCTCTTTAAGATTGACATTGCGTAGTTAAATGTTCCATTTTCAATATGCATAACACCTGAGATTCTAGGTGTATAGTTCGGTCCGTCTGGTTCGAATTCACGGCTTCTGAGTGACTGTTCAAATGTAAGCTGCTTGTCCATGCCCTCATAGATCGTATCTGTCTGATCTCCGTTGGTTACGATCGTCTTGTTGCCAAGTACTCGTACCGGTGCATAGATGATCAGGCTTGGATCAGTCAGTTTTGATGGATCAAATGCCTGTGTGCGGATACCTTCCCCTTCTTCTACAAACACACGGTTACGGCTGTTCTCACTTCTTCCCATAATAAAGTAAGCAGTTACAGCTTTTGTCCCATCTGCACTCTTTCCTATAATAATGCCACGTCCCGGGTAAGAATTGCCCTGCAGTTCCTTCTCGATTGATAACATTTCCATGAATACATCTCCTTTTCGTTTGTGGTTTTGAACGTTTCTATCCCTATTATATATAAAACCGTCTTATTTTTCCACCCCTTTTTATAAGTATAATTAAAAAATCTCGTTTTTTTATAAGTACAATTTAAAATTTGAACAATCATAATGTGTACGGCATTTATTGTATATCGTCAAAAATACGACAATATACGATTAATGTCGCATTTGCTTGAATCCGGAAATTAAAAGTTTTAAGATAAGGTAACTGCAAAAAGAATATAATGCAGTAATGAGGAGGTAACACTATGAATGTTGTAGACACTGTAAAAAACGCCGCCTTTGCATCCGCTATTCAGGCAGCACTTAAGTACATGGATAAAGATCCAGAAACAAATATTCCAAAGGTCATGAGCATTGTAGATAAGGCTGCTCCGAACGGCTGGTACGAAGGTCAGCGTAATGCAATCCGCCAGGGTATCGCCGAAAAAAGTAACTGGTATCAGCTTGCCACCAAAGTATGGGGACTGGATCCTGGTGTACGAAAAACTTTCTTTACAAACTTTATCGTTAACGCTTCTTTGAAGGGTTCTGCTCTTCAGAAAGAGACCGAGGAAAGAGAAGACTGTAATGTTCCTTGGGCGATTTTATTAGATCCGACTTCGGCCTGCAACCTGCATTGTACCGGATGCTGGGCCGCCGAATACGGACATAAATTAAACCTTGATCTGGACACGATCGATGATATCGTAACTCAGGGAAAGAAACTCGGTACATATATGTATATCTACACCGGCGGAGAACCTATGGTTCGCAAGAAAGATATCATCACGATCTGTGAACGTCATCCTGACTGTGAGTTCTTATCTTTCACCAACGGAACTTTGATCGATGAAGAGTTCTGTCAGGAAATGTTAAGAGTCAAGAACTTTGTTCCTGCAATCAGTCTGGAAGGTTTCGAAACTGCCAATGACGGACGCCGCGGTCCTGGTGTATTCGACAAAGTCAAACATGCCATGCAGTTGTTAAAGGAACACAATCTTCCATTTGGTATCTCTACCTGCTACACAAGCGCAAATTACAAAGATATCACAAGCGAAGAATTCTATGACATGATCATCGAAGCCGGTGCTTTATTCATCTGGTTCTTCCATTATATGCCGGTTGGAAATGATGCCGCTCCGAAACTCATGCCTAATCCAGAACAGCGAAAAGCGGTATACGAACGTATCCGTGCTTTCAGAAGTTCCAAACCAATCTTCAGTCTGGATTTCCAGAATGATGCGGAATATATCGGTGGATGTATTGCAGGCGGACGTTATTACCTGCATATTAACGCAGCCGGAGATGTTGATCCATGTGTATTCATCCATTATTCGAATGCAAATATCCACGAAGTCAGTCTTCTGGATGCTTTAAAGAGCCCGATCTTCCAGGCATACAGAAAAGGCCAGCCATTCAACGACAATATGCTGCGTCCATGTCCAATGCTTGAGAATCCGGAATGTCTGCCTAAGATGGTAAAAGAAACCGGTGCTCACTCTACTGATCCACAGTCACCGGAGGATGTACAACATCTTTGTGATAAGTGTAAGCCTTATGCTGAAGCATGGACGAAGATGGCGGATAAGCTTTGGGAGGCGAGGCTGGAAGCTAAGAAGTAAATGCAATTTGGGATTTAATTCAGGAAGGCTGTGGATACCCGGACCTGCATAAAAAGTAGGAAGCCGTTCCTGTTCAGGTTCCGTCGGTGGGAAATACTAAAGCGTCAAAATTATGCTAAAAACGGGCTTCCGAAATTTGCAAGGCTTTTCCATAGAATTGTGTACCGTAGTGGACTACACCGAGTTACACTTCCGGGCATTTCATTTATTAACATCCGCTGCCCGTCACGACTTGAAGAAAACAGTATAAAGTGGTTCTG
>CAKRAT010000024.1 GCA_934295165.1 uncultured Dorea sp. | reverse complement strand
AGCAAAAAGCTCCCGAAGGAGCTTTCCACGCTTTAAATATACACTAATTCTTTCAACACAATCTCTTCTGCAGCATTCCGGATATTATTTACCGCTCTGACACACCAGAATATCCATTCTCTCCTGTAGGAGAATTTTTAAGATGTACCAGCGTTCTTAAGCCAATATAATTGTCAACGACATATATTGACGACTTTGCCTGCTTATAAATGGACTCATATACCTCATCTGCACTACTGAATTTTGCATTAAACATGAGCCACTTGTCAGCATCGTCTGAAACAAAGCTGTTCATCATATCAGCCAACTCAGATTTTGTCACAACATCCTTCAGTCCTTCTGCAACATCTGAAATCTGCTTTTCAAGAGATATCATATCTGAGTTGATTTTGTTAATTTCTATTCTGTTGTTAGCAGTTTCCATGCTTAACTGAAGTATTTCCCGCTGACCTATTAAATCACGATTTTCTAATATGTAATCTTTCATTTTCTTAAAGGTTCTTATTAATGCCTTGCTCTGCTTAACAGCCAACGGTCCTTTCAAGACAGTCATCAGCATATATAATCCTTGCTCTGTAAATACATGAGGATTATAACGACTTTTTGAACTTATATTTGCGGTACAATTTTTGTACCGCAAATCTTCTAATTCCGCATCTGTCAATTCAAACATAAAATCTTCATCAAATTTTTCAATATTATTTTTTACCTGTCTATTAAATCCCTTCGTATCATAGCCATATATCTCTGCTAAATCAGCATCAAGCAATACCCTTTTACCCCTAATTTTATACAGTTTTTCTTTTAGATATTCTTCTGTTACTTCTATTACTGCAACATCTATTTCTTTCTTTTTATCTTCTGCCATAGAATTCCTCCATCCATTTTGCGGTCAAAAAATTTGTCCGCAACTTTCATATAACATATTGCTGACATCAGCAAAATGGTCTATTCCTCTTTTTTCTTCATTTTGTCATAACACGCTTTATACCTATAAATCGTCCTCTCACTGACATTGTTCCGCTTCGCAATTTCTACCATTGTCATACTGCTCTCATATCCAATGACAAAATCATTATAAATTGCCATCCACTTGGCGTTATGTTTCTGACGACCGCTTAATTTACGATTTCTGTAATACTCCAATTCCTCCCGAAGTTCTGCATTCTCTTTTTCCAACTCCTCAATTCTTTTTAATGCCTCTTCAAGTGTTACAGATTTCTCCATTATCCTGTCCTCCGTTTATGTCATTTTCATTTTGTCTATATTCTATATATCTGTGTTTCTTTAGTCAATCCGATTATGTCATGTTGTATCATTTTTTACAATAGAGTAGTCAGCCTGTATGTTCTTTATCCAATCACGCAAACCACATTGCAGACCTACGTGCATGATACTGAAAAAATGGCTGAACGTTCTGTTGATCTCTTTGAAAAAATCACACAAGCAAAAACGTCATAAATAAAAAATTGGGAGCGAATCCGCTGATTGTTCAGCGTGTTCACTCCCTTTTCTTTGTTCAGTGATGATTTTAAAAATTACGGTGGCAAATGGGTGGCAAATAGACTGAACACCTCTCATAAAAGCCTGTAAAACCGCTTATTTACATGATAATAAACAGACCGTCTCAACATGCACCGTATGCGGAAACTGATCCACCGGCGTCACATCCTTAAGCTCATATCCATTCGCTCTTAAGAACTTCACATCCCGCGCAAGCGTTGCACTGTCGCAGCTCACATACACGACTTTCTCCGGCTGCATATCCACGATCGTCTGAAGCAGGGATTCCTCACAGCCCTTTCTCGGCGGATCGACCACGATCACATCTGCATGTGCCGTCTCGCCGTTATGTGTCTTTTCGTATTCTTTATAATAATCCGGCAGGACTTCTTCTGCCTTGCCTACATAGAATTCCGCATTCATAATGTCATTGATCTTTGCATTATTCTTCGCATCGTCAATGGCCTGCGGTACGATTTCTACGCCGTATACCTGCTTTGCTTTCTTTGCAAGGAACAGGGAAATGGTTCCGATTCCGCAGTACAGATCCCACACCGTCTCATTGCCGGTAAGGCCTGCATAGTCTAATGCCAGTCCGTATAACTTCTCTGTCTGGACCGGGTTTACCTGATAGAATGACAGCGGAGATATCTGGTACTTGATCTCACCGATATAGTCTGTGATGAACTCCTGTCCCCACAGAAGGCGGATCGTATCGCCCATGATCACGTTTGTCTTCGCCGTATTCGTGCTGAGTGTGATGCTTGTCATACCCGGGATCTGGCGGAGACGTCCGACCAGATCGTGGCAGTGCGGAATGGTCTTGCCATTAATAACCAGACATACCATGATCTCATCTGTCTTAAATCCATAGCGGAGCAGTACATGACGCACCAGTCCCTTATGCTTCACTTCATCGTACGCCGGAATTCCGAATTCTTCCATGAAGTCCAGAATACAGTTCAGGATCTCTTCATTTACTTCCACACCGAGTGCACAGTCTGTATTCTCGATAATGCTGTGTGTTCTTCCGGCATAGAATCCGGCGATCACTCTGCCGTCTTTGTCTGTTCCGATCGGGAATTGTGCCTTATTACGGTAACGGAACGGCTGCATTCCCTCGCCATCCATGCCGACAGCCGGGTGCATGATCTGATCCAAAAGTTCCGCCGGAACTTCCCCGATCCGCTCCAGATTGCCGCGTACCTTGGATTCCTTAAATGCAAGCTGTGCCGGATACTTCATCTCCTGAATCTGACATCCGCCGCATTTTCTTGCCATCGGACAGACCACTTCCTCTACACGGTCCTTTGACGGAGTCAGGACATTCATCAGGCGGGCATAACCGTAATTCTTCTTGGCCTTCATAATCTTCGCCTCTACGACATCCCCGATGATGGTATCTTTGATGAACAGTGTGTAGCCGTCCACTTTGCCGATGCCTTCTCCTCCGACTCCGATATCTTCTATTTTTACCTTTACTATTTCATTCTTCTGCATCATTAGATAACTGTCTTTCTGATATTTGATTCAAACAGGCGGTTGTATCCCAGCCAGTCATTTCCTTTTTTATCTTTGAATAACTCTGTCAGTGTCTGCATCTTGGCATCTGCATTGTCAGCAAGGTTCAGTGCCATTGCCTCGGCAAGTGCCGGTTTCTTCGGTGAACCATATTCCAGTTCTCCGTGATGCGCAACGATACAGTGTTTTAATTCATTCGCAAGTTTCTCAGGGAAGTCCGGGATATTGCGGACTGCATCTCCGATCATCTCCACACCGATCACGATATGTCCCAGAAGCTGACCTTCGTCTGTATAATCATTTTCCGGGAAGGATGATAATTCCTTTGTCTTTCCGATATCGTGGCAGATTGCTGCTGTGAAAAGCAGATCCTTATTCAGGATTGGATATGCTCCCGCCATATAATCACAGAACTTCACAACACTCAGTGTATGTTCCAGAAGGCCTCCGGCGAATCCGTGATGTACTGTCTTCGCAGCGGAATGTCCTTTGAAATTGCGGATAAATGTCTCGTCTTTTACAAAATAATACTCCAATACCTGTCTCAGATACGGATTGTCTACTTTCTTAATATATCCAAGCAGTTCCTCATACATGCCGTCTGTACTTTTCTCTGTTGTCGGCATATAATCGGCAGCGATGTATTCGCCTTCCTGTGCTTTTCTGATCTGCTTGATATTCATCTGCAGATTGTTGTTATAGCTGATGATCTCGCCATATACTTCGATAAAATCCAGCTCGTCATAATCTGCGATCCCGCCGGAATTCGGATCCCACACTTTTCCATCCAGCGTTCCGGTCTTATCCTGAAGGATCAGGTTGTCATACGGTCTTCCGTTTCTGGTCTCCGCAGAACGCTTTCCTTTGCACAAATATACATTTCTGATTGTTTCCCCTTCGTGAAGAGTGTTGATATATCTCATCTTATTTCCTCTTTCTATATTCTATATCTTTATTTAATACCTTTTTTATTTAATACTTTTATTTAATATCTTTATTTTACAACTGCCAGAGCACCGCCCGATCCATCCGGTACGTTACTCCTTGCTTCCAACCGTCACGTCAAATGAAATGTCCACATAACCGCCGGAGCCCTGTCTCTGTCCTTTCAGCCGGAGCTTGCTGCCACTTTTCTGCTCCCGCAGGATTCCCTGATAAACAGCCAGCGACGTTATCTTCTTTCCGCCTGCTTCCGTAATAATATCTCCACTCTGGATTCCCGCCGCCATCGCCGGTGAATCCGGTTCTACCGTCCGGACATATACGCCTTCCGGAATTCCCTCTGCCGCCATCTCAGACGTCACATCAAGTCCGCGGATTCCCGCATATGGCACTGCCTGTCCATTCGACAGTAATTCGATCTCTGCTTTCAGGTCTGAGATTCCATATCCTGTTACCAGTTCTTTACTGCTGTTTTCGGAAATGTCCTGATCTACAATCCCGACTACTTCCCCGGACAGATTGACGATCACACCGGTCCCGTCTCCTGCCGCACTGATATCCATGCACAAAAGCTGATAACTTCCGTCATCCCCATCCAGCTCATTCTTGCTGCTTGCAACCGTTCCAAATCCTACCGCGCCTGCATAGCCAAATGGTTTCCCAAGTACAATTGCGGTCTCTCCCTTCTGTACCGAATTAGAGCTTCCGAGTTTAGCAGTTGTGATCTGTGACCACGTCGATGCTTCAATACTGCCTCTTGATACTGCATAGATCGCAAATCCGAGACTTTCGTCCTTTTTCTTTACCGTCGCCTGCTCTGTTACCGCATCCGCAAATTTTACATGAATTTCTTTCGCATTCTTTAATATAGAAGTCTTTCCGTATATCAGAAGATCCTGTCCATTATCTGCTATGATCAGTCCCGAAACACTGTTCTTATTATCATAAGATTCATCTGCCCAGTCCTGCTCTCCGGTGACGCCAATAATCTCCACCACAGATTTCCCCGCCTCCAGGGCTACATCATTCATTGCTTTCTGCAATTCTCTGTAATTGTCAATATTCAGTCTCTGATCCGTATTATTAGTGGTATTTTCTTTCTGGGTCTCTGTCTGATCTTCTTCCTTTTCTTCCGGTATTACGACTTCCTGTGAATCTCCGGGAAACTTCTTGTCAAGCCATGGTTTGAGCGCAGAAAAACTAACGCATGCACACACACCGAATGCCACTCCGAGTCCTGCCATACGAAGCAGTTCTTTCCGGTATTTTTTACCACGCCGGTTCTCGTCTTTGATCGTCTCCTGCATAAATGAATACTCTGCTTTTTCTGTTGTTTTTTCTATTGCTTTTTCTTTGCTTTTTCCGGGTTCTCCCTGCTCATTTTTCAGATGTTTCTGTTCATCCATCGGCTTTTTTGTCTCCTTTACAATCCTTTTTATAGTATACCGTATGGAATGGGAATGTTCAATATTTATCCTTTCCTTTATGGCGCAAATAAGGTAGAATAGGTACTGACCACAACTGCTGTATGAACAGCAGCATAGAATAATTTCAGGTGAGAAACATGAATAAAAAAACATTAACCAAATTAGAATATCATAAAATTATTGACATCTTAATAGAACAGGCAACCTCTTTTGGCGGCAAGGAACGCTGTAAGAGATTAAAACCCATGACATCCATCACGGATATCGAATCCGCACAGGAACAGACTGCTGCCGCATTTACCCGTATTATTAAGAAGGGACGCCCTTCTTTCGGAAGCTGTAACCCGGTCGGGGAATCCTTAAAGCGTCTGGAAGTCGGTGCCGCGCTTGGAAGCGGGGAACTCCTGCGTATCTGTAAACTCCTGGAAAATGCGGGACAGATCAAAGCCTACGGCCGCCACGAGACCGTGGACGATGCCGAGGACTGTCTGGATGCATTCTTCCAGCAGATCGAACCGCTGACACTGTTAAGCACCGAGATCCGCAGATGTATCATCGACGAAGACGAGATCAGTGACGATGCCAGCAGCACCTTAAAGCAGATCCGCCGTTCCATGAACCAGATCAACGATAAAGTACATTCTACCTTATCTTCTCTGGTCAACGGTTCGCTCCGTACCTATCTGCAGGATGCAATCATCACCATGCGCGGAGACCGCTACTGTATTCCGGTCAAAGCCGAGTACAGAAGCCAGGTATCCGGTCTGATCCATGATCAGTCTGCCACAGGTTCTACCCTGTTCATCGAACCAATGTCTGTTGTAAAACTGAATAACGATCTGAAAGAGCTTTACGGCAAAGAGCAGGAAGAAATCCAGGTAATCCTCGCCCGCTTAAGTGCCGATGTCGCAGAATATACAGAATCTATCCACACGAACTATAAAGTCATGACGGAACTGGATTTCATCTTTGCAAGAGGCAATCTGGCAATTAATATGAATGCCAGCAAACCTATCTTTAATACAGAAGGAAGAATCCATATCCGTGAAGGACGTCATCCTCTTTTAGATAAAAAGAAAGTCGTTCCGATCACCGTAACTCTTGGTGACACCTTTGACCTTCTGATCGTAACCGGACCGAACACCGGTGGTAAGACCGTTTCTTTAAAGACGGTCGGGTTATTTACCCTGATGGGACAGGCCGGACTTCATATCCCGGCACTTGACCGTTCCGAACTGGCTATTTTCGAAAATGTATATGCCGATATCGGAGATGAGCAGAGTATCGAGCAGAGCCTCAGTACTTTCTCTTCTCATATGACGAATATCGTTTCGTTCTTAAAACATGTAGACGAACATTCTCTGGTACTGTTCGACGAGCTGAATGCAGGAACCGACCCTACCGAAGGTGCCGCTCTTGCGATCGCCATCTTAAGCTATCTGCACCAGAGAGGCATCCGCACCATGGCGACGACACACTACAGCGAACTGAAAGTCTTCGCACTTTCCACACCGGGTGTTGAAAACGCCTGTTGTGAATTCGATGTAGAAACACTCAGTCCTACTTACCGTCTTCTGATCGGTATTCCAGGAAAGAGTAATGCATTTGCCATCGCTGGAAAACTCGGACTTCCGGATTATATCATCGAAGATGCCCGGACACATCTGACCGAACAGGATGAATCTTTCGAAGACCTGTTAACCGATCTCGAGACAAGTAAACGTACTATCCGTAAAGAACAGGAAGAGATCGAACACTACAAGCGTGAGCTGGCACGTCTCGAAGAAGAAACACGTCAGAAACGTGATAAATTAGAAGAACAGCGTGACCGCATCATCCGCGAGGCCAATGAAAAAGCACACGAGATCCTGGCCGATGCCAAGGAAACGGCCGATGAGACCATGCGTAATTTCCACAAATTCGGCAAAGCGAATATCTCCGTTGCCGAGATGGAAAAAGAACGTGAACGTCTCCGTAAAAAGATGAATGCCACACAGAATTCCATGAAGACGGATACGAAAAAGCCGAAAAAAGCTTACAAAGCCAGTGATTTCAAGCTGGGTGAATCTGTCAAAGTACTCAGCATGAACCTGACCGGATCTGTCACCTCACTTCCGGATTCCAAGGGTAATGTCACCGTACAGATGGGAATCTTACGCTCCACGGTCAACATTTCCGATCTGGAGATCATCGATGAAGCACCGGCATACTCATTTGCCAGGCGTACCCGTCAGACCGGTAAGGGCAAAGTCAAGATGGGCAAATCTCTCGCGATCAGTCCGGAGATCAATCTTCTTGGGAAAACGGTCGATGAGGCAATTGCCGAACTGGATAAGTATCTGGACGACGCTTCACTTGCACACCTCAGTTCTGTAAGAATCGTTCACGGTAAAGGTACCGGAGCTTTAAGAGCCGGTATCCACAAATATCTGAAACGGCAGAAACATGTCAAATCATTCCGTCTCGGAGCTTTCGGCGAAGGCGACGCAGGAGTAACGATTGCCGAACTGAAATAACAGTAAAACATAAGGGATAGCAATAAGGGGAATTTTAAAGTGAATTAGTATAAAAATGCATCTGCATATGGGAGGAGTATACATCTATGAACAAACAGAAAATACTGATCGTCGATGACGATGAAAATATTGCTGAACTGGTCTCATTATATCTGGCAAAAGAATGCTTTGATACCATGATGGTCCACGACGGCGAACGGGCACTGATCGCCTTTGATACTTACAAACCAAATCTGGTTCTCTTAGACCTCATGCTGCCTGGTATTGATGGATACCAGGTCTGTCGTGAGATCCGTACCAGATCCAATACCCCGATCATCATGCTGTCAGCCAAAGGCGAGGTATTCGATAAGGTTCTTGGTCTGGAACTTGGAGCGGATGATTATATTATGAAACCATTTGATACCAAGGAACTGGTTGCTCGTGTGAAAGCAGTCCTGCGCCGCTATCAGGTTGGTTCCAAACCGGAGACGCCTCAGGCAGACAAGGGAAAATGTGTCGAATATCCGGGAATTGAGATCAACCTCACGAATTACTCTGTCATTGTAGACGGACATACGGTGGAAATGCCGCCAAAGGAACTGGAGCTTCTCTATTTCCTTGCGTCTTCTCCAAACCAGGTTTTCACCAGAGAACAGTTACTGGATCAGATCTGGGGATACGAATACATCGGTGATACCCGTACCGTTGATGTGCATATCAAACGTCTCCGCGAGAAGATCAAAGATCATAATGGATGGAGTCTCAGCACCGTATGGGGAATCGGTTATAAATTCGAAGTAAAATAACAGCGGGTAAATATCATGAAAAGTACATTATATTTAAAATTTATATTTATCTATATCGTGTTTGGGTTCTTAAGTCTTTTTACAGCAGCAACACTGACAGAGAATCTGGTCAGCACACCGATCTTTAACCGCGTAAGTAACAGCATGTACCGGGAAGCTACGATGGTTGCCAGCAACTATCTTCCCGGTTATTTTTCCGGCGACTTATCGGAATCAGACACTCAGACACTCTTATCCGGAATTGAAACTCAGCTCGATGCTGCCGTCTGGTTCGTTTCCAAAGACGGGAAGATGATTGTATCTGCAAAATCCGGCAATTATCCGGCTGCCCCAGATTCTATCAAAAATTTTGACCCTGCCGAATCCGGCAGTGACCGTTCACAGACCGGTGATTATCACGGATATTTTGACAATGATGTAATCACTGTGACCGTTCCGGTAACTTACGGATATTCGCCGAAAGGCTATCTGATGATCCATCAGTATACCTCTGTCGTTGATACCATGACGGACATACTGATGCGTGGTGTGTATATTACGTTCATCGTAATCTTCCTCCTCTCATTCATCATCCTGCTGGCATTTCATTTTCTCGTGTACCGTCCGCTTCACAGGATTACAGAAGCCGCAACACAGTATGCATCCGGTAACCTGGACTACGAGATTCCGGTCACGACCGAAGATGAGATGGGCTATCTGTCCGCATCACTTAATTATATGTCCTCCCAGCTCCGGGATATGGAAGATTATCAGAAGAAATTCGTGGCAAATGTATCTCACGATTTCCGTTCACCACTCACTTCCATCAAAGGTTATGTGGAAGCCATGGCAGACGGAACCATTCCACCGGAATTACATGAGAAATATCTGAAGATCATCTTATTCGAAACAGAGCGTCTGACGGATCTGACACAGGATCTCCTGACGTTAAATGAATTTGACACCAATCATCTGCTTCTCAACCGGGAAGTATTCGACATTCATGAGATGATCAAGCATGTAGCGGCATCCTTCGAGGGTGCCTGCACCCAGAAGAAGATCTCTATTGAACTGGTCTTCGCGACAAAACACCTGAACGTCAACGCAGATAAACGAAAAATCCAGCAAGTCTTATACAACCTGCTGGACAATGCAATTAAATTCAGCGATCCGGATTCCATCGTCACAATTGAAACCACAGACCGCGGTGAAAAAGTATATACTTCTGTAAAAGACAATGGTATGGGAATTCCGAAAGCTGCGCTTGGAAAGATATGGGAACGCTTTTATAAGAGTGACCTCTCCCGTGGAAAAGACAAGAAAGGTACCGGACTTGGGCTTGCAATCGTGAAAGAGGCAGTACAGGCACATGGGGAGAATATTACCGTGGTGAGTACGGAAGGAGTGGGGACGGAGTTTTCGTTTTCACTTCCGAAGGTGGCTAATTAATTTATCATTGCGACCTCTCAGTCCACGAGAAAGAGTTGGTGTCTGTTTGTGACTAAGATTCCGTGATGTAAGAAAATCTAAGGGTGTCCAAACATCACTCCATATACGCCACAAACAGTCACCAACTCTTTCTCATGTCGTGACCGGCCAACAATAATAAATTCACCAGCGGAACTGTAACCCCCATATGAAACCGGAAAGTTAAGGTAAAGTACCACCGCCAGCTTCTTCACATACACTTCCGGCCTCACAACGGTTACGCTTCCACCATTTAATTATTATGGCATGCGAAAACGTAGGAATAAAACTACAAGGTTCAATCCTGTGCATACGGACTCATGATTGGTAATTCTTAAGTAAAAAAGTTGACCGTTTGCTTTAGAATTTCCCCATGTTGGAGTCAGCACAGGATTGAACCTTGTAGTTTTATTCCGGTCGGCAATCGCCGCCATAATACATTATATTTATTTCGAATACAGAATCTTCTGCACCGCATCCGTCTTCAGATTCTTTTTCGTCACCCAGGTATATCCTGTATTAACCACGGCCTCATTTCCCAGATTCAGAGAAGCTCTTGCTGCTGCCACAACAGTTGCATATCCCATACCAAACGGGTTCTGTACGATCAGGCCATCTACTTTTCCATCTTTCAGATCCTGGATCTCATCATCGTTGGCATCAAAGCCGATGACTTTCACTTTTTTCTCCATCTTGTTTCTTTCCAGTCCATCCACTGCCAGAGTTACCGCATTTCCATTTGCTGCAAAACAGCCGGTGATATTCGGATGTTTTGTAAAGATATAATCAACTACCTGTTCTTCTGTAATGCTGTCTGCTGTCACCATATCTTCCCCGGTGAGTGGTCCCGTCGGAAGTCCACTGTCTTCCGCACGGTAAGTACCGGCATTTATCTCATCAGATACAGTCTTCTGCATGTCGCCAAGCTTATCCATATAATAAACATTTACAACTGAAATATTGGGATAATTTGCTGCCAGTTCATCCGTCACAGCTTTTTCTCTCTGAAGTGCTGCCTGTGATTTGGAATCCTGAATGAACAATACTGCTTCACCACTGCCGCCCATCTCCTGGGCAAGCTTCTGCGCTGCTTCCGTTCCTGCTGCTACATTATCTGTCGATACATCTGCAGCCACTCCCTGATAATCCGATCCGGAATCAAAGGTTACAACCGGAATTTCACTGTCGGTTGCAAGATCGAACTGTACCTGACATGCCTGCAGATCCACGATTGAGATACCTACTGCAACTGGATATCTGTCCAGTTCCTCATCCAGAAGGTTTACCTGATCATCGACATTATCCGCTGTATCCGGTGCGTTAAATGTGACTTTTACTTTATCTTTTCCTGTATATCCAAGACTTGTATTGATATCTTCCGCAGCCTGTGCCACACCTTTTTTGACTTCATCCCAGTACTGTGTGCCATTCGCTTTCCCAATGATGGAAATGTAATCCCCTTTTTTCAGTTTCAATCCATCTGTGTTATTATAAGCTGCCGGACTGATCAGGTCTAATTTCCCCTGATATGCCTTTTCCTCTGTCTTGGTTGTATTCTTTTCTGCTTCAATCTTCTTCTCTTCATCCGTTGCTTTCGGCGTCTGCTGACATCCACATACAAGCAGTGCCGTACCCAGCAGCATAGCAATGATTCGATTTCTTTTCATTTTCCTCTCTCCTATATCCGGTATCATTTCTACCTACTTCTTCAATTTCTACTTATACTATATTTTTCTTATATTTTATCAGCATTCTATACTATACACCAAAACGGTGAAAATTTGTTGAATTTTTTCTTGAAATTTTTCTTAATTTTAACCCAGACCTTATCTGCCTGCCAATGAACTCTCTCTGGCAGTTTCTTCTGAACCCACGTTGATTCAAAATTTTTTCAATAGTAGTTTCTAACGCAAGTTAGTTATAACTAAACTTTTATGTATTTCCAAAAAAACATGTAATTCCCTTGTTTATTTCAACTTTTTGTATTATGATATGGACAGAGACAACGAATTGGTTTATGTCTAGAATTTAAACTCAAAGGAGGGTACATACTATGGCACACGTAATTGGTGATGAATGTGTAAGCTGTGGATCTTGCGAAGCTGAATGTCCAGTAGGCGCTATCTCTCAGGGAGCAGATCATTATGAGATCGATGCTGACTCTTGTGTAGATTGTGGAGCATGTGCAGCTCAGTGTCCAGTAGGAGCTATTTCTGAAGGCTAATCATTCGAAATAAGAAGTATATACAAAGAACCTGTCGCATCGGCAGGTTCTTTTATATTTCAATCATATCTTTTTCAACAATTTCATTTCCCTCGACGGATTCTGACGAAATCGGTGTTTTCCCCTGTGCTATGATACATTTACCCATAAGGGACAAGTATTATAATATAAGGGGGTATCTAACGTGGGAAATCATACAAATGCTTTGAATACTTTAGAACAGATCAAACGCGAGACCAAAGATGATGCCAGACTGTACGCATGTATCAGGGACCTCTATGAACAGGGAGTATCCCTTTCCGATCTCAGAGCCCTGATCCCGGATATCAGACGAACCAGGGAACAGCTTCAGTTAAAGCGTATGCTGCAAAATAATAACGAGGTTCTCCTCGCCATGTTCAGCCAGGAGATGTCCTTTCTTCTGGATGCCAAAGAACGCCAGGAAGAACTGGAATTCAAAAAACTGGACCAGCTGATCCGCCAGCAGCAATCCTTTCGGAAAGCTTCGGCCGATGCCGGTCCAGTAAAAAAACTAAAACGAATCTTCCTGTCTGCTTAGGTTCGCAAACTTTGTGTACTCACCTAACCAGGCCAGATTAACGGTCCCTACCGGGCCGTTTCTTTGTTTTGCGATAATAATTTCTGCCTGTTTCTTAAATTCGGAATCTTTATTGTAGTATTCATCTCGGTAGATGAACATTACCACGTCCGCATCCTGCTCGATGGCTCCGGATTCACGGAGATCGGAAAGCATCGGACGCTTATCCGGACGGCTTTCTACCGCACGGCTTAACTGTGACAATGATACGACCGGTACATTCAGTTCTCTGGCAAGTCCCTTTAACTGACGGGAAATGTCTGAGACTTCCTGCTGTCTGGATTCGGAACTCTTCCCTACACTTCCGGTCATTAACTGTAAGTAGTCGATGATGATGATATCCAGTCCGTGCTCCAGCTTGTATTTCCTGCACTTTGATCTTAATTCCGAGATGGAGATACCCGGTGTATCATCTATGATCAGTTTCGACTGACCGATCACACCTGCTCCTTCAATCAGTTTCTCCCAGTCGGAATCTTTCATATTACCAGTTCTGAGTGACTGTGCATCTACCTGTGATTCCAGTGAGAACAGTCGGTTTACCAGCTGTTCCTTTGACATCTCAAGACTGAAGATGGCAACCGCTTTATTCTTCTTGAATGCCATATACTGTGCAATGTTCAGGACAAACGCCGTCTTACCCATAGACGGACGCGCCGCGATCAGGATAAAATCCGACGGCTGGAATCCGGACAGTTTATAATCCAGATCGATGAATCCGGTCGGGATTCCCGTAACGGTCCCCTTACTCTTAGATGCCTTTTCAATCTTATCCAGCGCATTCAGGACCACCTGCTTGATCGGAACATATTCGCCTGTCGTTCGTCTCTGTAATAACTGGAACATGGATTTCTCGGTCTGTTCCATGATAGACTCCAGAGGTTCTTTTCCGGCATAGCACATATTTTCAATCTCTTCGTTCAATTTGATCATCTTACGCATCACAGATTTGTCTGCCACGATCTGTGCATAATATTTCACGTTCGCAGAAGTCGGCACTGCTGTCACCAGGTCTCTGACAAATTCCAGACTGGCAATCTCTGCCGGTACATCTTTTTCCTTCAGTCGTTCCTGCAAAGTAATCAGATCGACCGGTTTCCCTTCATTGAACAGTTCGATCATCGAATCAAAGATCACTCCATATGACGCCTGATAAAAATCATCACCACTGATGATTTCTCCTGCAGTGGTGATGGCATCTTTATCCATAAGCATGGCGCCGACAACAGACTGTTCTGCTTCGATGCTGTGTGGCATGACTCGTTTGATGAGTGCTTCTTCCACGCCTGAATTCCTCCTATGCTTCTTCTTTTACAACAACTTTCAGCTCTGCTGTTACCTTGGGATGCAGCTTAACCGGAACGTTATGAGTTCCCAGTGTTCTGATTGCTTCCTTTAACTGTACTTTCTTCTTATCGATCGTAAGATCCATCTGTTTTTTGACTTCTTCTGCGATCTCCTTTGAAGATACGGAACCAAATGCTTTTCCGCCTTCGCCCATCTTAATTGCAACTTCAATCTTTCCTGCTTCGATCTTCTTGCCGAGCTCCTGCGCATCTTCATACTGCTGCTGTGCGATCTTGTCGTCGTTGGCTTTCTTTAATTTCAGGTCATTTAAGTTCTTTCCGTTAGCTTCTACACCTTTATTTTTCTTTAAGATAAAGTTTCTTGCGTATCCGTCGCTGACGTTTACGATTTCTCCTTTTTTACCAAGTGACTTTACGTCTTCTGTCAAAATTACTTTCATTACAAGTCTCCTCCTTCTATCATCTCGTCAATTACCTGTTTTAAGCAGGCTACCGCTTCATCCATATCAGTATGGTTGAACTGTGCACCGGAAGCATTCATATGACCTCCTCCGCCCAGACGTTCCATGATGATCTGTACATTAACCTCATCGATCGAACGTGCACTGACGTATATTCTTCCATTATATTCTGTTAATACAAATGATGCCTTAATTGCACTGATATCCAAAAGTTCATTTGCCGCCTGTGCACCAATGATCGTCGGGCTTTCGATATGCAGATTCACACCTCTTGCGATGGCAAATTTATTATGGTACACTTCCGCACTGCTGATGATCTCTGCTTTCGCTCTGTAGGATTCCATGTCGTCACGGAACAACTTTCTTACCAGCGTAATATCCGCACCGGATCTTCTTAAGAATGCCGCCGCCTCAAAAGTACGGACTCCGGTACTGTTCACAAAATTGTTGGTATCGATCATGATACCGGCATACAGGCTGCTCGCCTCTATCTTTGGTATCTTGATACCATCTACGATATACTGAAGTACCTCTGATACCATCTCACATGCTGACGAAGCATACGGTTCGATATAAGATAACAGTGCATTGTCGATATTATCACTGCTCTGCCTGTGATGATCCAGTACCACGATCGTCTTCGTTGTCTTCAGAAGTTCTTCACACTCTGTCATCATCGGACGGTTCGTATCTACTACTACTACCATCGAATTCTCATCTGCCATATTCATCGCCTGTGACGATGTCAGAAACAGGTCATCCGGATAATTCGAATCCTGTTCAAATAGTTCATATAGCGGTCTTAACGATGCCGACACCTCATTGATCACAATGTATGCACGTTTCTCCAGCGCCAGTGCCGCACGGTAGATTCCCATTGCCGCACCGAATGCATCCACATCTGTCAACTTATGTCCCATAACAAAGATCTTATCTTTGACTGTGATGAATTCACGCAAAGCCTCTGCTTTTACACGTGCCTTTACACGTGTATTCTTCGCCGTCTGTTCACGCTTGCCGCCATAGTAGATCACGCCATTACAGTCCTTGATAACTGCCTGATCACCACCTCTTGCAAGCGCAAGATCAATTGCAACACGTGCATAGTTATAACTCTGTGCATAGGAATCGGAACTTAATCCCAGTCCGATACTCAATGTCGCCGGAATTCCATTTCCGATATTTACAGATTTGACATCATCAAGCAGTGAGAACTTATCTTCCTCTAACTGTTTAAAATAAGATTTCCGAATAATAATAAAATATTTATCATTTTCCAGTTTCTTGACAATTCCGTCTACCTTTGCAATATACTGGTTGATCTGACGATCCACCAGCGCCATAAGAAGTGACTGTCTGACCTCTTCCACCGTATCGATTACTTCATCATAATTATCAATGTATATCAGTCCGGCAACCATTCTCTGTTCTTCATTCTCCCGTGTAATACGGTTCAGTTCCGTAACATCCTGAAGATACACTGCAATAAAATATTCTTTTTCTTTCGGCAGTTCCATTAGCTGTTCTGTATCACTGAATCCTTCTACCGATACTCTGCGGAGCTCTGCCTGATATTCTTTATCCCCATAATACACTTCCATCAAGACTTTTTCCTGGTCTTCTTTTGGGAATATACTTCGATTCAATTCCGGGATATATTTACTGATGTAATCTTCTCCCTTGAGTTTTTCTCCCAGAACCGCTTCGAATTCGTCATTCATCCAGATAGCCTTTCCATCATCTAACAGAATTGCATACGGAATTGATAATTCCCTCAACAGTGTATTCTGGACAATACCATACTGCGCAGCGAATTCTACCAGATCCTTCATGATGATGTTCTTACTGTAAAAATACAGTCCACCCACCATGATAATATATATGGTCACAAATACGGCCATCAGGATTCCGGCTCTGTGATCCAGTTTGTAAATCCACAGATCCATGGCAATCAGAAGCAATGACATGATTGCCGGCCATTGGATATACAGCTTTAACTGGCCTTTCAGCTGCACTCTTCCATTTTCATTTTTCTTTTCCATATTTCCCGCCTCTGTATGTGAGCCATTCTCACAACTTCCACAGTACAAAATATAAATACATTCTACACTGCACTATACATACGTGATGATTATACCATTTCTTATTACAAAAAGAAAGATGGGAAATCTTAACGTTCTGTTAAGTCTTTCCCATCCGTCTTCTTTTATTTCTCAGATTTTATTGCGCTCTATGCTTCATATCCGTTCGGATTCTGTGACTGCCATCTCCATGTGTCTGCACACATCTCATCCAGTCCTTTTTCCGCTTTCCATCCGAGAACCTTTGCTGCCTTTGCGGGATCCGCATAACACATTGCTATATCTCCGGCTCTTCTCGGCTTGATCTCGTAAGGGATCTCTTTTCCGCATGCTTTACCAAATGCCTTTACCATATCAAGTACAGAATAACCAACACCTGTTCCGAGATTGATCACGTCCAGTCCCGGATTGCTGAATATGTAGTTGATTGCTTTTACATGTCCTTTTGCAAGATCTACAACATGAATATAGTCACGCACTCCGGTTCCGTCCGGTGTGTCATAATCGTCACCAAATACGCCAAGCTTCTCCAATTTACCGACAGCAACCTGGGAAATGTATGGCATCAGATTGTTCGGGATTCCTTTCGGATCTTCTCCGATGCGTCCGCTTTCATGTGCTCCGACCGGATTGAAATAACGAAGCAGGATTACATTCATATCCGGATTTGCTTTCTGTACATCTGTCATAATCTGTTCCATCATGGATTTTGTCCATCCATATGGATTCGTACACTGTCCTTTCGGACACTCTTCTGTGATCGGCATCTCTTCCGGACTTCCATATACCGTTGCAGATGAACTGAACACAATATTCCTGACACCTGTCTGTTTCATAACATCCATCAGTGTCAGCGTTCCTGTTATATTATTACGGTAGTACTCTAATGGCTTCTGTACAGATTCTCCGACTGCTTTCAATGCTGCACAGTGGATAACTGCATCTACACCTTCTTTTTCCAGCATTGCCTTCAATGCAGCTTCGTCCATTACATCTCCTTCATAAAATGTAACGTGCTTTCCGGTAAGTTCTTCTACTCTCTTGATAGATTCCTTTGATGAATTGCAAAGATTGTCATATACGACAACTTCATATCCTTCATTTAAAAGTTCTACTGCTGTATGGCTTCCGATATATCCGGCGCCTCCAGTAATTAATATTTTCTTTGCCACGATAGTACCTCCTAGCTGTCACTATACTTTTTCACAATTTCGTTCATAGTATACCACTTTTGTTCCATATCTTCAACCAGCTTAAACTGAGTACGGCATCTGTCAAGATTATGACCTTCTCTGTGAATCCTGAAATACTTATCTCCCTGCAGATAATCCGTCAGGAAACGCATGCCACATTCATATGTCATCATCTTGGCCCCCATCGGCATTAATCCGATTTCTTTTGGAGTCAGTTTTCCGGCACACCCTTTCAGGAAGCCTTTTGTATACAGTTCAAATAACTCCATACTGCAAGACACTTTTGAAAGATCACGTTCATCTTCCAGCGCGGTACTTGCACCAAACCGGATCGAATCTCCGAAATCATTCATTGCAAGACCTGGCATCACTGTATCCAGGTCAATTACACAGATTCCCTTTCCTGTCTTATCATCCAGCATCACATTATTAAGTTTTGTATCATTATGTGTAACACGAAGCGGAAGTTCATGCTTATCTAACATTTCTGCAAAATAATTTGCCAGATCTTCACGTTCAAGAACAAACTGTATCTCTCTCTGAACCGACGCGGCTCTTCCCATTACATCCTCTTCCACTGCTTTTTTTAATATAGCAAATCTGTCTCTTGTATCATGAAATTTTTTAATTGTCTCATGCAGGGTTCCCGCAGGATAATCCGATAACAGGCTCTGGAAATTACCAAATGCCACAGCACTTGCATAAAACTGTTCCGGTTTTTCTACCAGATCATATGTACTTGCATCTGTGATAAATTTATATGATCTCCAGTAATCCCCCTGCGAATCTACATAATAAGGTTTTCCGTCTACTGCCGGAATCACATTCAATGTTTCCCGCTCCGGATCCCCACCATTTTCCATGATCTTCTTTTTTAAGAATGTAGTAACTCCCATAATATTTTCCATTACCTCTACCGGCTTTGGAAATGCTGTCGAATTCATTCTCTGCAGAATCACTTTGATCCTTCCCATCTCGGCAATATTAAATACCAGAAAAAATGTATCATTAATATGTCCGCTTCCATACGGACAATCTTTTACCAATGTTCCTTCATATCTGAAATGTGCAATCGCTTCATCTCTTTGTTCCCGTGTTACAGGATGCATTTATTTTCCCTCCCAAAGATGCTGTGGATACAGCCCTTCGTCTTTCATCCGCTGAATTGCTGCTACCACAACCGGTTTATCTTCTTTATAAGTTACTCCATACCATTTATCTGCAGATTTCAACACCGATACCGTTGCCTTATCCTCCGCAAGAAGGCTGCTGACAACTGTCGGCAGAAAATACTCACACTTCATAGGATTCTCTTTTAATCCATTATCAAGAAATGCCGGAAATCCTGCTTTTATCTCTTCCAGAATACTCTTTGTGAATCCCCACATGTTCATAGATACCGTTGTATCATCCGGTACCTGTACCCATGTCTCTGCATCATCCTCTGTATATGCTACTCCTCCGTTATATTTCTCAATTCTGGTGCGCTCTGTTACAGATACCAGTTCTCCGTTCTCATTCGTCTCACATACACCTCTGGATACATATCCGTTATCTGTTACCGTATTTGCAAGATGATATCCAACCATTGTATATCTGTACTTGTCATCATCTGCGTGTGTAGACAGATAATCGTAGATCAGCTTGAATGCTTCTACTCCATAATAATCATCTGCATTGATAACTGCGAATGGTCCGTCGATCTCATCCATACAGCTATATACCGCATGTGCAGTTCCCCATGGTTTTACACGTCCTTCCGGTACTTCATATCCTTCCGGAATGTTATCTATATTCTGGTAAGCATAAGCTACGTCCATGTATTTCTCCATGCGTCGGCCTACATGTTCTTTGAACTCTTCTTCAATCTCATGTTTGATAATAAATACAACCTTTTCAAAACCTGCTCTCTTTGCATCATACATAGAAAAATCCATGATAATATGTCCATCGTTATCTACCGGATCTAACTGTTTCAGTCCGCCATATCTGCTTCCCATTCCTGCTGCCATGATCACTAATACTGGTTTATTCATTATAATTTCCTCCATGTCTTTAGGATCTTCTGTTTCCAGATTCATTGTATTACAAGTATTTCCGGAAATCTTTGTCCTATATTTTTCTTAATTTGCACGATTTACAATGTTGTCCGCCTTCTTATTATGTACTTTTTTCCGCTTTCTGGCAACCTTTCTCCACAACTTCCGCCACACCGGTTAATTTGCATGAAAATCATAACGATAAGGGAGTTTTTCCCTGTCCTGATGTAATTCATGGTTCAAAATTTCCCACAGGTCCTGAAGATTGTCTTCCCCTTCCCTGACATCATCAACCAGGATTCCGGCTTCACTGTTCAACAGTTTGTCCGCCTCTTCAAGCCGGCCCGTCCTGACAAGTCCGAGCACATGGTAATACTGTACACGCCCGATAGATTTTATATCTTCATCCATTGCTGCATATTGCTGCAAAACCGCCTCATATGCTTCACACTGACTCAGTATCTTAAGTCCTTCTTTCTGATACGACAGACAGTGCCGCTTAAGTTCCATTCCTCTCTGCACATATAATGCAGCCAGATTTTTATTCCCTTCATACAGGCACAGGCATGCCAGAGCATGTAAAGCCCAGGCATTTTCCCGGAGTTTTAGAGAGTTTTCATACATTTCTTTCGATACTTTATCATTTCCTTTGCGGAACTCAAGAATCCCGATATGGTAATAAGCATACCAGTTCTTATGATTCGGTGCCGCCGGATCCAGCGTCGTCTGCTTCAGATTCTGCAGAAATTCTTCTCCACTCCAGAATGAATCCGGTTCGTCATCCGGATCCGGACAATGCAGAGCCCCTGTTTCAAAGAAATGTTCCCACAGCTCCATCGCTTTTGTTCTCTTTACAAATTCCAGATGTCCGGTTCTCTGACACTCTTTCCGGAACGTGCCATACCCACTTCCCGGTGTTACCATCTCTGCTTTCGTTAATGCCATCTTTTTTGATTCTTTCAGTTCCTCTTCCAGCTCCTCAATCAAATGATGCTTTTGCAGATAACCGGTTACATATGCATTCCTTTCTTCAAACGATTTTTCATACACATCCGCAGACAATTCTTCCGAATATGCCGGACCATAACATTCCATCCATTCCCACGCCGTATGTGGTGCCATCGGAATGCATCCATACTGTGTCTTTCCAAGTCCTGCCTGGATTTCCACATAACGTCCCGCATCTTCTGTCAGGAACTCCTGCCAGTGATCGGATGCCGTATTTCTTCCCCATGAGAATAATTTTCTGCCCTGTAATCGTTTTGTCGAAAACTGCAGCAGTCCTTTTCCATCTTTATCTACATTTATAATATATTTTGGTGCGCTTTCCGGAATATTGAAAAAATAATCCACACTGCGCGGGATCTTCTGATAGTCAGAGACATCTACTCCATTTACTACCGGCAACGATACTTTACGACATTCTACGCCTGTTCCCGCATACGCTTCCGAGGCAGGCACCGTAATATGACCCTGCTCGTATTCCGGTACCGCCATATTGCTCCACCAGTACATCGGAAGCACGTCTGTGCTTTCATTCACAATGCGCATCCTGCATTTCAGATAGGGACATCCTTCCTGCAGCCAGAAGTCCATCTGCCATGTTACACCCCGGATTCTCTCATACTCATACATACGGAGCACCGGTTCCCCCTGTTCCGTATACGTTCTTGCCACATATAAAGGTTCTGTAGTCAATGGCTGATGTCCGATGACTCCAATATTCCACTCCACACCGCCCGAAAACCAGGCATTTCGTACTGCCAGATTACTGAACCGAAGCACATCATTCGTATAAAGCAGATTCCTGTTTTCTTTCTTATCCCAAAGTTCCCACAATCTTCCGCCATAATCCGGCAGAAACACTGCTTTTATCAGATCATTTTCCAGTACTGCTGTCCGTATCTGCTTTCTCTTTAAATTTCTCGTATAATTATTGCGCTGACGATATGGATATGCATCAACAATTCTTCCATATCCTTCGTAAATCTCATCTGTTTCATCCAGATAAAATTTCAGCGAATTCTGCAGGACCCTCTCTCCAAGAAGATCCGGCACACATGCCTCTTCCCCCAGATCCGCCGCCGGCATATTTTTCATTTCAAATCGAAGTTCTGACATATTTTTCCTTTCCTGCACACTATCGTATAGCTGCATCTCTTTACGAACACACGGTGATAAAAAATGAAGCTGTCTGCCATGACTACCTCCATTCATGACACAACAGCTTCACCTTTTTCAGTTTCCAAGGTCCGCTCTATCCTTTGATTCCTCCTGTTACTCCGCCAATAATCTTTTCTGATAAGAACAGATAGAGAATAAAGGTCGGAAGGAATACAATAACAACTGCCGCAAACATTCCTGCCCAGTTACCTGTATACTGCATAGACTGGAGCATTCCGTACAATCCAACCGCTACCGGCCGTAATGTATCATTGTTGGCAAATATCAACGACAGGAAGTATTCATTCCAGATGTTGATAAAATTGAAAATTGTAACTGTGACAATCCCCGACTGAGCCATCGGAAACATGATCTTCCAGAATGTCTTTGTCGGAGGGCAGCCATCAATTGCTGCTGCCTCTTCATATGTACGAGACAGATTCGAGAAGAATGTCAGTAGAAAGATTGTCGTATACGGAATATTAATTCCGATATACAGGAAGATCAATGTTACTTTACTTGCAAATACACTATTCAGGATTCCAAGATTTGCAACCACACTGAACAGCGGAAGTACGATCATCGTAATTGGGATTCCCATTGCCGATACAAAACTGGTCTGAATCACCTTATTTCCAAGAAATGTAAATCTTGCCAGCACATATGCAGCCGGTGCACAGATAAGAATCAGCAGAAAGCACGAAACCAGTGAGTACAACATAGAGTTCATGAAGAACGTTGCCACACCGCCGGATCCCCACGCCTGTACATAGTTTTCAAAATGCAGGCCGGTCGGAAATTTCAATGCCTTCCCGGCAAAAATATCTGTTGTTGTAGATAAACTTGCCGCAAGAATCCATCCCAGCAGCATAAATGTAAAAATGACCCATAAGATGATCACAATATATCCAGGAGCCAGTTTCATTTCTCTTTTCCAGTTGATTTTCTGTCTTACTTTCTTTTCTTTTGCCATAACTGCTCCTCCTTTCTAAAATTCAAGATCATCATCTTTGATCAGTCTGTTACAGATTGAGAATACGATCACTACACACAGACACAGGATAATACCGATTGCTGCCCCGTATCCTGCATTACGCTCTGTTACCGCATTTCCCGCACCAAATGTGTGCATGTACATATATTGTACCGGAACGATCGTCGCCTTATCAGCTGTAACCGTCGAGAACAGCTGCGACCACACGAAGAACGCTGCCGTACTTACTGTCCACATTGTAATATTGGTTTTAAATACTCCTTTTAAAAGAGGCATTGTCATATACCGGAACTGCTGTGGTTTGTCCGCACCGTCAATTGTCGCGGCCTCAAACAGATCCGGACTGATTCTTTCAATCCCGCTCATCCAGATCAGCATATGATATCCGATCATTCCGAAGCAATATGCGAAGAGCAATGCCCAGAACTTATGATCTGAATCCAGCCATGGTGTCTTGGCAAGTTTGTGTAATCCTACAGAATCCAGAACTCCCTTTAAAAGTCCGAATTTAGAACTGTATACATATTGCAGCCACATCGTAGCAAGTGCTACCGCGCTGACAATATTCGGAAGGTAAATAATTGCACGGAAGAATTTCTTTCCGCGGATTCCACTTGTAAGGATTACTCCGAATAACAGGGACACAGATAATACGATGACTCCACCCAGTGCCCATATTTTCAAAATATTCATCATTGCTGTTTTAAAGATCGCCGTCGTAAACAACTTCTGGTAGTTGCCTAATCCAACAAATGTCCACCATTCCATTGTATCCGTTACTGACTCGATCTTATACATACTCATCATAATGGTTCTGATAATCGGATACAGGAATACTATGAGGAAGATGATTACTGCCGGGGCAAGAAACCCAACGATCATTTTTTTATTCTTCTTCACGTATATGCCTCCTTTTACTGAAATATGGTGGCCGCGTAGTAACCGCCCTGCCACCATATTGATCACTATCTAGTCTACTTTCTTACAGCCTGATTTTATTGTCCTGCTGCTTCTTTCATTGCTTTGATGAATCCTGCTGCATCAAGTTTACCTGAAGCAAGTTTCTGTGTATTTTCCTGAAGTACAGGTGTGATATCGTTATTGCTTTCTACACCTGCTGCCCAGTCATAGTAAGTTGTTGTTGCATCGAATGCTTCTTTTACCCCTGCAAGTTCTGTCGGCCATGCATCTTCATTTGCTTTGTCAGTCGGGATGCAGAGAGCATCTTCCGTCATCTTCTTATCATAATCACCTGTTGTGATGTATTCGATAAGTTCAAATGCCTGTTCAGCCATCTTAGAGTTCTTGTTGATTGCAAGTACCTGATTTGCAATATTGTTCGCTGTATTATCATCTTTTCCATCCGGAACTGATGGATAATTGAAATAACCCCATTCAAGATCGTCTGCTACCGAATCTTTTGCTTCATTCGGAAGCCATGATCCACAGATTACGATTGCCGCATCACCAGGAGCAAATTCCTGATTCTGTCCTGCCGGATATTTATTTGTTGCAATATTTTCTGAAAAATAACCTTTCTTAGCAAAATCAGCAAAGCTTTCTGCTGCTTCCTTTACTTTTTCATCACTCCATGTTACAGATTCGCCGTTATACTCTTCTCCCGTTACCAGCGATTTTACTCCATCCTGTCCGATATATCTTGCAAGATGATATCCGATGAACGATGTCAGATAAGCATCATCAGCTGTAATCGGTGTGATTCCTGCGTCTTTTAATTTCTTACAAGCTGCATCAAATTCTTCCCATGTAGCTGGTGTAGATTCGATTCCTGCTTTGTCAAATAATGTCTTATTGTAAAAGAATCCGAAGATAGATGGCTGATAAGGAATACTGTGTAAGGTATCATCTCCGTCATGTGTCTGTCCGTATGCGTTACGCGCAATCTTAAACAGTGTCTCATTACCATGCTCAGATTCATAATCTTTTGCCATATCTTCCAGATCTAATAAGTATTTCCCCCAGCTTCCGTTTACACGGTTAACATCCTCATCAAATAAATCAATCTGCTGTTTTGCACTTAATGCAGGTTCCAGTCCCTCTCTCTGTCCTGTTCGTCCTTTGAACTGTACATCAACTTTAACGCCCGTATCTTCTTCATACTTCGCAATCGCTTCCTTGATAACTTTCGCCTGTGGTTCGTCTTCACTCCACATAGCCCAGTATACAAGTTTGTCCCCGCCTTTGCTGCTTCCACTTCCAGAGTCTGACTTGCTGCCACATCCAACGGCCAATGAAGCTGCCATTGTCACACAGAGAAGTGCACTTACTATTTTCTTTCTCATATTACGTTTCCTCCTGTTTCCGTATCGTTTTCTGATGGTTTCATTCTAATACAATTTTGCACAAAAATCTTTGTCTTATAAGTCGCCAAATTTGCACAATCCGCTTTATTTCTTTGATTTTTATATATTTCCGGTGTATAATATTGTATAAATTCAACAAAATATATTTTTCACAAAGTTCATGTGGTAAATAACACAAATTTGACACAAAGGAGAACCTGCATGGCATACTACGGTGTAGAACTACATAATTCCATTACTTTAGGACGCATATTCAGCATTCACTATTTTGAATATATGAGTGATTTCAGTTTCGAGGGCGAATCCCATAATTTCTGGGAATTTGTCTGTGTTGACAAAGGCGAAGTAAATGTAACCCGCGGAGACATTATCACAACTTTAAAAAAGGGCGATCTCGTTTTCCATAAACCGAACGAATTTCACAACGTAACCGCAACCGGACACATTGCACCCAATCTGGTTGTGATTTCTTTCGAATGCCAGGATGACGCAATGCATTTCTTCCGGGACAGAATACTCCGAATCGATGAAAAAGAACGCAACCTCCTTGCCGACATCATAATAGAAGCAAGACGATGTTTTGACTGCCGTCTGGACGACCCTTATCTGCAAAATATGCCATTAAAAGATCCTGACGCTTTTGGTGCCCAACAACTGATCCGTTTATATCTGGAGCAATTTTTAATCCATCTGATCCGCCGTTATTCTGTTCCCGGCATGCTTTCCAAAAGAAGTCCGAGAACCGGCACTCCGAAAGTTACAAAAATCAAGAACGATGCCGAAGTTTTTAATCATATTGTAGAATATCTGGAAAATCATCTGACTACACACATAACCATTAATCAGATCTGCAAAGACAACCTGATCGGCCGCTCGCAGCTTCAGAAAATTTTTAAAGATCATTGCAATCTGGGTATCATAGAATATTTTTCTATGTTAAAAATAAATGCGGCGAAAGAACTGATCCGCACCAATCGGATGAATTTCACCCAGATTGCTGAATATCTTGGATATACTTCTATTCATTATTTTTCCAGGCAATTCAAAAAAGTTGCCGGGATGACTCCTTCAGAATATGCTTCTTCTATTAAAGCAATGGCAGAAGGGAAATTTAAATAGATTTGGGATTTCATTCACCACGTTCTTTATGTAATTCCAAAACTTTTTTGAACACACAACGTACAAAAGACGAGCGGAAAATGAACATTCATTTTCCGCTCGTCCGCTTTTTACAAACTATATGTTTTCAAATTATTCCATGACCGGCAATTAAGCCTCGTATCTTCGGAATTATTCCATATTGTCAAGCATTCTGATTATAATTGTTGCGCATTCTGCACGTGTTGCTGTTCCCTGTGGATCTAAGACTGTTCCATTATCCTTTCCTGAGATAACGCCTGTTCCAACAGCCCATTCCATAGCTTCTTTTGCAAATGCACTTACTTTTGCACCGTCTTTGAAATCACTGAGATCTACAGATTCTGCTTTCACGTCTGAGATTGATTTCTGATAACGATACATCATAACAACCAGCTGTTCACGAGTGATATCATCGCCAGGGCCAAATAATCCTGTATCTGTGTATCCTGTGATAATACCCTTCTTGTTAGCCCAGATGACAGCATCTGTATACCAGTCACCATCTGCTACATCTTTGAATGGTGATTTTCCATCTACTTCCGGTGAATCATTCAGTCTGTAGAGGATCAGTGCAAACTGTGCACGTGCCAGTTTCTGGTTTGGTGCAAAATGAGTTTCGTCAATTCCTGTCATCAGGCCTGCATCGTAAACGTCTGTAACTGCATCATAATACCAGTCGCCTTCTGCAACATCAACGAATGGAAGTTCTGTATCAGGGATCATATCGTCTACTGCTTCTGCCAGTTTATTGTATGCAGCATATACGTCTGCCTGTGTTGCATCTTCGGAAGCAAGTACATCTTTTGCTTCTTTTAATGCTTCTGCAAAAGCTTTCCATGCATCTGCATCGTAATCATTTTCATCCAGATCTAATGCTTCAATTTCTTCTACTAACTGTTTCAGTTCATCTTTATTTACTACTGAAACAGTGTCTTCTACTTTCACGTATGCATGATAACGATAGTTATAAGCATCGTACATAGGATAGAAATCAAGTCCGTTTGTTGTAAGATGTGGAACTTCTTTTTCATCTGTTCCTGTTACTACTTTAACGCTCTCAGACAGATCGTCGCTGAGTACAAGTTTGTACCAGTTCATTGCTTCATAATTGCTTCTTGTGTTTTTTGCAACCATTACGATTGGTCCATACATCAGAGATGCAACTGTAGAGCCGCCAACCTTATCCGGTGTCTTGTCAAGGTGCAGTGTATACGGCATATCGATTGTAACAACATCGCCATCTTTCCACTTTCTTGATACTTCAACGTATGTACTTACGTCTGGATTTTCTACTACAGTTTTTCCATTTACTTTTACTGTAAATCCTTCTGTTGCCCAGTAAGGAACTCTGAGCTTCATAGTGAATTCGCCAGAACCTTCTACTGTCAGTTTGGAATGTTCAGATGGGAATTCTGTTTCCTGTTTGATTGTGATTTCTTTTTCTTCCCAGTTCAGTGTTGTCGGCATATATAAGTTTACATACAGATTGTCACCTGAATGTGCATATGCAGCTGCCTGGTATTTTACATGGTTTTCCATACCGGTTCCGTTACAGCATGTGAATCCGCCGTAATCAGAATCAAAGTCTTTTCTCTGACCTGGGTCGATCGGAAGCATGTAAGTAACTCCGTTATGTCTGTGACTATTGGTATCATGGCTCTGAGAAGCAACAATCTGGTTGATCAGTGTTCTCTCATAATAATCCATATAAGAAGCATCTTCCGGATTATAGTTGTAAAGTTCTGCTGTCAGTTTTAATAAATTGTATGCACAGCATGTCTCGCAGTTTTCACCACGTCCTGCATTTCCGAGGATATTATTACCCTGCTGATATGGATCTTTGAATCTTTCACCTGTACCTACTCCACCGATAGAGTAAGCATAGCGTGTTGTTACCATATCCCAGAAATTCTTTGCGATATTATAGTATTTTACATCGCCGGTTGCTGCATATTCATGCATAGCACCTACGATCTGTGGAATATGCTGGTTCGCATGACGTCCCTGAATCGTATCTACGTTATTAGCAAGTCCGTCAAAGAAGTCTTTGTTATCGAACATCTTTGCTGCTTCCAGATATTTTTCTTCTCCTGTGATCTCATACAGGCGTGCCAGTGATTCATTCATTCCACCATACTCGCCGGCAATGTACATAGACCACATCTTTGCTCTCTGCTCTTCTGTTGTACAGTTGCTTAATCTTTCATATACCCATGTTCCAAGATCTTCTGCGATCTCAAGACCTTCTTCATTTCCTGCATAGTTATAGCTGTCAATGAATCCGGCTAATAATTTGTGTAATGTGTAATATGGTGCCCAGATTGTTGCATATGGAGTATACTGCTCCAGAAGCGCAAACTGATCCGGTGAATATGCACTGATAAATCCTTCTCCCCATGTAGATGGATCTGTACTCCACTTACTCTGTGCAGCACTCGATGGTGTACATGCAGTCTTGAAATCCTGCGGTTTGCCTTTGGATAATTTCTGCAGTTCTCTCAGTTCATGAATCATATAGTCTAATTTTTCCTTATATGCTTCATCGCCTGAAGATGCATATGCCTGTGCAAGTGCAGAAAGGAAATGTCCTGTAGAATGTCCTCTTAACAGACCTGTTGGCTCATCCCATCCTGTAAGTGCCTGCGCACCCTCGGTATCCTGTCCGAATGTTGCGCGGAAGTTGTAAAGCATTCTGTCAGCATCCATTAATTTCAGATACTCCATAGCGCGGTCTTTGTTCTCTGTATAGATTGTGTCATCTCCATCCAGACTGATATCGCTCAGATCAAAGATAGCAGCTGACTGCTGTGGTGCTTTCTCCGCATCTTTTGTTACTTTTACTTTTGCTGTAACGGTAAGATTAGAATCAACAATCTGACCCTGTACTGTAACTTCACCTTCCTGGCTGAAGTCTGATGTTTTCAGATTGGTAGGCCATACTGCTTTTTCATAGCCTTTAGATCCATCTTCGTATTCAACATACACGGTTCCCGGCAGTGATGGAAGTGTTCCGATCGTTGTCTCTACGGATACTTCTTCTACCATCACAATATCGTTCTTTTCATAAACAGGCTCAACGCTTGCTTTGAATTCTTTTGTCTTGCTTGACTCACCGTAGCTAACTGTTGCAGTCAGTGTAACTTCTTTTGCAGTACCTACCGGTCTTGTTACCTTTCCGTCTGTTCCGATCACATCTTCTGCTGAGGATGCCCATGTGATCGTAGATCCGTAACCTCCGCTTGTTGGAAGCTTCAGATCTTTCGAAACTGCTGCCAGGTTACCAAGATCCAGTGCCTTTGTATCAAGTTCTACGATCTCTTCTTCTGTCAGCTGCTGTTTTACAGTTACTTTAAATTCTTTTTCCTCAGATACCTCTCCTGATGTAATTGTTGCAGTCAGTGTAACTTCTGCATCGCCTTCTCCGGCTGCCGGTCTTGTTACTTTTCCGTCTTCTGCAATTACATCCGGATTGCTGCTCTTCCATGTAATATCAGATCCGGTCTCTCCTTTTCCAGGAAGAACCATGTCTTCTGTCACTGCACTTGTGTCCCCAAGAGATAAAGATTTCTTATCGCGTGCAACTCTGTCTTCATCTGATATATTGTAAGTTGCTGCTACTTCGTCTGAAGACATTGCATAATCATAAATCTTGAAGTCTGCTACCAGTCCGTTAAAAATCTGGTTTTTAAACTGTCCATAACCGATCCAGTTCTGTGTACTGTCTGCCAGTACTGACAGGTCTGCATCCGTCTTCTCTGTTCCGATCAGTTTTCCGTCCTCATAAAGTGACATTTCCTTTTCAGATCCATCAAAAGTTACTGTGGTAAGAATCCATTCATCTTTCTGTAATGCAGTTCCTTTTTCCGGTCCTTTTTCTTTGCTCCATCCACTGTTTGTCAATGCTGCGGTATAACCCTGGTGTCCAGTGTTATAACCATTCGCAATCAGATACATATAAGAAGTTGTATCACTTCCCAGATCCCAGATTCTCTGATAACCGGTGGAATCATCTTTCATGTTAACCCAGCAGCTGATGGTGGTATCTTCCAGTCCGTTCATGATACCACTTGGCATCTCTACATACGGATGTGTCTCATCCGGATCTCCACCGTTCATAACGAACGCGGTGTAATCCTGTCCCAGAATACTTACCTGCTGTGTCTCTACTCCGGATCCAGTCGGACGTACAACTCCTGCATGTCCGTTTCCACTGGTATCATTGACAATGGTTCCTGTCTTCAGTGATTCAAAATCATACTGGAGTACCAGATTCCCACCTGTCTCATCCTCTGGTTCTGCTGCTTTCGCCAGCATTCCCGGTGGAACTACTGTCGCTGCCATAACGGCTACAATGCTCCAGGCAACACACTTCTTTCCTGTCTTTTTTAAACGCTTCATCTTTTTGCCCCCTTCTTAAGTGAATTTAAATTGTTAGAAACGTTGTTACTTTCATACATTATATACGCTATTTCCAACGTTTTCAATTATGCAATTTTCACATATATTTGTGTGCTTTTCTATGCATATTTTTTGAATAGGGGTTTTTATTCGAATTTTTTTGTATATTTTATCCAATATATAGCGAGAGAACCTGCCACCGGCAGCTTCTTCCGAACGCATGGCGGTGCAAAAAACCGCCAGTGTAATACACTGACGGTTTCAACATTCAATATTAGTCCTGTACGTATGGCATAAGAGCAATATGACGTGCTCTCTTGATTGCTACTGTAAGAGCTCTCTGGTGCTTAGCGCAGTTTCCAGTAATTCTTCTAGGAAGAAT
>CAKRAT010000023.1 GCA_934295165.1 uncultured Dorea sp. | reverse complement strand
TTCGTCAGAAGCAGAGCATTCAGGAGTATTATCTGTCACAGGCTTCTATGGCCCGTGCCATGACAAGACTGAAAGCGACCAGAAACAGACGCGGGGATATTTAGATCATCGCAAAAAAATGAACTATTTTCAAAAATAAAAATATATAAGTAATGAAGAAGTTCTTCTATAATTAGTGTATAATAACCATAAGCTGTTTACTAATTATAGGAGGGCTTTTTTTATGGAAAAAACGGAGAATGAGAAGAAAGAGTGGTTATGGGTTATTATTACGATAGGATTGACGATAATGGCAATTATAGGAGGACTCATTCTTGCGGATAGAAATAAAGTACTGAACAGAACGAAAGATGATGAACGTCAGTCTCTGATATCCATTGGTTTTTCACAGCTGGGAGCAGAATCAGAGTGGAGGACGGGCAATTCCATCTCCATGAAAAAGACATTTACTACGAAAAAAGGATATGATCTGATCTTCAAAGATGCACAGCAGCAACAGGAACAGCAGATCAAGTCGATACGTGAATTCATACAACAGGATGTGGATTATATTGTCCTTGCACCAATCGTAGAGACCGGATGGGAGACTGTACTGAAAGAAGCAGAGCAAGCCGGTATTCCGGTAATTATTGCGGACAGACAGATCAGGGTATCGGATGAAAGCTTATATACGGCCTGGATCGGTGCGGATTTTTATCAGGAAGGACAGAAAGCCTGCAACTGGATGGAACAGTATATAGAGAATCATAATTATAAAACAGTAAACATTGTACATATTATGGGAACGGAAGGAGCGACAGCACAGATAGGCAGAACAAGAGCACTGGAGGAAGCAGCCGAAAAGAATGGATGGAACATTCTGGAACAACAGACCGGAGAATTTACACAGGCAAAAAGTCATGAAGTAATGGAAGAATTTTTAAAGAAATACGATAATATCGATATGGTATACTGTGAAAATGACAGCGAAGCACTTGGTGCGATCAATGCAATAGAAGAAAGCGGTGGGAAGGTCGGAGAAGATGGTATACAGGTGATCTCATTTGATGCGACAAAGGAAGGTCTTGCGGCAGTACAAAAAGGAAAGATTGCAGTAGATGTAGAGTGTAATCCGGAGTTTGGAGATAAGATAGAAAAGATTATCAGAAAACTGGAATATAAAAGAGATGTGAATAAAGAGAATTACATCGGCGACAGAATATATACCCGGGACAAATCAATTCCGATAATTGCAATAGAAAGGGCAAGATGGAATGTGACAGTGGTTACGGACAAGATTGTAGAGGGAAGGATGTATTAGTATGAGTAAGATAAAAGTATTTCTTGTGGAAGACGAACTGGTTATAAGAAGAGGAATAAAGAACAGTATTGACTGGGAGAATGAAGGATACATATTTTGCGGGGAAGCAAGTGACGGAGAGCTGGCATATCCGATGATCGTAAAAGAGAAGCCGGATATTCTGATCACAGACATCCGTATGCCGTTCATGGACGGACTGGAACTGTGTGAGCTGGTGAAAAAAGAACTTCCGAATATTAAGATACTGATCTTAAGCGGATATGATGATTTTGATTATGCAAAGAAGGCGATAAGACTAGGTGTTGTTGAATATCTGTTAAAACCAATATCTTCGGGCAAGCTTTTGGAGGTATTAAATGGTGTAAGCGAATCCATACGTCAGGAAAAAGAAGACAAAGATCTGGTTCACAAATATATGGAAGAAATGCGTGAAAACGTAGAACATGAAAAACAAAAATTCTTTGAGCAGATCATGGCGGGTAACCTGTCGATGGCGGAAGCGCTGGAAACAGGAAAAAAGTATGGGATGAATCTTAGTGCGGGAATGTATAACCTGCTTCTGTTCCGCTTCACTCTGGAAGAAGGAGATAGAAAAGTCGGAGAGTTGTTAGTAGAGGCGGAGCATGCGATTGAGGTGCTGATGGAAAAACTGGAGTATGTATTCGAGTTCCAGAGAGGTGTAGAAGGATGGGCCTTTCTTCTGACAGCTGATAATGAAGAGCAGATGGAAGGAAGAGTAACAGAACTGTCGGCCGCACTGGAGAATATTATGGGGAAATATCCGGTGGTCGCATATTTCGGCGGAGTCGGCCGGCCGGTAGCAAGACTCAGAGAATTGCAGGAATCATTCCGGGAAGCGGAGCATGCATTGTCCGCAAGATTCACAATGGAACTTAATCAGATCATATCTGTGAAAGATATCCGTGTGGTGCAAAGTGTAGATGAACTGGATAATATAGAGATTAAAAGCTTCGGTGAGATAGAAAATACCAGAACGATGCTGGAAAAATTCCTGAATAACGGGGTAGAAAATGAGATTGATGAATTTGTAGAAGTATATGTCAACGAACTGCCGGAAGATAATCTGAAATCTGTGCTGATGCGGCAGTATATCATTATGGATGCATATATAGTGATGATGTCGTTCTGTGAAAGGATCGAAGGTGCAGAATCGGAAATGAAAGATCAGTCAGAAGAACTGAAAAACAGCATGAAGATTATTCAGACACCGGAGGAAATCAAAAATTATATGAAGATGCTTCTGAAGAAAGTCATCGGCGTACGTGATGCGGTAAGCGGAAGAAGGTATTCGGATATCATAGAGGTCGCAAAAGGCCAGATCAGGGAAACTTATATGTCGGATGAAATATCACTGAATACAATAGCGGCAGAAGTCGGGATGAGTCCGAGTTATTTCAGCTCTATTTTCAGTAAGGAAGTAGGAAAAACATTCGTGGAATACCTTACAGAGATACGAATGGATAAAGCAAAAGAACTTTTGATGTGTTCCGCTATGAAAACATCGGAAATCGGATATGAAGTAGGATATAAAGATCCACATTATTTCAGCTATATATTTAAGAAGACACAAAATTGTACACCAAAAGAATTCAGGGCAAGAGGAAAAGAATAAAAATGAAAAAGATATATGGAAATGTTTCGCTAAACCAGAGACTGGCAGGGATATCACTGGCGGTATTCATTCCTATGATATTAGTAGTAACATACCTGCTGGCATCACTTACGAACGCAACTTCGGCATATGCGCAGATCACAAAAAGTGTAGCGTATGCGAATATGTATGCGAGAGACTTTAAAGAGCGCATGGACTACAGTATGTATCTGGCAGTGATCGGAAAGAAAGATATGGAAAACCTCGGGGACGGCGAGACAACCGTAAATGGTATTCTGACGGTTAATCCGTATGAATATATTAAGGAGTTGTCGGAAACATGTGATAAATTATCGGATATGGCAACTGTAGACAGTAACAGGAACCAGATCAAGCGTCTGAAGAACAGTCTGAAATCATTAAAAGGCTGTGTAGAAGAGATGGATCATGCAATCAAAACCGGCGCAGCATATGAAGACAAGATGATCTATCTGAATGATAATGTCTATATGCTGACATCTCTGATCCAACAGGGGATACAGGATTACATATATGTAGAGACAACGAATTATGCAAATGTAAAATCAGAACTGGATGCCAGAAATACCAGAACTTTTATGATATGTATCGGGATATCGGTTGCTGCAATACTTCTGGCATTTTTCCTGACAATGCAGGCGGCGAAAAGTGTAACCAGACCGATACAGAAGTTGTGTAAGATGACGCAGAAGGTTGCGGAAGGAGATTTTACAGTCCAGACAAAAGAAAGCAATACGGATGAAATTGCAGTACTGACCAGAAGTTTTAATGATATGACGCAGGAAATCGGTGAACTGGTGGAAGATATCAAGCAGCAGCAGAAGAATCTGCATATTGCGGAGACGAAACTGTTACAGGCACAGATCAATCCTCATTTTCTGTACAACACGCTGGATGCGATCGTGTGGCTGGCAGAGGAAAACCGTAAGGATGAAGTTGTATCAATGGTTACGGCACTTTCGGACTTTTTCCGAACGACCTTGAGTAAAGGCCGGGATTTTATCACGGTAAGGGAAGAACGGTCTCATATTGAAAGTTATCTGAAGATCCAGCAATTCAGATATCAGGATATCATGAAGTATGAGATTGACATTGCAGAAGATATGGAAGAATTCATGCTTCCAAAGCTGACGTTACAACCGCTGATCGAGAATGCACTTTACCATGGATTGAAGAATAAGCGCGGCGGAGGTACCATAAAGATTACCGGAAAGCTGGATGGGGAGTGCCTGGTATTCGTTGTGCAGGATGACGGAAAAGGTATGACAGAAGAAGTGCTGAAAAAGCTGCAGGAAAGTATCAAAAAAGAAAAAGGTGATAAAAATATTGATGGATTTGGAATTGGCAATGTAAACCGCAGAATCCGCTATTATTACGGAGAACAGTATGGATTGTCTCTGGAAAGTGTGGAAAATGACGGTACAAAAATAACCGTTGTAATGGCAGCACAAAAAAATCAACCTTTTTCATAAAAAAACTAACTTTTATGAAACGTTTCAAAAGAAATTCTAACAATTAAGAAGAATCTTCGGTTGATTGTTTGTCCAAAATTCATTAATATATAATCAACAAATGATTGAGAGACAAACAATCAAAAAAAACCGAGGAGGATATGAAAAATGAAAAGAAAAGTGATTACAGCGTTACTCGCAGCTACAATGGTAGCATCATTAGCAGTTGGATGCGGAAACAAAGGTGGGGACAGCAGCTCTGACAGCTCAAAATCAAGCTCAAGCTCAAGTTCAAGTGATGAAATTACAATTGGTTTCTCACAGGTAGGTGCTGAATCTGACTGGCGTACAGCAAACTCTGAATCAATGAAGAGCACATTCAGTGAAAAGAACGGATACAAACTGATCTTTGATGATGCTCAGCAGAAACAGGAGAATCAGATCACAGCAATCCGTAACTTCATCCAGCAGGATGTTGACTACATCGTACTTGCACCTGTAACAGAGACAGGATGGGACACAGTACTGAAAGAAGCAAAAGATGCTGATATCCCGGTAATCATCGTTGACCGTATGATCGATGTATCTGATGACAGTCTTTACACAGCATGGGTAGGATCTAACTTCAAGATGGAAGGTCAGAAAGCTTGCGAATGGCTGAATGCTTATGCAGAAGCTAAGGGAATGAAAGAAGTTAACATCGCTCACATTCAGGGAACAATCGGAGCTTCAGCTCAGATTGGACGTACAGAAGGTCTTGAAGCAGCTGCTAAAGAATATGGATGGAACATCGTAGCACAGCAGACAGGTGAATTCACACAGGCTAAAGGACAGGAAGTTATGGAGTCTATGCTGAAACAGCACGACAACATCAACGTAGTTTACTGTGAGAATGATAACGAAGCATTCGGAGCAATCGATGCAATCGAAGCTGCTGGTAAGACAGTAGGACCAGATGGAGATATCCTTGTAATGTCATTCGATACAACAAACGCTGGTCTGACAGATACATTATCTGGAAAGATCATCTGCGATACAGAGTGTAACCCATTACACGGACCACGTGTAGAAGAAATCATCAAGAAACTTGAAAACGGCGAAGATGTTGACAAGAAAGCATATGTAGATGAAGAAATGTTCGCATTTGATGATACAGTTAAGAAAGTAACAGTAGATGGTACTGATTATGATGTAACAAAGATCACACAGGATATTCTTGACAAACGTGCATACTAAGATACAGACAGAACTAAAGTAACATAAAAAAGAGGTGAGAAGGCGCGGCGGAATAAACGGAACGGAAAGCCGGATATGCTGCCGCGTTTTCTATGCCCTTTTTGATATCAAAGAAAGCGGGTGAACATTAGAAATGGAAAATAATGTTGTATTAACAATGAGAGATATCTCAAAGACGTTTCCAGGTGTCAAAGCCTTACAACATGTTGATTTTACTCTCCGTAAAGGAGAAATCCACGCTCTGATGGGAGAAAATGGTGCAGGAAAGTCTACTTTGATTAAAGTACTTACCGGTGTGCATCCATTTGAGTCTGGAGAGATTAAAATGGAAGGAAAAGATGCACCGATCGTTAACAGATCTCCACAGGACGCACAGGACAATGGAATCAGTACTGTATATCAGGAAGTCAATCTTTGTCCAAACCTGACAGTTGCAGAAAATCTGTTTATCGGACGTGAACCGAGAAAAGCAGGGTTTATCGACTGGAAGACAATGAACAAGAAATCTACAGAGCTGTTAAAGGATCTGCAGATTGATGCAAAGGCTACAGACAAACTGGAAGAGTGTTCACTTGCAAAACAGCAGATGATCGCTATCGCACGTGCGGTTGATATGAACTGTCGTGTACTGATTCTTGATGAGCCTACATCATCTCTGGATGATGATGAAGTAGAAAAATTATTCGTATTGATGAACCGTTTGAAAGCCCAGGGTGTTGGAATCATCTTCGTTACACATTTCCTGGAGCAGGTATATGCAGTATGTGACCGTATCACAGTTCTCAGAAATGGTGAACTGGTTGGAGAATATACAACAAAAGACCTTCCAAGAGTTATGCTGGTTGCTAAGATGATGGGTAAAGATTTCGATGATCTTGCTGATATCAAGGGCGAGCATGCAGAACTGAAAGAATTTGTTCCGGTTATTGAAGCAGAAGGAATCGGAAGAAAAGGAAGCATCCGTCCATTCAACTTCACTGTAAATAAGGGAGAAGTTGTCGGACTTACAGGACTTCTTGGATCAGGACGTTCCGAACTGGTTCGTGCAATCTATGGTGCAGATAAACCAGACAGCGGAAAAATAAAAGTAAACGGAAAAGAAGTGAAGATCAATTCTCCACTGGATGCCATGAAACTTGGTATGGCATATCTTCCGGAAGACCGTAAAAAAGATGGAATCATTGCTGACCTGTCAGTAAGAGAGAATATCATCATTGCATTACAGGCAAAAAGAGGTATGTTCCATCCATTAAGTAAGAAAGAAATGGAAGACGCAGCAGATAAATATATCGAAATGCTGCAGATTAAGACAGCAAGCCGTGAAACTCCTATTAAGAGTCTTTCAGGTGGTAACCAGCAGAAAGTAATCATCGGAAGATGGCTGCTTACAAATCCTGATTATCTGATTCTTGATGAGCCGACACGTGGTATTGATATCGGAACAAAGACAGAGATTCAGAAACTGGTTCTTGATCTTGCGGATCAGGGAATGGCAGTTACATTCATTTCTTCCGAAGTGGAAGAGATGCTCCGTACATGTTCAAGAATGGGTGTATTAAGAGACGGAAAGAAAGTCGGAGAGATCAGCGGAGATGAGCTGTCTCAGGAAGGCATTATGAAAGCAATCGCAGGAGGTGGAGATAATGAGTAATACAAAGTCAGGATGGAAAAAGCTTACATCTATGAGACTGTTTCTGCCAATCGTGTGCCTCATAGCTGTACTTTTGGTTAACGTAATCACAACTCCGGGCTTCTTCAAAGTATCAATTAACAACGGAGTTTTGTACGGATACATCGTAGACGTTATAAACCGTGCATCAGAATTAGTAATCCTTGCCGTAGGTATGACGCTGGTTACAGCAGCATCCGGAGGACAGGACATCAGTGTTGGTGCAGTCATGGCGGTTGCAGCAGCTGTATGCTGTCAGATCCTTTCAGGTGGAGAGGTATCTGTTAACTCACTTGCAGCACCGATTATTGTTGCTATGTTAGCGGCGGTTGCCGCATCTGCATTATGCGGAGCATTCAATGGTTTCCTCGTAGCGAAGCTGAACATCCAGCCGATGGTAGCTACCTTGATCCTGTATACAGCAGGCCGTGGTGTTGCACAGCTGATCACAGACGGACAGATTACATATATCCGTGTAAACTCTTATAAAGTATACGGTGGATATATTGGAAAATGCCCGGTTCCGACACCAATCTTTATTGCAATTATTGTTGTAGTGATTACGTATCTTGTATTAAAGAAAACAGCACTTGGTCTGTATATTGAAAGTGTAGGTATCAACGGTACAGCATCCAGACTGGTAGGTCTTAACTCAACAATGATTAAGTTCCTTACATATGTAATCTGTGGTGTATTAGCAGGTATTGCCGGAATCGTAGCATCCAGCCGTATCTATTCCGCAGATGCCAACAACATTGGTCTGAACCTTGAAATGGATGCCATCCTGGCAGTTGCTCTTGGTGGTAACGCTCTTGGCGGTGGTAAATTCAGCTTAATGGGATCTGTAATCGGAGCATATACGATTCAGGCACTTACAACAACTTTATATGCAATGAATGTATCAGCTGACCAGCTGCCGGTTTACAAGGCAATCGTAGTTATTATCATTGTTACTTTACAGAGCCCTGTATTCCAGAAATTTATGACAAACCAGAAAATGAAACGTGCAAATAAAGCAGCAGTGGAAGGAGGAAATAACTAATGAAAAAGAAATCATTAAACAAACCGGGAATGAAAATTAACGGAAATAGTTTCCTTCTTATGGTAACTGTCCTTTTATTCATCGTAATGTATGCAGCAGGTATGATTGTATTTGCTGACAAAGGATTCGCAAAACCACAGATGTTCCTGAACCTGTTCATTTCCAATGCGGGACTTCTGGTTATCGCAATGGGTCAGACGATCGTAATGATCACAGGCGGTATTGATATCTCTGTCGGTTCAGTAACAGCGTTGGTATGTATGCTTTGTGCATATGATATGGAAAAGAAAGGCATGAGTGCTTACATGGCAGTTGCTATTGCACTTCTGATCGGCCTCCTCTTTGGTATCGTTCAGGGATTCCTGGTATCTTATCTTGAGATCCAGCCATTCATCGTATCACTTGCAGGTATGTTCTTCGGACGTGGTATGACATCAATCATCAGTACAGATATGATCTCTATCAAGAATAAGACATTCCTTGCATGGGCTAACTATAAGATTTACCTTCCAATCGGATCTTACAGCCGTCGTGGAAAATTCATTCCGGCGTACATATATCCGACTGTTATTATCGCAATACTGATCTTTATTATCATTGCGGTTATCATGAAATTTACAAAATTCGGACGTGAAGTATATGCCATCGGTGGAAATGCACAGAGTGCTATGATGATGGGATTAAATGTAAAGAAAACAAAATTCAAAGCATATGTTCTGGACGGACTTCTTGCAGGATGCGGTGGATTCCTCTTCTGCTTAAACAGCTGTTCCGGATTCGTAGAGCAGGCAAAAGGTCTTGAGATGGATGCAATCTCAGCTTCCGTTATCGGTGGTACACTGTTAAGTGGTGGTGTAGGAACACCATTCGGTACAGTCTTTGGTGTACTGATCAAAGGAACAATCTCAAGTCTTATCACCACACAGGGAACACTTTCCAGCTGGTGGGTACGTATCGCACTTTCCGCATTACTGTGCTTCTTCATTGTATTACAGTCAGTAATCGGAAGTATGAAGAAAAAGGACTAATAAAGAGAACTGACACAATCTCTTATATGATATGTATAATTAATTGTTGCACAAAAAAGGACTCTGGATTCCAGAGTCCTTTTTCGTGTAACGGATATGTGAATTATCTTGTATGACGCCTGTAATTTGCAGGTGTCTGTTCGTATTTTTCCTGAAATAATTTATAAAAATAACCTTTGTTATGATAGCCGACAGAATCTGCAATCTCCTCGATGCTTTTGTCTGTAGATACCAGCAGATGTTCGGCCTTCTCCAGACGGATCTGCTGGACATATGCGGAATAGGTAAGTCCTGTCTTACGCTTGATCAGCCGGTTGAAATAATCTTCCTGGTAGTGAAATTCATTCACAAGATCCTGAATTGCAATGTCCTTGTAATGTGTCCGGATATAATCGGAAATTTCTTCAAATACGATCCAGTTCATAGTCTGCTTCTGCTCTTTGGAAAGCGAGAAATCATATTGTGTACTTAAGATCCGGAAGATTCGGAACAATAACCCTTTCGTAATATATCTGGAACCAGTGTCCGGGGAATATGATTCTTTTAAAAGCAATAACAGACTGTCATCGAGAAACTCGCTGGATCCGGCGGACGGTCTGAAATGGAGAAACTGCTGAACGTCTTTTTGCTTTAACAAGGCAGACTGCAGGAAAGAAAGTAATTTCTGCGGGGTGCTGTTCTCGTTCATGATCTCTGTGAACATATCATTGGCAATTCCAATAAAAAGAACGACTCCGGACTGGTCTGTCAGACAGTCCTGATGCAGACAGTTCTTGTCGATGAGACAGAGGTCTCCTTTGTGGAATACAACGTCCTTATTCAGTATCCTCTGATGAAATTCCCCTTCTACAACGTAAGAAAGCTCCAGATAATCATGGGTATGAAGCTGTGTGTATTCCCCGTCGGAAAAGGAATAATGATAACAGAAGTTCTCCGGGGACGGCATCATCGTTGCATAGAGATTGCCGGGAGAATCGAAGTTCCAGCATAATAAGAAACTGCGGTCCTGACCGAGTAACGGATAGGTTTTGACTTCCTGGACGGACTTGGAATATTCCGGACAGACAAGCCTTGCGCCTAATTTATGGTTTTCCGGGAGAAGCCTTGTGTTGGGTCCTGTGATCCGGCGGCAAAAATCGGATAAATTCATACAAATACCTCCTTGAATGCTACTAAGATTATACCATAACAGAGGTCGGAATAGGTAACTATTTTCCTAAAAGTGCAGAGTTAAGAGATTGAGAAAGCAGGTCCGTATTTTTTATAATAAAAACATAATGAAGCTGTAAACGAAACAGGAAATTTTATTAAAAAGGAGTAATTGAACATGTTAAAAACAAAAAATTATCAGTTTTGGTTTTGCACAGGATCACAGGATCTTTATGGAGATGAGTGTCTTGCACACGTAGCAGAGCACTCAAAGATTATCGTAGATGCATTGAATAAATCAGGAAACCTTCCATATGAAGTTGTATGGAAACCAACCATGATTACAAATGAAGTAATCAGAAAGACATTCAATGAAGCTAATACAGATGAGAACTGTGCTGGTGTTATCACATGGATGCACACATTCTCACCTGCAAAATCATGGATCTTAGGATTACAGGAGTACAGAAAACCATTACTTCACTTACATACACAGTTCAACCGTGAAATCCCATACGACACAATTGATATGGACTTCATGAATGAGAACCAGGCAGCACATGGTGACAGAGAATATGGACACATCTTCAGCCGTCTGAACATGGAACGTAAAGTTGTAGCAGGATACTGGGAAGACGAAGACGTTCAGAAACAGATCGGATCATGGATGCGTACAGCAGTAGGTGTTGTAGAAAGCAGCCATGTCAGAGTTATGCGTGTAGCTGATAACATGAGAAACGTAGCCGTAACAGAGGGCGACAAAGTAGAAGCTCAGATCAAATTCGGATGGGAAGTAGATGCTTATCCGGTAAATGAAGTTGTAGAAGCTGTTAACGCAGTATCTCAGGCTGATATTGATACATTAGTAGAAGAATACTATGATAAATATGACATCCTTCTTGAAGGAAGAGATGAGAAAGAATTCCGTGAGCATGTAGCAGTACAGGCTGGAATCGAACTTGGATTTGAAAGATTCCTGGATGAAAAGAATTATCAGGCAGTTGTAACACACTTCGGTGATCTTGGCGGACTGAAACAGCTCCCAGGACTTGCAATGCAGAGACTGATGGAAAAAGGATACGGATTTGGAGCAGAAGGTGACTGGAAGACAGCTGCTATGGTTCGTGTTATGAAGATTATGACTCAGGGAATGAAGGATGCTAAGGGAACTTCATTCATGGAAGATTACACATACAACCTTGTACCAGGAAAAGAAGGCGTTCTGGAAGCTCATATGCTGGAAGTTTGCCCATCTATCGCAGATGGAAAGATCAGCATCAAAGAGCAGCCACTTAGCATGGGTGACAGAGAAGATCCTGCAAGACTTGTATTCACATCTAAGACAGGTCCGGCTATCGCAACATCTCTGATCGACCTTGGCGACAGATTCCGTCTGATCATCAACGACGTAGACTGCAAGAAGACAGAAAAACCAATGCCAAAACTTCCAGTAGCAACAGCATTCTGGACACCACAGCCGAACTTAAAGGTTGGAACAGAAGCATGGATCCTGGCAGGTGGAGCTCACCATACAGCATTCTCTTATGACTTAACAGCAGAACAGATGGGCGACTGGGCAGCATGCATGGGAATCGAAGCTGTTTACATTGATAAGGATACAACAATCAGACAGTTCAAGAATGAACTCCTGTGGAACAACGTTGCATTCCGTAAATAATTACAGGCATGAATTATAAGTGTTAAAAACTATTTGCAGGGGATATCGAAATAGATATTTCCCTGCAAAAATAGTATAATGAAGATATTAAGAAAGCTTAAAATATATTTTTAGGAGGAAGCGTACAATGAGCAATGTAAAAGAGATCATTGAAAGCGGGAAAGCGTATCTTGGAATCGAATTTGGTTCTACAAGAATTAAAGCAGTACTGATTGATGAGGAACATAATCCAATCGCATCCGGAAGCCACACATGGGAGAACCGTTATGAGAACGGATTGTGGACATATTCCCTGGATGATATCTGGACAGGACTTCAGGACAGCTACCGCGATATGGCAGAAAATGTACAGAAAGAATACGGAGTAACAATTAAGAAACTCGGAGCAATCGGCTTCAGTGCTATGATGCACGGATATATGGCATTTGATAAAGAAGGAAAACTTCTTGCACCATTCCAGACATGGAGAAACAGCAATACAGGAAAAGCTTCTGAAGTGCTGGTAGATCTGTTCCAGTATAATATTCCACTGAGATGGAGTATCGCACATCTGTATCAGTGTATCCTGGACAAAGAAGATCATGTAAAAGATATCGCATTCATGACAACTCTTGCAGGATATATTCACTGGCAGATGACAGGTGAGAAGGTTCTGGGCGTAGGAGACGCATCCGGAATGTTCCCAATCGACATGAATACAAAAGATTACGACGAAGAGATGATCCAGAAGTTTGATAAGCTGATCGAAGGTGAGAACTATCCATGGACAGTAAAAGAAATTCTTCCTAAGGTTCTGGTAGCTGGAGACGCAGCAGGTATTCTGACAGAAGAAGGAGCAAAGAAACTTGATCCTACAGGTAACCTGGAAGCAGGAATTCCACTTTGCCCGCCAGAAGGAGATGCAGGAACAGGTATGGTAGCTACAAACAGTGTAGCACAGCGTACAAGCAACATTTCCGCAGGTACATCATTCTTCTCTATGGTTGTACTTGAGAAACCTCTGAAAGATTTACATACAGAGATCGATATGGTTACAACACCTGACGGAAGCCTGGTTGCCATGGTACATTCTAATAACGGAACAACTGACCTGAATGCATGGGTAAATCTGTTCAAAGAATTCGCTGATTCTATCGGAGCAGACGTAGACATGAACCAGATGTATGGTACACTTTACAATAAAGCACTGGAAGGTGATGCTGATTGTGGTGGAATCCTTTCTTACGGTAACTATGCAGGAGAGCCTATTACAAATGTAGAAAAAGGACGTCCAATGGTAGTAAGAACACCAGAGACAAAATTCAATCTGGCTAACTTCATGAGATCACATCTGTACACAGCACTTGGTGTTATCAAAGTCGGAATGGATATCTTAACAAAAGACGAGGGTGTTGCAATTGATACCGTTCTCGGACATGGTGGACTTTTCAAGACAAAAGGTGTCGGACAGAAGGTTCTTGCTGATGCAATCAACACACCGGTTGTAGTTATGGAGACTGCAGGAGAAGGCGGTCCATGGGGAATGGCTATACTGGCTGAATACATGGTAAAACGTACAGAAGACGAAAAGCTGGAAGATTACCTGAAGAACAAGGTATTCGGAAGTGACGCCGGAAGCAGAATCGATCCGGATCCGGAAGGCGTAGCTGGATACGAAGCATTTATGGAAACATATAAGAAAGGTCTGGATGTAGAGCGCAGAGCTTGTGCGGATCTGTAAGAGATATTATATTGTATGAAAGCAGAGGGGACATAAGCTATGTCCCCATATCTGCATATGAAATATAAAGGAGATAAAAAGAAATGCTGGAAGAATTAAAAAAAGAAGTATATGAAGCAAACATGCTTCTTCCAAAATATGGACTGATCACATTTACATGGGGAAATGTAAGCGGAATCGACCGTGAAAAAGGTCTTTTCGTTATCAAACCAAGTGGAGTTGAGTATGACAAGTTAACACCGGAAGATATGGTAGTTGTAGACCTTCAGGGTAATAAAGTAGAAGGAGAATTAAATCCATCTTCTGATACAGCAACACACGTAGAACTCTACAACAGATTCCCGAACATCGGTGGAGTTGTACATACACATTCTCCATGGGCAACAAGCTGGGCTCAGGCAGGAAGAGGAATCCCTTGTTATGGAACTACACATGCAGATTATCTGTATGGAACAGTTCCATGTGTAAGAAATCTTACAAAAGAAGAGATTGATGAAGCATATGAGAAGAACACAGGAGTCCTGATCGCAGACAGATTCGATGAAGATGATCTGGATTATGTTGCAACACCAGCAGTACTTTGCAAAAACCACGGACCATTTACATGGGGAAAAGATGCTCACGAAGCAGTTCATAATGCAGTTGTATTAGAAGAAGTTGCCAAGATGGCAGCAAGATGCGAACAGATCAATCCGGACGTAAAACCTGCACCACAGGAGTTACAGGATAAGCATTACTTTAGAAAACATGGAGCGAATGCTTATTATGGACAGCCGGGGAAATAAGGTGAATATTTAGTTCATCATGGCGGCTGTCACCGACCGGAATAAAAATACAAGGTACATTCTTGTGCTGACTCCACCATGGGGAAATTCTAAAGCAAAAAAGTTGACCTAAAAACGAGCTCACAAAAAATCCAAACTCGACATGCGTCTCAGACAGTGGATTTTTTGCGAGCAAACGGTCAACTTTTTTACTTAAGAATTACCAACCATGGTTCCGAATGCACAGGAATGTACCTTGTATTTTTATTCCTGGGTGTTCATATGCCATAATGAGTAAATATGAGAATCGGAACATTAGTGGTATCGGAAGGTTTATTATCATTTTTCAATTGTGATATGAGAAAGATCAGGTAGCTTGAGTACGCAATGATAAATCTAACTAGTAAGTAATATCTCTTTACATATGCATCAAAATATGTTAAAGTATACTATATTTCAAGAGAAAATCTCATCTCTAAGGAATCTAAAGCCTGAAAGGGCTGTCGGTAATAGTTTCATATTCTGAAACAAATACCCGAAATGCAAGCAATAGTAATCAAATAATAAAACTTAAGGCATGAATTATTATTGCAAATGGTAACTTATGAATTTATAATGAAAGGAGAACTGGATGAAAGAAACTATAAAAAGAATTGAATGGCATCCAGCATTTCAGGCGTCGATACAGATTGAATTTGAAGAGGAATGTGAGAAACTGACATTTGAATCAGAACATTTGTTGTCAAAAAAGCCAATGCAGATTGATGAACTCATTATAAAAGTAAAGGATAATGAGACCATTCAGAAAAACATAGGAAGAATATTTAGAAAGTACAACATAATAGAATATAAAAGTCCGGATGATTATCTGACCGTGAATGATTTTTATAAAGTCTATGGTTATTGTTGTTTTTATCAGGCTGATACGGAAAATGTGCTTGAAATTTCTCCGCAGGAATTAACAATTACTTTTATATGTAATCATTATCCAAGAACGATGATACAACATTTGAAGAAACATCGTAATCTGGAAATTCGTAAGGAAGATGCCGGGATATATTACATAATCGGAGATGAATTTCCGATACAGTTATTGATTACAAAAGAATTAGATCAGGAAGAAAATTTGTGGCTTCAAAGTCTGCGGAAAGATATAAGGGATAAGCAGGAAATAGAATTCTTGTTAAAGACATATGAAGAGAAGAAGCATTCAAAGTTGTATCAGGCAGCAATGAATGTGATAACACGTGCAAACTGGACAGCGATGATGGAGGTGAAGGAAAATATGTGTGAAGCATTAAGAGAGCTGATGGATGATGAATTTCAGGCATATGGGAAACAAGTAACGGAACAAGTAACGGAACAGGTAACAGAGCAGGTAACAGAACAGGTAACAATGCAGATGATAAAAAATGCGTATGAAAGTATAAAAGATAAAAAAACAATTTCTCAAATTTTAAAAGTGCCAGTGGATGTAGTTGAGAAAGCGTTGGAAGAATAATGGCAACGTCTCTTATATATTTTGGCATTAAAAAGGACTGCATTGTTTGGGAGGAGTGCAGTCCTGAGGAAAAAGTTATGAAAAAGATTTAAAGTGTTGTTCTTTCGAACAATTAATAGTATAGAAGCAATTTGTGATGAAAGTGTGATGAAAAGACGAACGAATTGTTAAGAATTTTAATATGAAAAAAGGGCTTCATGAACCGGAATGTTCCGGGATCATGAAGCCCTTGTATATTTTATTATACAGTTGTGAACATATCAATTACCTGTCCGGTCATCGGTGCCGGTGAATCTGCAAGAAGGTATACAACTCCTTTTGCAACTTCCTTAGAATCGCCCATTTCACATCCGTCCTGTCCGACTGAATGATTGTAGACTCTCTGTCCCGGTGTATCTGTGATTCCAGGTGCCACGGCATTACATTTGATGCCGTATTCTTTGGTCTGGATGGCTGTAGTTTTGGTCATTGTTACAATGCCGGCTTTGGCAATGGCGTATGCGCCCATCTGAGAGGCGATACGACCCATTCTGGAAGAGACATTGACAATGTCTCCCTTTCCCTGTTTTATCATTACAGGAACAACATTTTTAGTTACAAGGAATGGAATTCTCAAGTTTGTTTTAATGATCTGATCCCACTGTTCTTCTGACCACTCCCAGATTTTGATTGCCTGATGTTCGATATTTTTGTAGATTTCCTTCGGGTAACCACCTGCATTGTTTACGAGGATATCAATTCTTCCGAATTTATCCATAACAGTTTTTACCATATCTGCGACCTGTTCACCGTCTGTTAAGTCTCTGGCAACAGAGATGGCTTTTCCGCCGGCATCTTCGATCATTTTTACTGTTTCGTCCAGATCAGACTGTGTTCTTGCTACGGTTACGACGGTAGCACCTTCTGCTGCGATAGCAAGTGCTGCGTCACGTCCGAGTCCTTTTCCTGATCCTGTTACAATTGCGATTTTTCCTTCTAATTTACCCATGATATATATTCTCCATTTACATTCATTTTCTATTTTATTTTATACCAATCTTGCATTTTCTGCAAAGAATTGAATGTCTGTAGATTCGATGTAGCTGTCACCGATTGCATGGAGTAATATAACATTTAAGTTCCCATTCAGATTCTTCTTGTCTAAAGCAATTGCTTCGGTCAGGGTTCCGAGTGTGAGACCGCATTCGGAAGGAAGGCCGTAAGTATGAAGGACGTTCTTAATCTTCCCGGCAGTTCCCTGAGGGGTTAATCCCTTTTCCTCCGCAAGCTTTGTGATCTGGTACATGCCGGTTGCAACGGCTTCTCCATGACTTTCCCGCTGATAATGGAAATGTTGTTCAATTGTGTGTGCAAGTGTATGTCCGAAATTTAGAAGCATACGTTCGCCTGTGTCAAACTGATCATTCTCTACAACCATTCGTTTGATGTCTACACAGCGTGTGATGATGGCAGGTAGTTCTTCTTTTAAATCTTCAAAAGAACTGTGTGATTCCAAGGTTTTAAATAAATCTGCATCTTTGATGCAGCCGTATTTGATAACCTCTCCCATACCATCGTTGATAAATCGTTCGTTCAGCGTATCAAGAACCATTGGATCGATCAGCACCAGTGCAGGCTGGTAGAATGCACCTACCAGATTCTTACCTTCAGGAAGATCTACAGCGACTTTTCCACCAACGGAAGAGTCCACCTGAGCCAGAAGAGAAGTAGGAATCTGTACAAATTTGACACCGCGCAGATAACTTGCTGCTGCGAAACCGGTGAGATCTCCGATGACACCGCCGCCAAGCGCGATGACCAGATCACTTCTGGAAATCTTTGCTTCCAGCATAGCCTTGTAAACGATTGGAAGTGTCTGGAAATCTTTGGTGGCTTCTCCGTGAGGAAGTACCAGATAGTGGCATTCATAATCCGGATCCAGTGTACGGATCAGTCTGCCGCCATATAGAGGAAATACATTATCATCCGAAACGATCATAATGCGTTTGCCATGATACATCTCACGGATATAATCTCCGGCTTTTGACAATATATGATTTTCAATATAAATAGGATAACTGTCTTTTCCCAGATTAACTGTAAGTTTCATAATAAAGCTCCTGTAAGGTATAAGATTGTATGTGTTAGATCGTCTTTCCGACTACATTGGCAATCTGTGAAACCTTTTTGATTAATTCGTCATATTTCTTAGGTTTTAATGACTGAGCTCCGTCGCAGAGTGCGGATTCAGGATCGTTGTGTACTTCAATCATTAATCCATCGGCTCCTGCGGCTATAGCAGCCATTGCCATGGAATCTACGAGCCACCATTTTCCCCCGGCATGGCTTGGGTCAATGATGATCGGAAGGTGTGTCAGTTTACGAAGTACCGGGATACTCTGAAGATCCAGAGTATTTCTTGTATAGCTTTCGAAAGTACGGATACCACGTTCGCAGAGGATGACATTCTCATTACCGGATGCCATGATGTATTCTGCTGACATGATCCATTCTTCGTATGTAGCATTCAGACCTCTCTTTAAGAGGATCGGACGGTCAAGCTGTCCTAATTCTTTTAACAAATCGAAGTTCTGCATATTACGTGCACCAATCTGGATCAGGTCTACCTTTTCGTTGAAAACATCCAGATATTTCTCTGACATCAGTTCTGTAACGATCGGAAGACCGGTTTCTTCTTTGACTGCAGTTAAAATATCGAGTCCTTCAAGACCAAGTCCCTGGAATGAGTATGGGCTTGTTCTTGGTTTAAAAGCACCGCCGCGGAGTAAGTTAGCGCCGGACGCTCTGGCAGCTTTGGCGATTTCAAGAACCTGCTCGTAAGATTCTACCGAACAAGGACCTGCGATCATTGCCAGATGATTGCTTCCGATTTTTACACCGGATACATCAATGGTGGAATCTTCCGGATGAAATGCACGGTTGGCCAGTTTGTATGGCTCCTGAACATGCATGACTTTGTCTACGGCAGAGTCAATCTCGAATAATTTGGAATCAATCTTGGCTGTATCACCGATACAACCGATAATTGTCATCCCTGTACCTTCTACAACGTGGGTGTTCAGACCTCTTTTTTTGACCATGCCCTCTACACGAGAAACATCATCTTTTGTACTACGTGGTTTTAATACGATAATCATAATTCATTTCCTCCAAACGTAAATGTGTGATTGTATAAATAACTTATGCCTGTGTGATATTTCTTCCCCGTGTGGAACGATTGTGGTCGCACTGTAAAATATTCGCACTGCAAAACTTTAAGTGTTTAAAGCATGAAACTAATGATAGTCTACCGCAACTGTATTTGAATGTCAACACTTTTATTGGATAAATTCTTTCATTTTTGAAAAAGTGTGTTAGACTAAAACTGTATAGTAAAAGGAGTGGGAAAATGGTAAGCGTATGGGCGGCAGATATTACACCATTATTAATAGAAGAAACATATCAGGCATATTATAACAAGGTGCCGGAGTGGAGACAGGAAAAAGCGGATAAGCTGCGGAATACGGAGGACCGGGCAAGGAGTATCGGAGCCTGGATTCTGTGGGAGAAGATACAGGAGATGATGGAACTTCCGAAACATGCTGTATTCAATCTGTCACATTCGGGAAAATATGTATTATGTGCCTGCAGTGACCGGGAAGGCGTGCAGGTCGGATGTGATGTAGAGATGACCGGCGTGTTGCGTATGGCAGTGGCTGAGCGCTATTTCTGTCCGGCTGAGTGTGAAATCATCCGTGCAGGTGAAGATGAAAAAGAACAGACAGAATGGTTCTATCGTTTCTGGGTATTAAAAGAAAGCTTTATGAAGGCCACCAGGCGGGGAATGGGTCTGGATATGCGGACGTATGAATTTGCCTGGGGACCGGATGGAATACCGTATATCAGAAAGCAGCCGGAGGAATATCCGGGAATATATATGTGCAGGGAATACGAACCGGGGCGGGGGGACGCAAGGGTTGCGGTAATTACGACGGATAAGGAAATCGAGGGGAGATTACATGAAGTCAGACTTGCTTAAAAGGGGTATATGAATATGAAACAATTAAAGACGAAATGGGCAGAGCATATAAATGAAAAGAATATATTAGGGGAGTACCCAAGACCACTGATGCGCCGGAAAAGCTATGTGAATCTGAATGGCATATGGAAATATGCGATCAAAGATACGAAAGGCTTTCCAAAGAAAATGGATGGCGACATACTGGTTCCATTTTCACCGGAGGCAATGTTATCCGGAGTCGGAAGGCAGTTGAAGCCAGATGAATTCTTATGGTATAAGAGAAGACTTCCGGAAGAGGTGAAGCCGGAAAATGGAAGCCGTTGGCTGCTTCATTTTGGAGCAGTGGATCAGTGTGCGGTGGTCTATGTAAATGGAAAGAAGCAGGGGAAGCATGTGGGAGGATATCTGCCATTTTCATTCGATATTACAGAGGCATTGAAAGAAGAGAAAAATTCACTGACGGTAAAAGTAAAAGATTATTCCGACACATATTATTACAGCAGGGGAAAACAGAAGCTGGAAAATGGCGGGATGTTCTATACAGCACAGAGTGGTATCTGGCAGACAGTATGGATGGAAAAAGTCCCGGAGTATCATATCAGTGATCTGAAGGTCACACCGCTTTATGACCAGTCATCAGTGATGATACAGCTGGAAGATGCATTCGGAAGAAAAGATGTTGATTATGAAGTGACAGTAACGGCAAGAAAGATGTGGCCGTTAAAAACTGCAGGCCGGACGGGAGTGCCGTGTATAGTGAAGATTCCACGTATGCGGAGCTGGAGTCCGGAGGATCCTTTTTTATATGATGTGCATATAAAGATGGGTGGAGATGCGGTAGAAAGTTATTTTGCCATGCGTAAGATAGAAGTGAAGAATGATAAATGTGGAATCCCGAGGATCTTTCTGAACAATGAACCATATTTCCAGAAAGGAGTTCTGGATCAGGGCTACTGGCCGGATGGATTGTATACTCCACCGTGTGACGAAGCGATGATCTATGATATCCAGAAGATGAAGGATCTGGGATTCAATATGATCAGGAAGCATATCAAGATCGAACCGCAGAGATGGTATTATCACTGTGACCGTATCGGTATGCTGGTATGGCAGGATATGGTAAATGGAGGACGTGAATACAAAAGCTGGTATGTTACCTATATGGCAACGGCTATGGAAGGAGCACATATCCGTGCAAAGGATACGAGGCTTCATCTGATGGGACGGCAGGATACGGCCGGACAAAAACAATTTGAAAGTGAAATGAAAGAAACGATCCGGTGCTTATATAATCATCCGTCCATTGTGACATGGGTAATATTTAACGAGGGATGGGGACAGTTCAAGACGAAGAAGATGACGGATATTGCCATGGCAGAAGATCATAGCAGATTGACCGACTCTGCAAGTGGATGGTTTGATCAGGGATGCGGTGACATCAGAAGTATCCATGATTATTTCTTTCCGCTGCATGTAACACCGGAAAAACGTGTGATGGCACTTACCGAGTTCGGTGGGTATTCACTGCAGATTCCGAAACACAGCATGTATGAGAAAGATATTTACGGCTATAAGATCTTTAAAAGAAGAAAAGAGCTCACCAGAGGCTATGAGAAATTGATAAAAAAGCTCGTTATCCCGAATATCGGCCGTGGTTTAAGTGCGACAATCTACACGCAGTTATCGGATATAGAAGAAGAGGTAAATGGAATCCTTTCTTATGACAGGAAAATAGTAAAAATTGATGAAAATGTCGTAAAAAAAATGAACGAAAAACTTCATTTTTAAAGTGGAATTCCGGGCAAATTGATGAGAAGCGTAGTTGACGTGATTTCGGTGATTTGTTAGAATATATAAAGGAAAAATAAAGATTTATCAAGATAGAAAATTGTTTACAAAACCATGAAAAACATATGAGGAGAGTATGGGAGCGTAAGAATAATTAAGGAGGAACACGATGTTGGAATTAACATTTGGAGAACAGGTCAAGATCATCCTGAGTCGTAAGGGAATGACGATCAAAGAACTTGCAGAAAAGATAGAAAAACAGACGGGAAAAAAGATGTCGCGTCAGAATCTGACACAGCGCCTCGGAAGAGATAATTTCCAGGAGCAGGATATGCGTATGATCGCAAAGATCTTGGAATGCCCGTTTTATTTAGATATATTAGAGGAACATGAAGACCGTGACGAGAAAACTGTAAAAGTGCAGAAGACCGCAAAGCCGGCGGAACCGGAGAAGCCGGAAGCGCATACAGGAGCGGGAGAAAGAGATATAACGATCGGGGAACTGGTCGATATTCATAAAGAGTTAGATGCGATCGAGAAGAAGAAAAGTAAGAAGAAATCAAAGAAAGTCGTAAAGGAAGATCCGGAATATGTGCAGGAGACAATCTTTGACTTTTTCGTAAATGAGAAAGCGTCAGAAGGGCTGGAGGAGCCGGTGGAAGAAGCTGTAGCAGAAGAGCCGGAGCCGGTGGAAGAAGCTGTAGCAGAAGAGCCGGAGTCGGTGGAAGAAGTGGAAGAGGAAGTGCCTGCCAAAGAAGAAGCTGTATATGAACCAGACGCAGCGGAGGAAGCATCGGCAGAGGAAGTACCAGAGGCAGAAGCACCTGTGTATGAGCCGGAAATAGAGGAAGGACAGACAGAAGAACTGGCGATTGAGATAGAAGGTGTATCGGAGTATGAAGAAGAGCCGGAGCATGAGGAAGAACTGGCGATTGAGATAGAAACGGCACCGAAGTATGAGAAAGAGCCGGTATACGGGAGTGAGCCGGAATATGCAGAAGAATCAGAGTATAAGGAAGAGCCGGAGTATATAGAAGAATCAGAGTATGAGGAAGATCTGGAGAAAGAGCCGGAAGCGGATGAACCGGAAGAAGACGAACCGGAGGAAGACGAATCGGAAGAAGAGGAAGAATCGGAACCGAAGAAGGAAGATCCGGAGAAAAAGGCGCATGGATGGAGAGCATTTTTTGGAATCCGTAAAAAACATGAGGAACCGGTAAAGGAAGAGAAAAAAGAAGAAAAACCAGAAATCCAATATCATGAATTTGATTATTCCGAAGGTGGAGAGTCTGACAAATTAGCAGAAGAATTACTTCCGGACGAATCGGAAGAAGAGACATATGCAGCAGAAGAGACAGCTGATTATGAGAATGCAGATAATGGAAATGCAAGTTATGATACAGGATATCAGAGCAAGTATGCGCAGGAACATGAGGAAGAATTATTTACATCCACAGAGGAGGATTTAAGTAAAGGTGAACTTAATCCATATACCGGGCATGAATATGAATCGAATAGTGTAAGAATGCATCCTGCGAGAATCGGTTATGTACAGGTGTATGACCGTGGAAATCATCAGTGGACAGATATGACAGAGTGGGCATTTCTTGGATATCAGGAGCGTAAGAAAGCATTACTTGGCAAAGATTATGAGCCGCCGATCTATCTCGATTAAAATGAAATAAACTTGATAAGGTGTTCAGCTGGAAATCCGGCTGGGCACTTTTTGATACCTGAGTATGCAGGAGAAGCTGTGAGCGGCAAGTTCTTTTGTATACCAAAGTATGTGCAAGAAGGAGGATACAAAAATGGAGTGGACCAGACTTTTATCTACAAAGAGACAAAGGCAGAGAAAATATCAGAATACCGGTTCCGGTGATGCCGATTTGAGAAGTGAGTTTGAAAAGGATTATCACCGGATCATCGGAAGTGCTTCGTTCCGGAGACTGCAGGACAAAACCCAGGTATTTCCACTGGATAAGAGCGATTTTATACGAACCAGGCTGACGCATTCCATGGAGGTGTCCTCGCTGGCAAAATCTCTGGGACAGAATATAGGAGAAAGTATATTAGTACATGGAAAAGATGAAAGTTTTACTCCGGAGATGAAAGAAGACATCTGTAATATCCTTCAGTGTGCGGGACTGATTCATGATATTGGGAATCCGCCATTCGGACATTACGGGGAGGCTGCAATCAGAGAATGGTTTGAACGGAATCTACCGGTGTTAAGATATCATGGAACACCGGTAGAACACCTGCTTGAACCTCAGATGCGGGAGGATTTCTACCATTTTGAGGGAAATGCGCAGGCACTCCGCCTGGTGAGCAAACTACATTTTCTCGTGGATGAGAATGGAATGAATCTGACGTATGCACTTTTGAATACCATTATAAAATATCCGGTGGATTCGACGCATATCCGGCCTGGTTCGGGAGATATCAGAGAGAAGAAGATGGGATATTATTATGCAGACCGGGAGCTGTTTGAGGATATCGTGACAGAGACAGGCACTGGGAATTACAGGCATCCGCTGACATTTATTCTGGAGGCAGCAGATGACATTGCCTATAAGACTGCGGATATAGAAGACGCATTTGTAAAGGGATTTGTTACTTATCACAGCCTTCGGGATGAATTGAGAAAGCTTCAGAATCGTGAAAAGAAGCGTGTGATCAATGAAGAGGAAGAACAGAAGTGGTTCCGGCCGGCGGATAAACTGGTGGAGTTATATGAACGCGCAAAGAAAAACGGTGTGGATAATCCGGGAGACTATGCAGTGAAAAACTGGATTGTAAAGGCGCAGGGATTTTTGATCGGATGTGCAACGAAAGGATTTACCACTCGTTATGAAGAAATTATGAATGGAACATATAAGACAGATTTATTTGCTGATACACCGGCGGAAGGACTTGTGAAACTGCTCGGTGAGATAGCCTGTAAATGTGTATTTAAGTCGGAGACAATCTATCGGATGGAAGTGAAAGAAGCGGTAATGCTTGATAATCTGATGGACCGCTTTATAGGGGCAGCAATCAAATATGATGATCCGAAACAGAAGCTGAATTCAATAGAAGAAAGGTTGATCTCATTCATTTCCAATAATTATAAAAAGGCATACCGTTATCACGCAGAGGGACAACCGGACATTTACCGGTTGTATCTGAGACTTCTGTTGGTTACGGATTATATCTGCGGAATGACGGACAGTTATGCGAAGAGGCTGTATCAGGAATTGAATGCAATTATGGCATAAAAGAAAATTTTTACGAATAGATTGTGGTAAATAACCGAAAACAGGGAGAATATTTTTGAGACGATTTATTCGGTATCTGTATGAATATGAAGAAGAGAAAAAAATGCGGAATGTCGGTTTTGTGAAAGTGGAAAGGGATATGGAGCAGTGTGTGATCCATGTGCACGGAAAAGGCTTTCGGATGGAAGAACACATGCAGGGACTGGAAGTGTATTTGTTCTGGAACCAGGAAGGAAGCTGTATCGGAATCCATCAGGGAGTGACAGAGCCGCCTGCGCCCGGACTGAATTATCAATTGTGTTATACGCCGGAAGATATGGGTAAGAAAGAAAATTATGATCTTGTTAACGGAATCATATTGAAGGACGTGAACGGACACTGGTATGCTGCAGTCTGGAATGATGACGTGGTAAATGTGTGCCGGATGCTGACGTGGGATATGGAAGAAGAAAAGACCTTGCAAAATATGGAGAATGTGACTGCAGAGGATGCGATGAGCAATGAGACCGCAGAGGATGCGATGAGCAATGAGGCTGCAGGAAAGAAGAAGGAAGCTGAAGCGGCAGAAGTGGCTGTTGGAGAACGAGTGGAAGTTGAGGAAGAAGCGAAGAGAAGAGTAGAAGTACCGGTAAGAGAAGACGCAGAGAGAAGTGCAGAAGTACCGATAAGAGAAGATGCAGAGAGAAGTGCAGAAGTACCGGTAAGAGAAGATGCAGAGAGAAGTGCAGAGGTACTGGTAAGAGAAGACGCAGAGAGAAGTGTAGAAGTACCGGTAAGAGAAGACGAGAAATGTAATATGAAAACGAAGGATAGAGAAGAAGCTTCAGGTGAACAAGAAGAAAAGTATAGCAACGGAAGCAACTGTGATATAAACGGTCATAGACATAAGGAAAATAACAGTGTTAAGAATAGATACAAGGTCAGAAAAATCCAGAGAAAAGATATGGTATGCCTGCCAAGATGTGAATGGAAGCATGCGAATAATAGTTTTCTGGTTCATGGATATTACAATTATCATCACTTGATATTGACAGTATGTGACGGTCAGTTAAAATTAGGAGTGCCGGGGATATACCATCCGCAGGAAGCCAGAGCTGCACAAAGCTTTGGATTTTCGGAATTTCTGCCGGCTTCGGAGCTGGAACTTACACTTACAGAAGAAGAGAAAAATGACAGAGAAACATTTGGATACTGGTGCAGAAACGTTCGTGGATCTGTAAGTTGTGCCGAAGTATAAAATATAAAAATAGAGACAGTAAATAATTAGATGGAGTGGGTAATGCAAAGTACAGATGAAAAATATATGAAAGAGGCGATCAAACAGGCGAAAAAAGCCTATGCGACCGGGGAAGTACCGATTGGTTGTGTAATCGTATATCAGGATAAAATTATCGGAAGAGGATATAACAGGAGAACGATTGACAATAATACGCTGGCACATGCAGAATTGATCGCAATCAAAAAGGCAAGTAAAAAAATGAATGACTGGAGACTGGAGGATTGTACGATGTATGTAACCCTGGAACCATGTCAGATGTGTTCTGGTGCAATCGTGCAATCCCGCATGACACGTGTGGTGGTAGGGTGTATGAATCCAAAGGCCGGATGTGCAGGATCAATCTTAAATCTTCTGGACATGCCAGAGTTCAATCATCAGGTAGAACTGACAACTGGAGTTATGGAAGAAGAATGCAGCCAGATGATGAAGTCATTTTTTAAGGAATTGCGTGAGGCAAGAAAAAAGAAAAAACAACTGGAAAAAGAAATTCAGGAGTGCGGAAAAATGGAAAAAGAAGTACAGGATCAAGATGGAAGAGGTGAAAAAGAGATATAAGATCAAGGTGAAAACAGAAACGGAGAAAAAGAAACAGGATGAAATAGTTGGAGGTCATATAAAGTGACAAATGAAGAAATAAAAAGCATGGATTTTGAGAAATTTAGAACTCAGGTTGAGAATATGAAAGAAGTCCATAAAATTACCGCAGACGGAACAGAAATGTATGGATTATATAAACACGATGTGGTTTATGTAAACCGTGATGGGATTAAACGGACACTTCAGATGATTGTCCCGGAGACCAACTCAGAAGAGCAGAAGACATATCCGGCGATTTTGTATGTACAGGGATCAGCATGGAGAAAACAAGACAATTACAAACGTCTTGGTGCAATGGCGGATCTTGCAAGCCGGGGATTCGTAACGGCAATCCTTCAGTATAGAGAAAGTGGACTTGCTACATTTCCGGCACCGGTACAGGATGCGAAGACGGGAGTAAGATTTTTAAGGAAACATGCAAAAGAATATAAGATCAATTCAGATGAGATTTTCATTATGGGAGATTCCAGTGGTGGAAATACGGCATTTCTTGCTGGAGTTACCGCAGACCAGGATCTGATGGATACAGATGTATACGGTGAATATTCCTGCAAGGTGAAAGCAATCGTGGATTTCTATGGAGTCAGCTGTGTGCAAATCAAAGAAGATTTTCCGACGACTCTGAATCAGGGAGAACCGGACAGCCCGGAAGGGATGCTGATTGGTGGAAAGAATGTATACGATCATCCGGAACTTTCTGGTTTGGTTACATGTATGAACTATGTAAAGAAAGATGTCCTGATGCCACCGGTGTTGCTGATGCATGGACTGGCCGATGATCTGGTAGCACCAGAGCAGAGTATACGACTATATAAAAAACTTCGGGAAGAAGAAAAAGAAGTGGAATTTTATCTGGTAGAAAATGCGAAACATGGTGATCCGGCATTCTGGACAGAGAAAAATATGGATGTTGTTGAGCAATTTATAAGTAAATATATACCATAATGTAAATGGGGACGGAGGATTCCCAGGAATCCTCCGTCCCCATTTAATATAAAAAAATATCCACATGTGGAAAACCACAGTGGATCGTGTTGATAACTTTTTTATGTGCATTGCGCTTCGAACGAGCTTTCACAGACGTTACCTTGGTAGTTAACTCAGCCCAGGCACCCTTACGGCACCCGGAAGGTTCCACTTAATGCTGCTTCATTCCTGACCTGACATGGTTCATGGAGTCCCGTCGCGTAAGACCCAAACATCAACGCCACTTTCCAAGGGCAGCTCTGCAAAAACAAGCCCTCTGCGCAATATCACCCCTGCTATAGCGGATTGCAGGTGCAAGGTACCGCTAACACCCCGGCTGCACAGCTCAACATTTTAACGTGTTCCGGGCAAAAAGTCAATGGAAATATTGTAAAAAAGACGATACCACTTTATAATACCTAGATATATGAGAATTTATCTTATCCGGCATATATACGAAAAGAGAAATTCTAATCTGGAGGAAAGCATAATGAAGATATTACTGGCAGCAGTTAATGCAAAATATATACATTCCAATCTGGCGGTTTATAGCCTGAAAGCTTATGCAGGAGATCCGGCGGTGGAGATCGGGGAGTACACGATTAATCAGCAAAAAGATGATATCCTGATGGATATTTATAAGAGGAGACCGGACATTCTCTGCCTTTCCTGTTATATCTGGAATTTGGATTATATAGAGGAGATCGTGACAGAAATCGGAAAATTACGTCCGGATATGCCAATCTGGCTTGGAGGACCAGAGGTGTCTTACGATGCACAGGAAGTATTAAGACGGCTTCCATGTGTTAAAGGGGTGATGAAGGGTGAAGGGGAAAAGACCTTTAAGGAAATCTGCCAGATATACAGGAAGGAATATGAAGAGAGCACAGGAGAATTATCCACAGAAACAGAAAAAAACCCATGTGGATATCAATCGGAAAATGTGGATAATTTATGGAAGAAATCAGAGAATGTGGATAAGCAGTTAAAAGGTGTTATGGGAATCACTTTCCGTATGGAAGATGCATTTATTGATACCCCATGGCGCCCGATCATGGATCTGAGTGAAGTTCCATTTGTCTACAATCACATGGAAGATTTTGAGCACAAGATTATCTATTATGAGACCAGCAGGGGATGTCCGTTCTCCTGCAGTTATTGTCTGTCATCGGTAGATAAGCGTCTGCGTTTCCGGGATATAGAACTGGTGAAAAAAGAATTGCAGTTTTTCCTGGATCACAAAGTCCCGCAGGTAAAATTTGTCGACCGTACATTCAACTGTAAACATGATCACAGTATTGCTATCTGGAAATATATCATGGAGCATGATAATGGCATTACGAATTTCCATTTTGAAATTGCTGCGGATATTTTGAATGAAGAAGAACTAAAACTTCTGGAACAGATGCGTCCGGGGCTGGTACAGCTTGAGATTGGTGTGCAGTCAACGAATCCAAAGACGATCAAAGAGATCCACAGAGTTATGGATTTTGAAAAAGTGTCCAGAATTGTAAGGAGAATTCAGGATAAGGGAAATGTGCACGAACATTTGGATCTGATTGCCGGGCTTCCATACGAAGACGTAAAAAGTTTCGCACATTCTTTTGACGACGTCTATGCATTAAAGCCGGAACAGCTCCAACTCGGATTTTTGAAAGTACTGAAGGGATCCTTTATGCAGGAACATCAGGAAGAATACGGTATAGTTCATAAAGCACATCCACCGTATGAAGTACTGTATACAAAATGGATTTCCTATGAAGACGTACTGCGTCTGAAAGGTATTGAAGAGATGGTGGAAGTCTATTATAACAGCCGCCAGTTCACAAATACGATGGAAGAACTGGAAAAAGAATACGATTCTTCATTTTCTATGTATGACCGGCTTGCCGCATACTACGAAGCACATAATTATAATGCTGTTCAGCACAAGCGTAGTGCAAGATACCAGATTTTGCTGGATTATGTCAGACAATATCATAATGAAAAAGAAGACGTGTTCCGGGAAGTACTTACTTATGATTATTACCTCCGGGAAAATGCCAAGAGCCGACCGGAATTCGCCGGAGAATCTCTGGTGGCAAAAGACGTGGCGAGAGCATTTTACGAAAAAGAAGAAGAGACACATATGTACCTTTCGGATTATGGAAAATATGACAGAAACCAGATGCGGAAGATGACTCATCTGGAATATTTTAAACTGGCAGACACTTATATTTTGTTTGATTATCAGAACAGAAATCCATTGAATCAGGAAGCAAGAGTCTGTAAAGTGAAAGCCGGGACAGAACAGATGTCAGAACAGGATCATGGATATAGAAATATTTGAACAAAAATGCAATGAGAATAAAAGGAAATAGAATCATGAAAAAAAGAACAGGAGAAATCCTCGAACTTCTGGATGCGAAATATGGAACAGAATTTCTCTGCTATCTGAATTACGAAACCCCGTGGCAGCTTTTGATCGCCACGATGCTAAGCGCACAGTGTGCCGATGCAAGAGTTAATATCGTGACAAAAGATCTGTTTCGGAAATATCCGTCTGTTGAAGCATTTGCGGATGCAGATCTGAAAGAATTAGAGCAGGATATCAAACCAACCGGATTCTATCATAATAAAGCGAAGAATATCATAGCTTGTATGAAAGACATCCGGGACAAGTATAATGGTGAAGTTCCATCGGATCTGGAAGATCTTTTAAGCCTGGCAGGAGTAGGAAGAAAGACAGCCAATGTGATCCGCGGAAATATCTATCACGAGCCGAGTGTGGTCGTGGATACACATGTAAAGCGTATATCCAATCGTCTGGAACTTACGGAAAACCAGGATCCGGACAAGATAGAGCAGGATCTGATGAAAGAATTGCCGGAGGATCACTGGATTTTGTGGAACATTCACATTATCACATTTGGACGGACCATCTGCAGTGCAAGAAGTCCGAAATGTGAGGATTGTTTCTTGCAAAAATATTGTAAAAAGTATAAAATGTAGAGAAATACGTTACTGTTTATGCAAATATTAATAAAATCATTCATAAAATAACCAGTAACGGAAATATGTTCAAAGAAGGTAAAAGAATGAATTTCAACGATAAAAGAACAAAAAGGATTGTATCAATTGTTGTGCTTATCGTCATCATTGCCATGGTGGCAACGATGATTATTCCGTATCTTGTGTAGGGAGAAGGCAGAAACGATGCTATAAAAATGCAATTGTTTATTATATAGTGTCGCTAGAAGAACGCGGAATATGGGAATGAAGAAGACAAAAAAATAAAAAATAGAAAAATTAAAATAAAAATAAGAGGGGAACATAACAAGTATGAAGTTAGAGACACAGACAGAACAGCTTATAAGCGAAACAGTTACCGTGTACGGTTTGTCTCCGCAGATCGGTGTCCACGCACTTGCACAGACTGTGAACGCACTGGCGGCACAGGGTGCGGTGTTTTCTGTCTGCCCTGATATAACAGAGGACGAGGAACAGGAACCAGATATCCCGAGTGAGGATTTGAAGGATACGCATGAATCATCTGCAAATGTCAGCGTTCAGATCGCCTATCCGGAATACGTGTTCAAATCCAGAATCCACAAGATTGAAAAGCTTCTCAAAAAAGCATGCAAAAA
>CAKRAT010000022.1 GCA_934295165.1 uncultured Dorea sp. | reverse complement strand
ATTAAGAGATTATTTAGATTAAGAAAAGAGGCGCCTATGGAACTATCAAAGAGACTGCAGGCAGTTGCAGATCTGGTTACAGAGGGCGCTTCTGTTGCAGATATCGGTACGGATCACGGTTATATTCCGATTTACCTGATGGAAAATAAAATCGCAGAAAAAGTGATCGCACTGGATATCAACAGGGGCCCGTTAGAAAGAGCCAGAATGCATATAGTTGGGCATGGATTGAAAGAAAAGATAGAGACCAGACTTTCAGATGGCCTGGAAAAGGTTCTGCCGGGAGAGGCAGACACGATGATTGCTGCCGGTATGGGTGGGGGATTGGTGATCAAAATCCTGACGGAAGGAAATGCAGTGGCAGATACGCTGGATACGATGATCCTGCAGCCACAGTCGGAGATCGGGAAGGTCAGACAATTTTTGAATGAACATCAGCTTCAGATTGTAGAAGAAAATATGATAGAAGAAGATGGAAAATTTTATCCAATGATGAAAGTCATACACGGAGAAAATGAAGATTATACTGTATGTGAATATACATATGGAAAACGTTTGCTGGAACAGTGCCATCCGGTTCTTAAGAAGTATCTGGACAGGGAGATGGCAATTAAAGAAAGCGTGTTTTGCCAGCTGTTTAAACACCAGAACAGTGTAAGCGCTGCCGAGAGAATGGAAGAGTTAAAAAAAGAAATCATACTGACGCAAGAGGCATTAAAGTATTACGAGTAGAAGAAAGGGAGTATGTAAGATGTTGTGTAAAGATGTAATGAATGTGATTGAAAAAGAATATCCGCTGAATTATGCACTTTCATGGGATAATGTCGGACTTCTGGTTGGAAGGGATGATAAGGAAGTGAAGAAGATATATATTGCACTGGATGCAACAGACAAAGTAATAGAAGAAGCGGTTAAGACGGGTGCAGATATGCTGATTACACATCATCCTATGATCTTTTCGCCAATTAAGAAAATTCATAATCTTGATTTTGTAGGCGGACGCATTATCAAATTAATTCAGAATGACATTTCTTATTACGCAATGCATACAAATTATGATGTTCTGGGAATGGCAGATCTTTCCGGAGATAAGATGAATATGAAAGATGCTGAGATACTGGAAGTGACGGCAGAAGGAGATATCGGAGAAGAAGATGAGCTGGAAGGAATCGGAAGAGTGGCAGATCTTGAGACACCGATGACACTTCGGGAATGCTGTGAAGATGTGAAAGAGGCATTTCATCTGGGGGCGGTAAAAGTATTCGGTAATCTGGAAGACAGAGTAAAGAGGATTGCCATTTGTCCAGGCTCTGGAAAAAGTGTGATTCAAACCGCCCTGGATAAGCATGCAGATGTCCTGATCACAGGAGATATCGGTCATCATGAAGGAATTGATGCGGTGGCGCAGGGACTGGCAATCATAGACGGCGGTCATTATGGAATTGAACATATCTTTATTGAAGATATGAGACAGTATCTGGATAAGAATCTGGAAGGGATCGAAGTTGCTGCAGCTCCGGTTGTTCATCCATTTTTGATCGTGTAAAAGCAGAAAAAATCACCGTTTAGACGGATACCGGGAACATAATGCGAATTTAATTTTGATAAGAAATAGAAATGAGGTGCGGCCATGAATGAGACTTTATATACGGTTCATGTAAATGGAACGGACAGAAAATTCAAGGCGGGAACAACATATCAGGAGATAGCCAGAGCATGTCAGGCAGAGTATCCTTATGATATTGTATTGGTATTTGCAGATGGAAGGCTGCAGGAATTGTTTAAAACGCTGGAGAAAGATAGCGAATTGAAATTTGTGACGACTGCAGATCCATTGGGGTATAAAAGCTACCGAAGAAGTATGAGTCTCATGCTTGTCAAGGCAGTGTATGATGTGGCAGAGCACAAGAATATCGATAAAGTAAGAATTCACTATTCTGTAAGTAAAGGATACTATTGTACGATAGAAGGAAAAATCAATCTTACAGAGGAATTTCTGAACCGGGTGGAGAGCCGGATGCATGAAATGGTAGAAATGGATCTTCCGATTCGGAAAAAGAGTGTGCACACAGATGATGCAATTACAATGTTTGGACAGCATGGGATGCATGATAAGGAGCGTCTGTTCCATTACCGAAGGGTATCACGTGTGAATGTCTATAGTATGAATGAATTTGAAGACTATTATTATGGATATATGGTGCCGAGTGCCGGATATTTGAAATATTTCAAACTATATCTGTATGATGAAGGATTTGTCATTCAGATGCCGGTAATGAATGCACCGGAGATAGTTCCTCCGTTTGAACCGCAGAATCAGTTGTTCCGTGTCCTGCAGGAATCAACCAAATGGGGAGACGCACAGGGAATCGAGACGGTTGGAGACCTGAATGACAAGATCACCAGGAGTGATGTCAATGAGCTGGTACTGGTTCAGGAAGCATTGCAGGAAGAAAAGATTGCACAGATTGCCGGGCAGATTAAAGTACGTTCAGATGTCCGGTTTGTGTTGATTGCAGGACCGTCTTCCTCCAGCAAGACAACGTTTTCACACCGGTTATCGGTGCAACTTCGGGCAAATGGACTATGTCCGTATCCGATTGCAGTAGATAATTATTTTAAAGAACGGGAAGAGACACCGAGAGATGAAAACGGAGAGTATGATTTTGAAGGTCTTGATGCGGTAGATGTAGATTTGTTCAATCATCAGCTTCAGGAATTGTTGGACGGAAAAGAAGTGGTGATACCGGAGTTTAATTTTGTCACTGGTCATAAAGAGTATAAAGGAAGACCGAAGAAATTAAAGGAAAATGAAGTATTGGTAATCGAAGGGATTCATTGTCTGAACCCGGAACTGACCCGGAACCTTCCGGATGAGAATAAGTTCAAGATCTATATCAGTGCACTTACTCAGCTGAATATTGATGAACATAATCGCATTCCGACAACAGACGGCCGTCTGATCCGCCGTATTGTCCGTGATGCAAGAACCAGAGGTACATCAGCCAAAGAGACGATCCGCATGTGGCCGTCTGTAAGAAAAGGAGAAGAACGGAATATCTTCCCGTATCAGGAGGAAGCGGATGTGATGTTCAACTCTGCATTGATCTATGAACTTGCGGTATTAAAACCATATGTAGAAGCACAATTATTTGGAATTGAAAGAGACTGTCCGGAATATCTGGAAGCAAAACGGTTGCTGAAGTTCCTTGATTATTTTGTGGGAATCGGAAGCGAAAATGTACCGGCAAATTCATTGCTTAGAGAGTTTATCGGGGGCGGGTGCTTTCATGTGTGATTTTGTTTCTATTTGATGTATCATGGCGGCTTACCCCGGCCCTGAAGAAAAGTATGGGAGTGATTTCTGTGCTGATTCGATCATGGAGTAACTCTAGAGCAACAAAATTGGCCTAAAAGCAGCCTTGGAAAAATCAAAACTCGACATTCGTCTCAGACAATGATTTTTCCAAGACTAACGGTCAATTTTATTACTCAAGAGTTACTAACCATGACCTCATATGCACAGAAATCACTCCCATACTTTTCTTCAGTCACGTTATCGCATGCCATAATAATTAAACAGAGGAACCGTAACCGTTGTGGTACCGAAAGTGTACAAAAAAGCCGGAAAATCAAGGCCTTCACCATAACTTCCCAGCTGCACACAAAGGTTACAGTCCCTCTACTGAATTCATTCTCATGGATCGAGAGGCCACGATGATAATTAAATAGAAAATCAATTTAAGAATAAATCTTCTTCATATACTCAATCCGCGCACTCATGTTCTGCATCAACAAATCCACCAATGTAACCGCAGCCATAGATTCTACGACAACAACCGCACGTGGTACGATAATCGGATCGTGGCGGCCGGAGATTTCAATTTCGATATTTTCTCCTGAGGTGTTCACTGTTTTTTGTGGCTGTGAGATGGAAGGGGTTGGTTTTATAGCTGCACGTAAAATGATCGGACTTCCGTCACTGAGACCACCGAGAATACCGCCGCTGTGGTTGGTCTGTTTGGTAATCTGACCATCTCTGGAAAGGAATGGGTCATTGTTGCAGCTTCCTTTTGAAGAAGAAACAGAAAATCCATCACCAATTTCAACGCCTTTAACAGCGCCGATGGACATGACTGCTTTTGCAAGAGAAGCGTCCAACTTATTAAATACTGGTTCGCCAATACCTGCCGGCATACCATCGATGATACATTCAATCAGTCCTCCAGAAGAATCCTGTTCTTTTATGCATTTTTCGAGATAAGCACTTGCCTGTTGGGCATATTCCAGATTTGGCATGTAGAGCTTATTTTTGCTGATTACCGAATAGTCACAGGAATCGGCAGGAATGGTTACAGGACCGATTGCTTTTGTATATGTAGTAAGATGGATTCCGAGATTCTCAAGGATACGGCAGGCAATTGCGCCTCCGGCAACGCGTCCGATGGTTTCACGTCCGGATGTGCGTCCGCCACCGCGGTAGTCGCGGAAACCATATTTTTGATCAAAAGTATAATCGGCATGTCCTGGACGGTAGCAATCTTTGATTTTACTGTAATCGTGGGAGCGCTGGTCATTGTTGCGTACCATCAGAGAAATCGGAGTGCCGGTTGTAAGACCGTCAAAGACACCGGAAAGAATTTCTACTGTATCAGATTCTTTTCTTGCTGTGGTAAATTTGCTCTGACCGGGTTTTCTGCGGTCAAGAAATGTCTGGATATAATCGCTGGTAAGAGGAATACCTGCCGGGCAGCCATCGACAACAACACCGAGTGCCGGACCATGGGATTCTCCCCAGGTTGTAATCGTGAATAATGTTCCAAAAGTTGATCCTGCCATATCTGTATCTCCTTAAAATTCTGTATTCGGTCATTCGTGACTGTAATATATAAAGTATATTATATAGAAAAAGAAAGAAAGCCGCAATCCCAAAAATTATAAAATAACTTGTAAAAAAACAATAATTTATCTGTACTTTTTGGTATATGCATATTATAATTAGTAAGCATAAATTTTATAAAAGGTAGGATATTCATTATAAGGGAGTTAAGATTAATGAACAGGAAACATATACAATCAGATGAAAATGAAGAAATAATGAATGAACTGCAGGAAGATGAAGGTTTTGCAGAAATTGACAAAGAGGATAGAGAACAGGAGTCGCGAAAAGCAATGAAGAAAGCAAGAAAAAAGAAGAGAAAAATGAGCAATAAAGTAGCAATTGCACTTTCTCTGATCGTTTCGGTTATTGCTATTGGTTATGTAGCAATAGCTGTATTTTACAGTATGCATTTCTTTGCAAAGACAGAGATTAATGGAATTGATTGTTCGAACAAGAGCGTAAAGCAGGTAGAGGAGTATCTGGAAAAACAGGTTTCAAATTATAAACTTACTTTAAAGGAAGCAGATAATAGGACGGAGGAAATCCAGGGACAGGAGATTTCATTAAAATATGTGCCGGGTAATCAGGTTAAGAAGCTTGTCAGCAGTCAGAATCCGTTTTTATGGGTAGAATCTTTATGGAAATCAAGAAAGATGGAAGCGGAAATCGGTGTTGAATATGATGAAAGTACACTGAAGACATTGATTGCCAATCTGGATTGTATGAAAGAAGAGAACCAGGCAGCACCCGTGAGTGCACATCCGGAATTTCAGAATGATAAATTTGTAATTGTTTCGGAAAGTAATGGTTCACAGATTGATGCAGATGTCTTCAGAGAAAAAGTGATTACAGCAGTAGATGGTCTGAATGTGGAACTGGATCTTTCAGCAGAGGATTGCTATCTGAAACCGGCTTATACCTCAGATTCTAAAGAGGTGACAGATGCCTGTGATACAATGAACAAATATCTGGGAGCATCTATTACTTATGATTTTAAACCGAACACAGAAGTGGTTGATTCTTCTGTGATTGCCCAGTGGGTAAACGTGGATGACAATATGAATGTAACATTTGATGAAAATGCCGTAAAAGAATACATCAAATCACTTGCTGCAAAATATGATACAAAGGGAAAAGAACGAACATTTACATCGGCAAGTGGAAATACGGTTACGGTTTCCGGTGGAAGTTATGGATGGAAGATTGATCAGGATGCCGAATATAATGCGTTGATTGCAAATATCCAGAATGCTGAGACGGTAACAAGAGAGCCAAATTATTCCAGCCGTGCAGCGAGTCATGAGGGAAATGACATGGGTAATACATATGCAGAAGTAAATCTGACAACACAGCATATGTATTATGTAAAAGATGGACAGATTGCATTGGAGACGGATGTAGTAACAGGTAATCCGAATAAGGGAAACGATACTCCGGCGGGTGTATATTCATTGGCATATAAAGCAAAGGACCAGACTCTTAGAGGAACGAAAAAAGCAGATGGGACATATGAATATGAGACACCTGTCAAATACTGGATGCCGTTTAACGGTGGGGTTGGGTTCCATGATGCGTCATGGCAGCCGACATTTGGCGGCAGCCGGTATCTGACAAATGGATCACATGGTTGTGTTAATATGCCACCGGAGATGGCAGCAAAATTGTTTGATCTGATTTCAGCTGGAACACCGGTAATTGTACATAATTAATATAAGAAAAAGGAAGTACGATCATGTATGAATTAATAAAAAAAGACGGACTCGCAAAAAGAGGAAGATTACATACCGTGCATGGAGTGATTGAAACCCCTGTATTTATGAATGTAGGTACTGCAGCTGCAATCAAAGGCGCAGTAGCAACTACAGATTTACAGGAAATAAAAACGCAGGTGGAACTATCGAACACTTATCACCTGCATGTACGTCCGGGAGATGAAGTGGTGAAGAAACTGGGTGGACTTCACAAATTTATGAACTGGGACAAACCGATTCTTACGGATTCAGGAGGTTTTCAGGTATTTTCACTGGCAGGACTTCGGAGAATTAAAGAGGAAGGTGTATACTTTAATTCCCATATTGATGGACGGAAAATATTTATGGGTCCGGAAGAAAGCATGCAGATCCAGTCGAATCTGGCATCTACGATTGCGATGGCATTCGATGAATGCCCGTCTAGCGTTGCAGACCGGGATTATATGGAAAAATCTGTAGCCCGTACAACCAGATGGCTGGTGCGTTGTAAAAAGGAAATGGAACGTTTGAATTCGCTTCCAGATACGATTAATAAACAGCAGATGTTATTTGGAATCAATCAGGGCGGCGTATATGAGGATGTCCGTATCAAACATGCGGATGAAATCTCAAAACTGGATCTGGATGGTTATGCAGTCGGAGGACTGGCAGTCGGTGAATCTCATGAAGAGATGTACAGGATTCTGGATGCAGTTGTTCCACATCTTCCAGATAACAAACCAACCTATTTGATGGGTGTTGGAACGCCTGCGAATATTCTGGAGGCTGTTGACCGGGGAGTTGATTTCTTTGATTGTGTATATCCAAGCAGAAATGGCAGACATGGTCATGTATATACGAATTACGGGAAACTGAATCTGTTTAATGCCCGATTTGAACTGGATGACAGACCGATTGAAGAAGGATGTCAGTGTCCGGCATGCCGTAATTATTCCAGAGCATATATCAGACATTTGTTAAAGGCAAAGGAAATGCTGGGTATGCGTCTTTGCGTGCTTCATAATCTGTATTTCTATAATACAATGATGGAAGAAATCAGGGATGCGATTGATCATGACTGTTATAAAGAGTATAAAGAGAAAAAAATTGCTGCTGTAACAGGAAAGAATGAATAAATAATGAAAAATATATAAAAAACCTTGCTGAAAGCAAGGTTTTTGTGTATGATAACAATAGTGTTTAAAAATGAGTAGGAGGAAGAATTATGTTTTCATTAGCAGCACAGAGTTCTGGCGGTTCAAGCTGGATTATTTTAATTATTGTATATGCGGTTATCTTCGGAGGATTTTATATGGTTTTCTTCAGACCTCAGAAGAATGAACAGAAAAGAGTCAGAGAAATGCTGAACAGTCTGGAAATCGGAGATTCAGTGCAGACATCAAGTGGATTTTACGGTGTAGTTATCAATATGACAGATGAAGACGTGGTTGTAGAATTTGGAAACAATAAAAACTGTCGTATTCCGATGGCTAAATCTGCAATTACGAATGTTGAAAAACCTTCGGCTGAATAATTGAAAAAAAGAGAATCTGTAAATAGAGCAGGTTCTTTTTTTGTATATAAAAATTAGAAATATTTCATCTTTAGCAGAAATCAGCAGTAAAATTTTATATTTCGGGATATGAATGCAAAAATGTAAGATTGTGCTGGAATAAATACAAAATAACCCCGTAATGTTCGTGTAAATATACACATATTGCACAAAATTGCATACAAGGGCGATATTGAAAACGATTATCAGAATAAGGCTTGATATTTTCTTCACGAAATGTTATACTGACGGCGCAAAAGAAAATGAAAGATAGGAAAGGGGAACAAAAAGATGGCACATTTTGAGCAGTGGGCTGGTTTTAAAGGAAAAGAATGGGTGAACTCCGTAGACGTTCGTAGCTTTATCCAGGAGAACTATACACCATATGAGGGAGACGAATCCTTCCTGGAAGGACCAACAGAAGCAACCAATATTTTATGGGGTAAACTTCAGGAACTGCAGAAAGAAGAGCGTGCAAAAGGCGGCGTTCTTGATATGGAGACAGAAGTAGTATCTGGTCTTACAGCATATGGCCCGGGATACATCAGTGAAGAGACAAAAGATCTTGAGAAGGTTGTTGGTCTTCAGACAGACAAACCTCTGAAGAGAGCATTTATGCCATACGGTGGAATCAAGATGGCTGAGCAGGCTTGTACAACATACGGATATCAGCCAAGCGAAAAGCTTCATGAGATCTTTACAAAATATCATAAAACACACAACCAGGGAGTATTCGATATCTATACACCTGAAATGAAGAAAGCAAGACATAACAAGATTATCACAGGTCTTCCGGATACATACGGAAGAGGACGTATCGTTGGTGACTACCGTCGTGTAGCCCTTTATGGTATCGACTTCCTGATCGAAAGAAAACAGTATGATTTTGAGCGTTATGCAAGACACGGAATGAAGGGAACAGACTTCCGTCTCCGTGAAGAGCTTGCAGATCAGATCAAAGCTCTGAAAGAAATGAAAGAAATGGCAGCTGTATATGGCTACGATATTTCACAGCCAGCTAAAGATGCTCACGAAGCTGCACAGTGGCTGTACTTCGGATATCTTGCAGCAATCAAGACTCAGAACGGAGCTGCAATGAGTGTTGGACGTATCTCTACATTCCTTGATATCTATATTGAAAGAGACTTAAAAGCTGGAAAGATCACAGAAAAAGAAGCTCAGGAATTAATCGACCACATGGTAATGAAATTCCGTATGGTTAAGTTCGCAAGAATCCCATCTTACAACGAACTGTTCTCAGGAGATCCTACATGGGCAACACTGGAAGTTGGTGGACTTGGACAGGACGGACGTTCTATGGTAACAAAGAATGACTATCGTTTCCTTCACACACTGAAGAACATGGGACCTTCACCAGAACCAAACCTTACAGTACTTTACTCTTCAAGACTGCCAGAGAACTTCAAGAAGTTTGCAGCCCTGATTTCAGTAGAGACAAGCTCAATCCAGTATGAGAATGATGATGTTATGCGTCCAGTATGGGGCGATGACTATTCAATCTGCTGCTGCGTATCTGCTACAGAGACAGGTAAAGAGATGCAGTTCTTCGGAGCTCGTGCGAACCTTGCCAAGTGTCTGTTATACGCTATCAACGGTGGTATTGATGAAAAGAGTAAAATTCAGGTTGCACCTGCTTACAGACCAATCACATCTGAGTATCTTGACTTCGATGAAGTAATGGAAAAATATGATGCTATGATGGAATGGCTGAGCAAACTGTATGTAGATACATTGAATATGATTCACTACATGCATGATAAGTATTACTATGAAGCAGCTCAGATGGCATTGATCGATACAGACGTTAAGCGTTCATTTGCAACAGGTATCGCCGGATTCTCTCACGTAGTAGATTCACTTTGCGCTATCAAATACGCTAAAGTAAAAGCTATCCGTGACGAAGAGGGAATCACAACAGATTTCGAGATCGAAGGAGATTTCCCAAGATACGGTAACGACGATGACCGTGCAGACGACATGGCTGTATGGCTTCTGAAGACATTCATGCACAAACTGAATAAGTGCCATACATACAGAAATTCTGTACCTACAACATCAATCCTTACAATTACTTCCAATGTAGTATACGGTAAGGCTACAGGATCTCTTCCGGACGGAAGAAAAGCAGGAGAGCCACTTTCACCAGGTGCTAACCCATCTTACGGTGCAGAAAAGAGCGGACTTCTTGCATCACTTAACTCTGTTGCTAAGCTGCCATACGAGCTGGCTCTGGATGGTATTTCTAATACTCAGACAATCAGCCCAAGCGCACTTGGACATACAGATGACGAGCGTAAAGAAAACCTTGCACGTGTAATGGATGGATACTTCGATCAGGGAGCACATCACTTGAACGTTAACGTATTTGGTACAGACAAACTGGTTGACGCTATGGAGCATCCAGAGAAACCAGAGTACGCTAACTTCACAATCCGTGTGTCTGGATACGCAGTTAAGTTCATCGACCTGACCCGCGAACAGCAGTTAGACGTTATCGCAAGAACTTGCCACGACCATATGTAAGAGCTATGAGCCATGCATCAGATGAAGCAAAGCGGAATCGAGCTGTGCATGGCGGACTACATGCAATAAATAATAAAGGAGCAAAAACTATGACCAAGGGATACATTCATTCTCTGGAAAGTTTCGGCTCCGTTGACGGTCCAGGTGTTCGGTATCTGATATTTATGACCGGTTGTGCAATGCGCTGCCAGTTCTGTCATAACCCGGACACATGGAACATGAATTCAGGGACTCTCTACACAGCAGATGAACTGATTGATAAAGCCTGGAAATACCGCACTTACTGGGGAAGTAAGGGCGGTATTACCGTCAGTGGGGGCGAACCGCTTCTGCAGATCGATTTTCTGCTGGAGTTGTTCCAGAAAGCAAAAGAAAGAGGAATCAACACAACGCTGGATACCTGTGGAAATCCATTCACAAGAGAAGAGCCATTCTTCAGTAAATTCCAGGAACTTATGAAGGTGACAGATCTTGTAATGCTGGATATCAAGCATATTGATGACGAGCAGCATAAGATCCTTACCGGTCAGACGAATAAGAATATTCTTGATATGGCAGAATATCTTTCTGAGACCGGAAAACCAGTCTGGATCCGTCATGTACTGGTTCCGGAAAGAAGTGATAAAGACGAATATCTGCACAGACTTCATGATTTTATTGAGACGTTAGATAATGTGGAGAAAGTAGAAGTCCTTCCGTATCATACACTTGGTGTATATAAATGGAAAGAACTGGGTATTCCATATCAGTTGGAAGGCATTGATCCGCCATCGCAAGAGCGGGTGGAAAATGCGAACCGGATTCTTGAAACAGCAAAATATCATGCATAAAAAATGTGGAACACATGGAAATAATGTGTTCCGCATTTTTTTATAGCAATCAATCATCAAAGTGTACAAGAAATATTCTAAAAAGCGTTTTTTAAGTATGTAAAATGTAGCAATTTGTCAATTTAGCCAATTAAAGTCTTGAAACATGTATAAAAATACGATAATATTATTTTTATAGATTTTTACCGAAGGAAGGAAGAAGAACTATGAATCTTAAAATTGGTGTGATTAAGGGAGACGGAATTGGTCCGGAGATCGTAACGGAGGCAATGAAAGTTCTGAATAAAGTTGCAGAAGTATATGGACATACTTGTGATTATACGCAGTTACTCATGGGGGGATCATCTATTGATGTTCACGGAGTACCGCTTACAGATGAGACAATCGCAGAAGCCAAAGCATGTGATGCAGTTCTGATGGGTTCCATCGGAGGAGATGCGAAGACATCCCCTTGGTACAAATTAGAGCCTTCCAAGAGACCGGAAGCAGGACTTCTGAAGATCAGAAAAGCATTGAATCTTTTCGCAAATTTAAGACCTGCCGTACTTTACGATGAACTGAAAGGTGCATGCCCGCTGAAAGAAGAGATCACAGAAGGCGGATTTGACATGATGATCATGAGAGAACTGACAGGTGGTCTTTACTTTGGAGAGAGAAAGACAGAAGAGATCGACGGAGTGATGACAGCAAAAGATTCTCTTACATATAATGAAGAAGAAATCCGAAGAATTGCAAAACGAGGATTTGATATTGCAATGAAACGCCGCAAAAAAGTAACAAGTGTAGATAAGGCAAATGTACTGGATTCTTCAAGATTATGGAGAAAAGTAGTAGAAGAAGTTGCAAAGGATTATCCGGAAGTGACAGTTGAAAATATGCTGGTAGACAACTGTGCAATGCAGCTTGTAAAAGACCCGAAGCAGTTTGACGTTATTCTTACAGAGAACATGTTCGGAGATATTCTTTCAGATGAAGCGAGTATGGTAACAGGATCGATTGGAATGCTTGCAAGTGCCAGCTTAAATGAGACAAAATTCGGCTTATATGAGCCAAGCGGCGGATCAGCACCGGATATTGCAGGAAAAGGAATTGCGAATCCGATCGCAACGATTCTTTCGGCAGCAATGATGCTTCGTTTCAGCTTTGATCTGGACAAAGAAGCAGATGCGATCGAAGCAGCTGTTTCAAAGGTATTAAAAGACGGATATCATACGATTGATATTATGTCAGAAGGAAAGACACAGATCGGAACAGAAGAGATGGGCAATATGATTGCAGCAAACATTCAGTAATTGACTGCTACATCGAAGTACGGATTTACAGAGTTATAATAGAAGAGATTGAATAGAAAGACAATAGGAGGATAAAAAAGAATGAGAAGTGATACAGTAACAAAAGGAAAACAGCAGGCACCTCACCGCTCGCTGTTCAATGCACTCGGACTTACAGAGGAAGAGATGAACAGACCACTGGTTGGTATCGTATGTTCTTATAACGAGATCGTACCGGGACACATGAATCTGGATAAGATCGCAAATGCTGTAAAACAGGGTGTTGCCATGGCGGGTGGTACACCGATCATGTTCCCTGCAATTGCAGTCTGTGACGGAATCGCAATGGGACACATTGGAATGAAGTATTCTCTGGTAACCAGAGATCTGATCGCAGATTCTACAGAAGCAATGGCAATGGCACACCAGTTTGATGCACTTGTAATGATCCCGAACTGCGACAAGAACGTACCGGGACTTTTGATGGCTGCGGCAAGAATCAATGTACCGACTGTATTCGTCAGTGGCGGACCGATGCTTGCAGGACATGTAAAAGGACAGAAGAGAAGTCTTTCAAGCATGTTCGAAGCTGTAGGAGCCAATGCGGCAGGAACAATGTCAGATGCGGACTTGTGCGAATTTGAGAATAAGGTATGTCCGACATGTGGATCATGTTCTGGAATGTATACAGCGAACAGTATGAACTGTCTGACAGAAGTGCTTGGTATGGGACTTCGTGGAAACGGAACAATCCCGGCTGTATATTCAGAAAGAATCCGTCTTGCAAAACATGCAGGTATGAAAGTGATGGAACTTCTTGAGAAAAATATCCGTCCAAGAGATATCATGACAAAAGAAGCAATTCTGAATGCTCTTACTGTTGATATGGCACTTGGATGCTCTACAAACAGTATGCTTCACCTTCCGGCAATCGCTCACGAAGTAGGAATGGACTTCGAGATTGATTTTGCTAATGGAATCAGTGAGAAGACTCCGAATCTCTGCCACCTTGCACCGGCGGGCCCGACTTACATGGAAGATCTGAACGAGGCCGGTGGAGTTTATGCAGTAATGGCAGAATTAAATAAGAAAGGACTCCTGCATACAGAATGTATGACAGTTACAGGAAAGACGGTTGGAGAGAATATCGAAGGTGTAGTAAATAAAGATCCTGAAGTTATCCGTCCAATCGGTAATCCATATACACCAACAGGCGGACTTGCAGTATTAAAAGGAAATCTTGCACCGGACGGAAGTGTTGTAAAACGTTCTGCAGTTGTAGATGAGATGCTGGTACATGAAGGACCTGCAAGAGTATTCGACTGTGAAGAAGATGCAATCGCAGCAATCAAAGGCGGTAAGATCGTAGCAGGCGATGTAGTTGTTATTCGTTACGAAGGACCAAAAGGAGGTCCTGGAATGCGTGAGATGCTGAATCCTACATCTGCAATCGCGGGAATGGGACTTGGATCAAGCGTGGCACTGATCACAGATGGCCGATTCAGTGGTGCATCCAGAGGAGCATCTATCGGACATGTATCTCCGGAAGCAGCAGTCGGTGGACCGATTGCATTAGTGGAAGAAGGCGACCTGATCCAGATTGATATTCCAAATCTTTCTATTCACTTAGATGTGTCGGACGAAGAACTGGCTAAGAGAAAAGCAAACTGGACTCCGAGAGAGCCAAGAGTTACAACTGGATATCTTGCAAGATATGCAGCAATGGTTACTTCTGGAAACAGAGGAGCTATTCTTGAAGTTCCAAAGGCAAAATAAAATCATGACAGGGGAATGAATGGTATGCAGTTAACAGGATCACAGATCGTAATTGAGTGTTTGAAAGAGCAGGGCGTAGATACCGTATTCGGTTATCCGGGTGGAGCAATTTTGAACGTATACGATGAATTATATAAACATAAAGATGAGATTACACATATCCTTACATCGCATGAGCAGGGGGCTGCTCATGCAGCAGACGGATATGCAAGGGCAACAGGAAAAGTTGGTGTATGTCTTGCAACCAGCGGACCGGGAGCAACCAATCTTGTAACCGGAATAGCAACCGCATACATGGATTCGATTCCGGTTGTTGCGATTACCTGTAATGTAGGGGTATCGCTTCTTGGAAAAGACAGCTTTCAGGAGATTGATATTGCAGGTGTTACGATGCCGATCACAAAGCATAATTATATTGTAAAAGATGTTAATAATCTGGCAGATACGATCCGTAAGGCATTTGTAATTGCGAAAGAAGGAAGACCGGGACCGGTTCTGATTGATATTCCGAAAGATGTAACAGCAAATAAAGCAGAATTTACGGTACAGGAACCGAAGGTTGTAAAACCATCTGAAGATATCTGCGAGGAAGATCTGGAAAGTGCGGCACGCATGATTCGGGAGTCAGAAAAGCCATACATATTTGTTGGCGGCGGAGCGGTATTATCAGGAGCCAGCAAAGAATTATACGAATTTGTGAAGAAGGTAGATGCTCCAGTTACTGACTCTTTGATGGGAAAAGGGGCATTTCCGGGAACTGATCCGTTATATACCGGAATGCTTGGAATGCATGGAACAAAAGCATCTAATTATGGTGTCAGCGAATGTGATCTTCTGATCGTGGCGGGAGCCAGATTCAGCGACCGTGTCACAGGCAATGCCAAAAAATTCGCAAAAAATGCCAAAATCTTACAGTTTGATGTAGATGCAGCAGAAATGAACAAAAATATACTGATTACAGAAGGTGTGGTTGGGGATCTGAAGGTTGCTCTTCAAAAAATGAATGAACGACTGGAACAGCAAGATCATAAGGCCTGGGTAGAACAGGTCATGTCTTATAAAGAAAAGTATCCAATGACTTATCATCCGGATGTACTCAGTGGTCCATTTGTGGTAGAAGAAATCTACCGTCAGACAAATGGTGAAGCAATCATTTCTACAGAAGTCGGACAACATCAGATGTGGGCAGCACAGTATTATAAATATACAGAACCAAGAACACTTCTTACATCAGGAGGTCTAGGAACAATGGGATATGGTCTTGGAGCTTCCCTCGGAGCCAAGGTCGGAAGACCGAAAAAGACTGTAGTCAATATCGCAGGTGACGGATGTTTCCGTATGAATATGAATGAGATTGCTACCGCAACACGCCATAATATTCCGATAATACAGGTAGTAATCAATAACCATGTACTTGGTATGGTCCGCCAGTGGCAGAACCTGTTCTACGGACAGCGTTACTCGGCTACCGTATTAAATGATGCAGTAGACTTTGTAAAACTTGCAGAGGCTATGGGAGCAGAAGGAATACGTGTGGCAACCCAGGAAGAGTTCAAAAAAGCATTTGCGGATGCGTTAAAGAGTGGACATCCGGTTGTGATCGACTGTCAGATTGACAGTGACGATAAAGTATGGCCGATGGTTGCACCTGGAGCGCCGATTAACGAGGCTTTTGATGAAAAAGACCTGGAAGCAAAGAAAGCAGAATAAGAATAGCAAAAAAAGTTAAAGGAAAATGGAGGAACTACAATGAGCAGAGTGTACAATTTTTCAGCAGGCCCGGCCGTATTGCCGGAAGAAGTATTAAAAGAAGCAGCAGCAGAGATGTTAGATTATCAGGGCTGTGGAATGTCGGTTATGGAAATGAGTCACCGCTCGTCGGTGTTCCAGGAGATTATTGAGACAGCAGAAGCTGATATCCGCGAACTGATGCATATTCCGGATAACTATAAGGTGTTATTCTTACAGGGTGGGGCATCTCAGCAATTTGCCATGATTCCTATGAATCTGATGAAGAATAAAGTGGCTGACTACATCGTAACTGGACAATGGGCGAAAAAAGCAGCCAAAGAAGCAGAGAAATATGGGGAGGTCCATGTAATCGCATCTTCCGAAGATAAGACATTTTCTTATATTCCGGACTGCTCAGACCTCGGTATCTCTGAGGATGCAGATTATGTATATATCTGCGAAAATAATACGATTTATGGTACAAAGTTCAAAGAGCTTCCAAATACCAAAGGAAAGACACTGGTGGCAGATGTATCATCCTGCTTCCTGTCTGAGCCGGTAGATGTGTCAAAATACGGCGTGATCTATGGAGGTGTTCAGAAAAATGTTGGACCGGCAGGTGTTGTGATTGCAATTATCCGTGAAGATCTGATCACAGATGATGTATTAGAAGGTACACCGACTATGCTGAAGTATAAGACACATGCAGATGCCAAGTCTTTATACAATACACCACCGGCATATGGAATCTATATCTGTGGTAAAGTATTCAAATGGCTGAAAAAACAGGGGGGATTGGAAGCAATCAAAGAGCGGAATGAAAAGAAAGCAAAGATTCTCTATGATTATCTGGATGAAAGCAAATTATTCAAAGGTACCGTTGTACCAAAAGACCGTTCTCTTATGAATGTTCCGTTTGTAACAGGCGATAAAGACCTGGATGCAAAATTCGTAAAAGAAGCAAAAGAAGCCGGATTTGAAAATCTGAAGGGACACAGAAGTGTCGGAGGCATGCGCGCAAGTATCTACAATGCGATGCCGGTTGAGGGAGTAGAAAAACTGGTAGAATTTATGAAAGCATTTGAAAAGGAGAATATGTAATCATGTATAAGTATCATAATCTGAACCCAATCTCACAGGTAGGACTGGATGAATTTACAAAAGACTATGCACCTGTAAGTACAGCGGAGACAGCAGATGCGATTCTGGTAAGAAGTGCGGCAATGCATGAGATGGAATTTGCATCGGATCTGAAGGCGATTGCAAGAGCAGGAGCAGGCGTTAATAATATTCCGCTTGAGAAATGTGCGGAACAGGGAATTGTGGTATTCAATACACCGGGAGCCAATGCGAATGGTGTAAAAGAACTTGTGATTGCCGGTATGCTTCTGGCATCCAGAGATATCATCGGCGGTATCAACTGGGTACAAGAAAATGAAGAAGACGGTAATATTGCAAAAGATGCAGAAAAGGCTAAAAAAGCATTTGCAGGACAGGAATTGGAAGGTAAAAAACTTGGTGTGATTGGTCTTGGAGCAATTGGTGTACTTGTAGCGAATGCAGCAACACATCTGGGTATGGATGTGTATGGATATGATCCATATGTATCTGTAGATTCCGCATGGAGACTTTCAAGAAGCATCCATCATACAACAAATGTAGATGAGATCTATGAAAATTGTGATTATATTACGGTTCATGTGCCGGCACTTGACAACACAAAGGGAATGATTGGAAAAGATGCGCTCGGACTTATGAAAGAAGGGGTGATCGTCCTGAACTTTGCAAGAGATGTACTGGTAGATTCTGAAGCAATGGTAGATGCGCTTGTGTCAGGAAAGGTAAAACATTATGTTACAGATTTTCCGACACCGGAGATTGCAGGTGTAAAAGGAGCTATCGTTATTCCTCATCTCGGTGCTTCTACAGAAGAATCTGAAGATAACTGTGCAAAGATGGCGGTCAAAGAAGTGATGGATTATCTGGAAAATGGTAATATTAAACATTCCGTGAACTATCCGGACTGTGATATGGGACTGAGAGGCGATAAGATGCGTATTCTGGTACTGCATCACAATGTGCCGAATATGATCGGTCAGATATCAGCGATCCTTGCAAAAGATAATATGAACATCGCAGACCTTACAAATAAGAGTAAGGGAAAATATGCATACACGATGATTGATGTAGATTCTAAGGTACCGGAAGCAGTTGTGACAGAATTGAAAGAAATCAGTGAAGTGTTACGTGTACGTGTCATATGTTAAATGAAACTTAATAAATTTGTAAGAATCCCTTAATTGCGAAATATGTCGTATTAGGGTATCCTATTGAGTATAGAGAAAGAGAAGCTGTAAACGACAGCTTCTCCGATATACAGAAGTTATAAAATCTGGGGGATACAAGGGATGGATAATACAGGGATTCGAGCAAGACGTAAGAGATATCGGAGAAGAGTAAGAAACATTCGTGTGGGTCTTACTCTTTTTGTTGTCTGCCTGATTGTAGTGGCAATACCGGTAATCAAAGAAATGTTAAGAAAACCGGCACAGATTACAATACAGGTTGCAGATGTTGAGATTATGCAGGGAGAAAACCTTCCGGCATTTACAGCGGATGTAAAGATACAGGACAGGGATAAGAATAAGCTTACCGATACATATACAGCAGAAGATCTGGCAGAAGATTTGCGGAAAGGTAAAGAACTTACAATTTCTAGTAAGGCTGATGCGGAGGTAGAAGGAGCCTACGTGATTACAGCCACTCTCTCTGATTATATTAGAAAAAATCTGGATGGAGATTGGAAGGAAAAAGTGCAGGTAACGATTAAAAACGGAACCTGCAAGGTGAAGAATCCAATTGGTGTATGGGAAGGTAATAAATTTAAAAAATATGATGGGACTTATGTAGCATCGGATTTTGTGGTATCAAAAGGAAAAACATATTATTTTGATGAAGAAGGAAAAAAAGTAACCGGCTGGCAGACGATAGGAGATTCACTGTATTGCTTTGACAAAAAAGGTATAATGCAAAAATCGGGTTGGATTACTGTTGATAGTGGAAAAGCATATCTGGCAGATGATGGTAAGGCATTGACCGGCTGGCAGACAATTGATGGTAAAGAGTACTATTTTGATTCAAAAGGAATTGCAGCAACGGGTGAAATAAAGCTTGGGCTTGAAAAGTGTAAATTTAATGAAAATGGGGAACTGATTTCGAAAGAAAAGACAGAAATTGATCCGAATAAGCCGATGGTAGCACTTACATTTGATGATGGACCGGGACCGAGAACGACAGAACTTCTGGATCAGTTAAAAAAGTATAATGCGCATGCAACGTTTTTTATGCTCGGGAAGAATGTGACGAAATATCCTGATGCAGTAAAACAGATGTTAAAAGACGGGAATGAACTTGGAAATCATTCTTATGACCATCAGCAGCTTACAAAGATTAATGCAGATGCAGTGGCCAAAGAGATAGGCGATACCAATGAAAATATCAAAAATATCTGTGGAAGTCCAGCAACGGTATTGAGACCTCCATATGGAGCAATCAACGACACGGTAAAATCAAGTGTCGGAATGCCGATGATTCTCTGGAATGTAGATACACTGGACTGGAAGACCCGGAATGCTCAAAGTACGATTGATGAGGTTATGAAGAACCTAAAAGATGGAGATATTATATTGATGCATGATATTCATAGTGAAACGATTGATGCAGCTTTGGAGCTTATTCCGAAGTTGGAAGAGAAAGGATATCAGTTAGTAACAGTTTCGGAAATGGCAGCGGCGAAGAATAAGACGTTGGAAAACGGAACTGCTTACAGCGATTTTACAAAATAAAACGAAGATACTGCTATATGGTGATAAAGTATAAAACAGGATCAGTATTTGTGAGCTGATCCTGTTTTTGCTTTATAAAGATATTTTATAATGAATGGTTATATTTTTCCAGCAGGCGGTGGATCTTTTCAGTAGGATCCATAACCTTTCCGATACTGATATCGTGGTTCATGGAGTCGATGATCAGTGCAATGAATTTACTCATATCTGCAACCAGGAAGTAAGGCTTTTCTTTTGCTTCTGCCGGAAGATAAGTAAGATTGGTAGTGATCACTCGGTCAATGTAACCTTTTTCATAATATTCATCAAATTTCCCGAATCCATCGGTAAAGAGTCCGAATGTAGTGCAGACAAATACACGGTTGGCTCCACGGTCCTTGATCTGTTTTGCAACATCCAGCATACTTTCACCTGAAGAAATCATGTCATCAATGATAATCGCATCTTTTCCATCAAGATGTTCACCTAAGAACTCATGCGCCACGATTGGGTTCTTTCCATTTACGACAGTTGAATAGTCACGACGCTTGTAGAACATACCCATGTTAACCCCCATAACGTTAGAGAAGTATACAGCACGCTGCATAGCTCCCTCATCAGGGCTGATGATCATCAGATGTTCTTTGTCAACTTTAAGATCTGGTTCTGCGTTTAATAATGCTTTCATGAACTGATACGGCGGGTTGAAGCTGTCAAATCCATGAAGCGGGATAGAATTCTGTACACGGGGATCGTGAGCATCAAATGTAAAGATATTAGATACGCCCATATCGATCAGTTCCTGAAGTGCGAGAGCACTGTCCAGAGATTCACGTTTGGTGCGTTTGTGCTGGCGGCTTTCATAAAGGAAAGGCATTACAACGTTGACACGGCGTGCTTTTCCGTTAGCGGCAGCAATGATTCTCTTTAAATCCTGGAAATGATCATCCGGTGACATATGATTTAAATGTCCGTTTACAGAATAAGTAAGGCTGTAATTGCAGACATCTACCATGAGGAACAAATCTGCACCACGGATAGATTCTGTCAGAAGTCCTTTCGCTTCTCCACTTCCAAAACGTGGACACGGACAATCAATCAGATAATTGTCACGCAGGTAATTATAGTATAATGGTGAGTCCATGTTCTCATTCATCGTGCTTTTTCTGAACTGTACGATGTAATTATTTACCTTTTCACCAAGTTCGCGGCATGATTCCAGCGCACCGATTTTCAGTGGTGCAACAGGAAGACCGCTTTCCATTAATTTGATATTTGGCATAATAAAAACTCCTGTGTATTTTATATGATAAGTTACTCCTAATTATTTATATCACTTTTTCTATAAAAAGGTCAACTACTGATTGGACTATTTGACAAAGGTAATGTATAATAGTATCGTTAAGAGACAAATATAGAATGAAATATAGAGGAGAGTTAAGATGAGTAAACCAGTAGTTGCTATTGTGGGAAGACCGAACGTAGGAAAGTCAACCCTTTTTAATGTACTGGCGGGAGAGATGATTTCAATCGTCAAAGATACGCCTGGAGTAACAAGAGACCGTATCTATGCAGATGTCACATGGCTGGACAAAGAATTTACCATGATTGATACCGGTGGTATCGAACCGGAGAGCAAAGATATTATCCTTTCACAGATGAGGGAACAGGCACAGATCGCTATTGATACCGCAGATGTGATTATTTTTATCACGGATGTCAGACAGGGACTTGTAGATGCAGATTCTAAAGTTGCCGATATGCTCCGCAGATCCGGAAAACCGGTTGTTCTGGCGGTGAATAAGGTAGACAGCTTTGAAAAGTTCATGCCGGATGTGTACGAATTCTACAATCTGGGGATTGGAGATCCGGTACCGGTATCTGCAGCTTCCAGATTGGGAATCGGAGACATGTTAGATGCTGTGATTGCACATTTCCCGGAACATGAAGCAGAGGAAAAAGAAGATGAACGTCCGAGAGTAGCAATCGTAGGAAAGCCAAATGTAGGAAAATCTTCGATCATCAATAAGCTGACCGGAAAACAGCGTGTGATCGTATCGGATGTGGCAGGAACAACCAGAGATGCCATCGATACCAATGTAAAATATAATGGAAAAGATTATGTATTCATTGACACAGCCGGACTCAGACGTAAGAGTAAGATTAAAGAAGAACTGGAACGTTACAGTATTATCCGTACGGTAACTGCAGTAGAACGCGCAGATGTGGTTCTGATTGTGATTGATGCGACAGAGGGCGTAACCGAACAGGATGCCAAGATTGCAGGTATCGCGCATGAAAGAGGAAAAGGAATTATCATCGTTGTAAATAAATGGGATGCCATTGAAAAGAATGACAAGACGATGAAAGAGTATGAGAATAATGTACGCCGTGTGCTTTCTTTCATGCCATATGCAGAGATCATGTATGTATCTGCAGAGACAGGACAGCGTCTGAATAAATTATACGATATGATCGATATGGTCATTGAAAACCAGACACTGCGTGTTGCGACAGGTGTCCTGAATGAGATTATGACAGAAGCCGTTGCCATGCAGCAGCCGCCTTCAGACAAAGGAAAGAGGCTGAAACTGTATTATATTACACAGGTAGCGGTAAAACCGCCATCATTCGTAATCTTTGTAAATAATAAAGAACTGATGCACTTTTCTTATACCAGATATCTAGAGAATAAGATCCGTGAGGCCTTTGGATTCCGTGGTACTGCTTTGAAATTCTTCATCAGGGAAAGAAAGGAAAAGGAGCAGTAATCATGGAGCGTTTGATATGTGTACTTGTCGGATATATGTTCGGTCTGATCCAGACCGGATATATATACGGGAAAAAGAAAGGTGTTGACCTGAGAAAAAAAGGAAGTGGGAATGCCGGAACAACGAATGCACTCCGTACGATGGGATGGAAGGCTGGTGCAGTTACACTGCTCGGAGACTGCTTTAAATGTGTGGCAGCGGTCGTTGTTGTGCATCTGATCTATGGTAAGACACATACAGATATGTTGCCATTACTTTCCATGTATGCGGGAATGGGAGCAGTTCTGGGACATAATTATCCTTTTTACCTGAAGTTCAAAGGCGGAAAGGGAATTGCAGCAACGGCGGGTCTGATTATCAGCACTACCAATATATGGATCGTACTGATCTGTCTTGCGGTATTTATTGCGATCGTTGCGACGACAAGATATGTGTCACTGGGATCTATGGCAGTTGTTACCATCTATCTGATCAGTGTGATCGTTTATGGTCAGCACGGAGGATTTGGTGTGGAAAATGCGGTATATCTGCATGAGATGTACGGTGTGGCGGCATTTCTGATGGTGCTGGCATTCTGGAGACACAGAGCGAATATCAAGAGACTTTTAAGTGGCACGGAAAATAAGATCAGTGTCGGCGGAAAAGATAAAAAATAGTCAGAGATGACAGATAAGAAGAAAGGACAGGCTCTTATGGCAAACGTAAGTGTGATCGGAGCCGGAAGCTGGGGAACAGCACTGGCACTGCTTTTATGTAAAAATGGACACGATGTGACGGTATGGTCATATCAGGAAGAAGAAGTCCGCATGTTGAGTGAAAAGAGAGAGCATGTAAGCAAGCTTCCGGGCGTCAGAATCCCGAATAAGATATTCTTTACTGCAGATATCAAAGAAGCGGTAGAGGGAAAAGATGTAGTGGTACTTGCGGTACCATCGATTCATGTAAGAAGCACAGCAAGAATGATCTGTCCGTATGCAAAAGAAGGACAGAAATTCGTAGATGTGGCAAAGGGAATAGAGGAAGATACCCTGATGACATTGTCCCAGCAGATTGAAGAAGAGATGCCGCAAGCAGATGTGGCGGTTCTTTCCGGACCAAGCCATGCGGAGGAGGTTGGAAGAGGACTTCCGACAACGGTCTGTATCGGAGCGCATACAGAAGAAACGGCGAAGTATTTACAGAATCTTTTTATGAATGAAGTATTCCGTGTATATATCAGCCCTGATATGCTTGGCATCGAGTTGGGAGGATCTTTGAAAAACGTGATCGCACTGGCTGCAGGTATTGCAGATGGTATGGGTTATGGAGATAATACCAAGGCTGCACTGATTACCCGTGGAATTGCGGAGATTTCCAGACTCGGAGTGAAGATGGGCGGTGCTGCCGAAACATTTGGTGGACTTGCGGGAATTGGAGACCTGATCGTTACATGTGCCAGTGTGCACAGCCGTAACCGTAAAGCCGGATACCTGATGGGACAGGGAAAGAGCATGAAAGAAGCTATGGACGAAGTCCAGATGGTAGTAGAAGGTGTATTTTCGGCAAAGGCTGCTGCAAAGCTTGGAAAAAAATATGGCGTATCACTTCCGATCATTGAAGAGGTGAATAAAGTTCTGTTTGAAGACAAGAGTCCGGAAGAAGCAGTGAATGAACTGATGCTTCGAGGCGGTAAAGCAGAACATACGGCACTTCCATGGAAGAAATAAAAAATGTAATCATAAACTACAGAATCTGCCACTTTAGCTCTTAACGAATATATGGCAGTAAAAAATAACAGACGCAGAAATAACAAATGATGTTTTTGTATCTGTTATTTTTTTTGTTTTTTATGCATATATTCTAGCAGTATAGCAGGAAGGAGCGGAAACGATTGCATACAGAACAATTATATAAAGACATAAAAGCGAGAACAAATGGGGAAATCTACATCGGAGTGGTAGGACCGGTAAGGACTGGAAAATCTACATTTATCAAACGGTTTATGGATGTCATGGTGTTGCCGCGAATGGAAGATGTACATAAAAAGGAGCGGACAAGAGACGAACTGCCACAATCGGCAACAGGAAAAACAATCATGACAACAGAACCGAAATTTGTGCCAAAGGAGGCAGCGAAGATCCGTTTCGGGCAGGATATAGAAGTAAAGATCCGTCTGATCGACTGTGTCGGATATATGGTGGAAGGCGCTGCCGGACATGAAGAAAATGGGCGGGAACGTATGGTTCGTACACCGTGGTACCAAGAAGAAATACCATTTACCAAAGCGGCGGTAATCGGAACACAGAAGGTAATCCATGAGCATGCAACCATTGGGATTGTAGTAACAACGGATGGAACGATCACGGATATCCCGCTGCAGAATTATGAGGACGCAGAAAAACGGACCATAACAGAATTACAGAACATCCATAAACCATTTATTATACTGGTGAATTCGAAAAAGCCGCATAGTCAGGATGCGAAAGAGAAGGCTGAGAGACTGGAAGAGACTTATAAAGTGCCTGCAATGTCCGTGAATTGCGAACAGTTAAAAGAAGAGGATATTTATCAGATCCTGGAAAATGTATTGTATGAATTCCCGGTATCGGAGATACAGTTCTATATACCGAAGTGGGTGGAAATGCTTCCTGCCACGCATGTAATCAAACAGGATCTTATGGAACACATCCGAAAGATCTTAGAAGAAATGGAAGAAATCAGGGACGCCGTAACAGATATTCCGAAACCAGAAAGCATTTATATTAAAGAACTCTATGTAGAACAGGTACAGATGGATACAGGCTGTGTGATCATACAGATTCATATGTATGAAAAATATTACTATGAAATGTTAAGTGAACTGACAGACACACCGATCACAGGGCAATATGATCTGATTCGGACGATGCAGGAGCTGGCAGGATTAAAAAGTGAATATGAGAATGTAAGGGATGCATTTGCATCCGTTCGTATGAAAGGTTACGGAGTGGTAAGTCCGAAAAAAGAAGAAATCATACTTGATGCTCCGGAGATGATTCGTCAGGGAAATAAATATGGGGTAAAAATTCATTCGCAGGCACCGTCCATTCATTTGATCCGTGCTAACATAGAGACGGAGATAGCCCCGATTGTTGGAAATGAGCAGCAGGCGAAGGATTTGATCCATTACATCGAAGAAGAAAAGCAGCAGGAAGGGGGAATCTGGAAAACCAGTATATTTGGAAAGACAGTAGAAGAACTGGTTATGGACGGTCTGAGGAATAAGATGGCAGTCATCAACGAAGAAAGTCAGGAGAAACTTCAGGATAGCATGCAAAAGATTGTAAATGACAGTAACGGCGGCATGGTATGTATTATCATTTAGAAAAAACTGAATAAATATACGAAAAACACTTGAAATCTGGAAATGACTGTGCCTATAATATGAATCAGGAATTGGTAAAGGGGCCATACCCGCATGGGTGTGGTCTCTTTTTTTACCACATTTGAGAATACAGGGAATCCCTGTAAATAACTAAAAAAATCTGGAGGATGAAAAAAATGAAAGATTACACATTTAAAGTACCACAGGACATCGTGTTTGGCGTTGGTTCATTAAAGAGACTGCCGGAACTTCTGGAGAAGAGTGGTTCCAAAAAGATGATGGTTGTATCAGACCGTGGACTGGAAAAATTAGGTGTTGTACAGAAAGTATTGGATATCGTAGAAGCAGAAGGAATCGAGACAGTCAGCTTCCTGGATATCCTTCCAAATCCAACAGTAGATATGGTAGATGCAGCAACAAAAGTATATAAAGAATCCGGAGCAACAAGTATCGTTGCACTCGGAGGAGGAAGCCCGATGGATGTAGCTAAAGCTGTGGGTGTTCTTGCAAAATACGGTGGATCAATTACAGAATACGAAGGAGCACACCTTGTTCCGGGACCAATCGAACCGATCATTGCAATTCCGACAACAGCTGGTACTGGAAGTGAAGTAACAGCATTTTCTGTTATCACAGATACTTCCAGAAACTATAAACTGACAGTATTCAGTTACGAATTACTCCCAAAATACGCACTGTTGGATCCGGAAATGATCATGTCTGTACCTCCAATGGTTGCAGCATCCTGCGGAATTGATGCATTAATCCATGCATGGGAAGCTTATACATCACTGGGAGCATCTCCATTCTCTGATGCAATGGCAGAAAAAGCAATGGAACTGATCGGAGGAAATATCCGCCGGTTCGTAGCAAACAGAAAAGACGAAGAAGCAGCATGTGCGATGATGTCAGGAAGTATGTTCGCTGGAATCGCATTTGCATGGGCAAGACTTGGCAATGTACATGCAATGTCTCATCCGGTCAGCGCATTCTTCGGAGTGCAGCACGGAGTTGCCAACTCTATCTTGCTTCCGGTTATCGTAGAATACAATGCATTAGCAGATCAGGGACGTTATGAGAAAATCTACAATTATATCAGCGAAGACAAAGAGCCGGTAAAAGACTTTAAACCAGAGATGCTGGTAGCAGAAATCAAGAAACTGAACGCTTCCCTCGGTATTCCAAAGACACTTTCTGAGGTTGGTGTAACAGAAGATAAGATCCCTCAGATGGCAGCAGATGCCATGAAGAGCGGTAATATCGCAGCAAACCCACGTCAGACAACATTGAAAGACGTAGAAATGCTGTATCGCAAAGCATTGTAGATGATAGATTGGAATTTGCAGCAGATGCTGCCGGGCGGTAAGCCTTACAGATAAGAAATAATCATAGAAAAAAGATTCACATTCCGTCCGGCATCCGGGAAAGGACAGATGTGAATCTTTTTTTGTTAAGAGGTGCAGAAAAACGGAAGGTGGCAGATTTCAGGTATTTTCAGATAGCAGAAATAAACTTATAAGATTGCATTATTATGATAAAAGAGTTAAAATACAAAGGTATATGATTATCACAGATGAATGTTGGAGGTACGATATGAAAATAGCAATTATTACAGCAAATACAGATATATACAAAGGCACAAAAGAAAATGAAAGCGGAGAGGCAGTAAAACTTGTAGCGGAAGAAGCCGGACTGGAAGTTGTGTTTATGAGAGCGTTGCCGCTGGATAGAGAAGTACTGTCAGCAATTATGAAACGTATGGCGGACGGAAAAGCAGCAGACCTGATCCTTACAACAGGCGGGGCAGGATGCAATCCGGATGACTGTACACCGGAAGCAACGATGGATATTGTAGAAAGACCAGTTCCTGGAATTCCGGAAGCTATGCGTGCACATACGATGAAGCTTACCAGACGCAGTATGCTGAACAGAAGTGCAGCAGGAATCTGTGGAGAGACCCTGATCGTCAATCTCCCGGGAAAAGCACAGGCAGTGAAAGAAAGCTTAAGATATTTACTTCCGGAGCTTGTACATGCCGTTAAGGTCATTAAGGGAGAAGTATAAGAGATGAAGGTGACGTACCTGGAACACAGTGGATTCGTTGTAGAATATAAAGATGATGTGTTTATTTTCGACTGGTACAGAGGCAGGCTCCCGAAATTTGATTTAAAGAAAAAGATTTATGTATTCGCAAGCCATTCGCATTATGATCATTTTAATAAAAAGATCTTTGAATGGATGGAACCTTATCCGAATATCCGGTATATTCTGTCGGCAGATATTACCGCTGAAGAACAACCGGAACAGACAACATATGTAACGGCAAATAAGGAATATCATTTTGATGATATAAAAGTGCAGACACTTCATTCTACAGATGAAGGTGTTGCGTTTGTTGTTTATGTGGATGATAAGATGATCTATCATGCAGGTGACCTGAACTGGTGGCATTGGGAAGAGGAAAGTGAACTCTATAATGAACAGATGCGGAAAGACTATCAGCGGGAGATTGATAAACTGAAAGATATTGCAATTGATGTGGCATTTGTTCCGCTGGATCCGAGGCAGGAAGACCAATATGCCTGGGGAATGGATTATTTTATGAAGCATACCAGTACGAAATATGTGTTTCCGATGCATATGTGGGAGCATTATGAGGTGTATGACCGCTTAATGAAGAATTCGGAGGCAGTGTCATACAAAGACCGGGTGATGAAGGTAAGAGAACCGGGACAGGTATTTGAAGTAGAAATTTAAGTGAAAAGTTTTTGAATAACGAAATGAAAACCAGAATGAAATTAGAATAAAAAAGATTTGTTATTTTGATAAAACAGTGCTATAATAATAAACGCTTTTGAAAATGCAAGTAAGACAGATGATCGCAGCTGCAATTGCCGAAAGGCAGCAGGTGAGGAAAGTCCGGGCTTCACAGGGCAGGATGCCGGATAACGTCCGGTGGAGGCGACTCCAAGGATAGTGCAACAGAAATGTACCGCCAGGATCTGATCCTGGTAAGGTTGGAAGGGCAGTGTAAGAGACTACCGCCTTGCTGGTAACAGCAGGGGCATATGTAAACCCCATCCGAAGCAAGACCGGATAAAGACGATGTGGCGGCCCGTCACGTCTTAGGTAGGTCGCTTGAACCAGCTGGCAACGGCGGGTCTAGATAGATGATCATCCAACGACATAACCCGGCTTATCGTCTTGCTTGTATTTTATTATTTTATGTGAAGATATTCGCTGGGAATGCTTCGGTTGTTTCTTGCGATAAAGGAATAATGCATAAAAAGAAGAGAACCCCGCAGGTTGCGGAGTTCTCTTCTTTTTTAAGCGTCGTGCGTTCAGGAAAAGCGGCCTGTGGCAGATTCTGTAGATCGCCTCCATGCATTCGGAAGGAAAATTATTTTCGTCTTCCGTCGTATTTTTCCTCACAGTATTTACAGCGGTAAACTTCTTTTTCCGGATCTGTAAGTACGAATACGTGATCCAATCCCTGCTCAATCGATGTGATGCAGCGAGGGTTCTTGCAGTGGATCACATTGCGGATCTCGCGAGGCAGATGAAGTGCCTTCTTATCTACAATCTCTGAATTCTTAATAATATTTACCGTAATGTTATGATCAATAAAACCAAGAATGTCCAGATCCATAAAGTCAATCGGGCATTCGATCTTCATAATATCTTTTTTACCCATTTTATTACTTTTTGCATTTTTAATGATCGCAACGCAGCAGTCCAGTTTGTCCAGATGCAGGTATTTATAGATATCCATGCTTCGTCCGGCCTGGATATGATCCAGAACGAATCCTTCCTCGATGCGTCCGACAGTTAATGTATTCTTTACCATGTTATGTTCCTCCTAAACTTCAATTTCCAAAAGTGTAAGTATCAGTGCCATGCGGATGTAGACACCGTATTGTACCTGTTTGAAGTAAGCGGCTCTTGGATCACTGTCTACTTCTGTGGCAATTTCATTTACTCTTGGAAGTGGATGAAGAATATACATATCATCTTTGGCAAGCTCCATCTTCTTGTTATCCAGAATGTAGAAGTCTTTCATACGTACATAATCTTCTTCGTTGAAGAAACGCTCTTTCTGCACGCGAGTCATGTAAAGAATGTCCAGATCAGGAAGTGCGTCTTCCAGTCGTACGACTTCTTCGTAAGGAATATTCTGACGGTCTAATACATCGTTCTTGATATAGCTTGGAAGTTTTAACTCTTCTGGTGAGATCAGAACAAAACGGATGCCGGGATAACGTACCAGTGCATGGATCAGAGAATGTACGGTACGGCCGAATTTCAGATCCCCGCATAAACCGATTGTCATGTTGTCCAGACGTCCCTTTAAAGAACGGATCGTAAGCATATCGGTAAGGGTCTGTGTCGGATGCTGATGTCCACCGTCTCCAGCATTGATCACTGGAATCGTGGTATGCTGGCTTGCAACCATGGCTGCGCCTTCTTTTGGATGGCGCATTGCACAGATGTCTGCAAAGCAGGAAATTACACGAATTGTATCTGCTACACTTTCCCCTTTGGAAGCAGAACTTGAATCTGCAGATGAGAAACCAAGAACGCTGCCGCCAAGATTGATCATAGCTGCTTCATGGCTTAATCTGGTACGTGTACTTGGCTCGTAGAAGAGAGTTGCAAGTTTTTTTCCTTCGCAGGCGTGAGCATATTTTTCTGGATTTGCCTCAATATCTTTGGCAAGATCCATTAAGTTGTCCAGTTCTTCCACGGAAAAATCCAGTGGACTCAATAAGTGTCTCATGTAAAAAACCTCCTGTTTTATAAATAAGTTAATAAATCACTTACGGATTTTCTCTCAGGTGCATCAGGATCGATATCCGGATGTCCGATGGCAATGAGAGCGGCAAGCTCCTGTTCTTCCGGGATCTGTAACAGATCTGTGATGCCGTCTTCGTCCCAGATTCCCATGATAACGGTTCCAAGACCTGCTTCATGAGCGGCAAGACAAAGTGTCTGGCTTGCAACACCGGCATCGAACATCTGCCAGCGGTCTTCTTTCTTAGTACTGTAAGAACCGTCACGTTCAAAACCACATCGTCCTTTTCTGAAGGTAACTGCAATCAGCATTGGTGCCTGCTTTATAATCTTTGCATTGAAATCCGGGGTGTAATCGGTAACGATTTTATCAAGAATAGAAGAATCTTCGATTGCTATGTAACGTGTGATCTGGGTGTTTTTCCAAGATGGAGAATAAGATGCCGCTGCGATCACGGATTCTAATGTAGTATGATCTACAGGATCTGGTTTGAATTTACGAATACTGCGTCTTGTTTTAATACATTCAATTGTATTCATGGTTTTACCTCCGTTTTCAAATCTTTCATACATCATATAATATTTAACATATATTTTCAATGTCTTGAAATAATTTTTAAAGAAATTTCATCTTCATATTTTTTGAAAAGGCATAATCCTGATGGGTAGATTTTATGAAAAGAATGTATTATAATTTAATAGATACGCAGATTTTCTGCATAATATACATAAAGGAGAGAGTATATGGCATCATTGGAAGAGCTTAGAGCACAGCTTGGCGGTGTAGATGAC
>CAKRAT010000021.1 GCA_934295165.1 uncultured Dorea sp. | reverse complement strand
TCTCTCTTTTTTGTTGCTATGTGACGTAAATCAGGAACAATAGAATATCGGATAAGTTGAGAGTGAACGAGAGTTCATGAAGGGGTGCACCACCACGGGTGTATTTACTTCGTGAACTCTTTTTTACATATATCCGGGAAAGGAGAACGCATGATTATCGTAAATGGAAAAGAAATCAATCTGACAGAGGATACGACTGTTGCAGAATATCTGGAACAGAATCAGTATCAGGTAAAAAGAATCGCTGTAGAGTTAAATGGAGATATTCTTCCGAAATACAGCTATTCCGATACCATGTTAAAAGACGGCGACCGTCTGGAAGTTGTGACATTCGTAGGAGGAGGCTAAAAGAATGACAGAATCAAAGAAAATACTCAGCAAAGAAGAGATTATGTCTGCGCTTAATGAGAGGCATTCTCCGGAAAAGCAGAAAATTCTGTCGGCCGGAAGAGTTGCGATAGCCGGACTTGGCGGATTGGGGTCAAATGTGGCATATGCACTTGCGAGAATCGGAGTCGGACATCTCCATCTGATAGATTTTGATGTGGTAGATATTACGAACCTGAACCGGCAGCAGTACTTTATGGAGCACATTGGAATGTACAAAACAGATGCATTAAAAGCATTACTGTTAAAGATTAATCCGTATCTGGATATCTATACAGATTGTGTGAAAGTCACAGAAGAGAATCTTAAGACACTATTTAATGACGAAGCGATTGTGTGTGAAGCATTCGATAATCCAGAAGCGAAGGCAATGCTGGTCAATGGAATACTGGAACATTTTCCGGAAAAGAAACTCGTATCGGCAACCGGTATGGCTGGATACGGAAGCAGTAATACGATCCGCACACAGAAATTAATGAAGAACTTTTACCTGTGCGGAGACCGCGAGACAGCACCAACTTATGGGAACGGTCTGATGGCTCCCAGAGTTGCAATCTGTGCGGCTCATGAAGCAAATATGATCACACGTCTGATTCTTGGGGAAGAAGACGTGTAGAAAGACCAATAGGAAAAAGCAAATAGAAAAGACAAATAATAAGAAAGAAGGATTTGATTATGGACAATACAGAAACAAAGAAAGCAGATATATTTACCCTTGGAGGAAAAGAATTTACGTCCCGCTTTATACTTGGTTCGGGAAAATTTTCACTGGATCTGGTGAAAGCATGTGTAGAAAAAGCCGGAGCACAGATTATCACACTGGCACTCCGCCGTGCAAATGAAGGTGGACTTGCCAACATTCTGGATTATATCCCGGAAGATGTGACACTTCTTCCAAATACATCAGGAGCCAGAAATGCAGAAGAAGCGGTACGTATCGCCAGACTGTCCAGAGAAGTCGGATGCGGCAATTTCGTCAAAGTAGAAGTGGTAAGAGATTCGAAATATCTTCTTCCGGATAACTATGAGACGATCAAAGCTACAGAAATTCTTGCAAAAGAAGGATTCGTAGTTATGCCATACATGTATCCGGATCTGAATGCTGCAAGAGATCTTGCAAATGCCGGTGCAGCATGTATCATGCCGCTTGGCGCACCGATCGGTTCAAACAAAGGACTCAGTACAAAAGACTTTATTCAAATCCTGATCGATGAGATTGATCTGCCGATCATTGTAGATGCCGGAATCGGACGTCCGTCCCAGGCATGCGAGGCAATGGAGATGGGAGCGGCCGCAGTTATGGCAAATACAGCAATTGCGACTGCGGGAGATGTGCCTGCAATGGCAGAAGCATTTAAGAAAGCAATCGAAGCGGGCAGAAGTGCATACCTTTCCGGACTTGGAAGAACGATCGAACGCGGTGCAAGTGCTTCTTCACCTCTGACAGGATTTTTGCAGGATTAGGAGGATTGGATAATGGAAACAAAGCATGAAGATACACATATCAATGAAAGTATTCTAAGTGAGGCGATTCTGGAAGATCAGAAGAAGAACCGGATCGATCACATGACTTATCTTCCGGGGATGGAGGATATCGGATCAGAGATCCTCGACCAGGTCGTAACAGCGATGGAGGCTTACGATTATAATACATATACTGCAGAAGATGTAAAACGTGCACTGGCACATACAGAGCGTACACCGGAAGATTTTCAGGCATTATTGTCTCCGGCAGCATTGCCATTTCTGGAGGAGATCGCACAGGCAGCGCAGATGGAGACAAGAAAGCATTTTGGTAACAGTGTCTATATGTTTACACCAATCTATATTGCAAACTATTGCGAGAACTATTGTATCTACTGCGGCTTCAACTGCCATAATAAAATTAACCGTGCACAGTTAAATGCCGAAGAGATTGAAAAAGAAATGGCAGCCATCGCTGAGACCGGTCTGCAGGAAATACTGATTCTTACAGGGGAAAGCCGTAACAAATCTACCGTAGAATATATCGGTGAAGCATGTAAAATTGCCAGAAAATATTTTAAAGTCATAGGTCTGGAAATCTATCCGGTGAATTCAGACGAATATGCATATCTGCATGAATGTGGAGCAGATTATGTAACGGTATTCCAGGAGACATACAATTCGGATAAATATGAGACACTTCATCTTGCGGGACATAAGAGAATCTATCCATACCGTGTCAATGCACAGGAAAGAGCATTAAGAGGCGGCATGCGCGGCGTCGGATTCGGAGCACTTCTTGGACTGGATGATTTCCGGAAGGACGCATTTGCAACAGGGTATCATGCTTACCTGTTACAGAGAAAATATCCACATGCAGAGATTGCATTCTCCTGTCCGAGACTCCGTCCGATCATCAACAATGACAGGATCAATCCGATGGATGTGCATGAGCCGCAGCTTCTGCAGGTAGTATGTGCATACCGCCTGTTTATGCCGTTTGCAAGTATTACGGTTTCGACACGAGAATGTGAGAGAGTCCGCGACAATCTGGTAAGCATTGCGGCAACGAAGATCTCTGCCGGTGTAAGTACCGGAATCGGAAGTCATGTAGAAGATATTGAAGACAAGGGTGACGATCAGTTTGAAATCTCGGATGGACGTTCCGTGGATGAAGTATATCAGGCACTTCTGAAACACAATCTTCAACCGGTGATGAGTGATTATATCTATGTGTAACAGGGAGCATCTTGTGTTAAAAACAAGCCGAATACAGCTGAAAGGAGTTGTCAGTGATAAAATCTGTAAACAATCAGGACTTTAAGATCATTGCAGTCAGTAATCGAAAACTGTGCGATCGTCCGTTTTTAGAGCAGATAGAAAGAGTATGCAAGATACATCCGGAAGCTGTGATCTTGAGGGAAAAAGATCTGACAGATGAGGAATATGTGACATTGGCGAAAGAAGTAATGGATATTTGCAGCCGTTATCAGGTGTCTTGTATTCTTCATAATTTCTGGGAGACTGCATTAGAACTGGAATGTACATCTGTACATCTGCCACTTCCGATTTTGCAAAAAATAACTGACGAAGAAAAGAATAAGTTTACAAAGATTGGAATTTCTGTACATTCTGTAGAAGAAGCGAAAGAAGCAGAGCGATTAGGCGCATCTTATCTTGCTGCAGGACATATTTATGCAACGGACTGTAAAAAGGGATTACCGCCAAGAGGACTGGATTTTTTAGAAGAAGTGTGTAAGGAAGTTAATATTCCGGTATATGGGATCGGCGGAATAAAATTCGATGAAGAACAGTGGAATGATATGGAAAAATGTGGAGCAGTTGGTGGATGTATTATGTCCGGGATGATGAAAATATAGCAATTGAAATAAAACAGCTCATTTTTAAAAGAGCAGGAAAGCCTTCTGAGTCGGTACTCGGAAGGCTTTTGCTGTGCACTGGCATATAAGTGCATATCGGATAGTACTTTACAAACTTATTTCCAAGTGTTATATTAATACAAATGTGAATAGTTCAAAAATGAAATAAAAAGGAGACATACATATATGAACACAGGAATTGAATTTGCAGAAAAGCTGTCAAAGGCATATAGCGAGACCTGCAAACCGTTATGCCATGAACTGAATATTCCACAGACCGCATTTGACATCTTATTATTCCTGGCGAACAACCCAGAATACAAAACCGCCAGAGATATCGTAGAGGTACGAAAAATTAAAGCCAATCTTGTATCGGTAAATGTGGATAAACTTGTGAATGAAGGCTATCTGGAGCGGAAAAGTGTAGAAGGTGACCGGAGAAAAGTTCATCTGCTCTGTACAGAAAAGTCAAAAGAGATTATCAAAAAAGGACAGAAACTCCAGCAGTCGTTTGTTGAAAAACTATTTGAAGGAATGGATGAAGATACAAGAAAAGCACTTCAAAAAGGAATGGCGCATATGGAAGCGAATATAGAAAAGATATTGGAGGAAAAGATCTAGATGAATACAATATTAATGATTATCGTAACATTTTTCGCAGGCATGGGAGCCGGACTCGGAACCGGATTTGCCGGAATGAGCGCGGCGGCAGTGATCAGTCCGATGCTGATCACATTTCTTGGAATGGATCCATATATGGCAGTCGGAATCGCACTTTCATCGGACGTGCTTGCAAGCGCAGTATCTGCCTATACATATGGAAAGAATAAGAATCTGGACATAAAGAATGGTCTGATCATGATGGTCAGCGTTCTCATATTTACAGTTGTAGGAAGTTATGTGTCCAGTCTGGTACCATCGGCAACGATGGGAAATTTCTCCGTATTTATGACATTCTTGCTTGGAATTAAGTTCATCGTAAAGCCTGTCATGACAACGAAAGAGGCCATGGCAAAGGTATCACCGAAGAAACGTGCGGTTCAGTCGGTAATCTGTGGTGTGCTGATCGGATTTATCTGTGGATTTATCGGTGCCGGAGGCGGTATGATGATGCTTCTGATCCTGACTTCAGTGCTTGGATATGAACTTAAGACGGCGGTTGGAACGAGTGTGTTTATCATGACATTTACAGCCTTTACCGGCGCAGTTTCGCATTTTGCAATTGGGGGAATGCCGAATATAGCGGTGTGGATTTTATGTATTATGTTCACACTGTTGTGGGCAAGGATTGCGGCAGTATTTGCGAATAAGGCAACACCGAAGACGTTGAATCGAATGACCGGTGTGATATTGGTGATACTCGGGGTTGTGGTTATGGCGTTTTCTATTTAGTTCATCATCGTGGCCTCCCGGTTCATGAGAAAGACTTGGTGTTATGTTTGCTGCTAAGATTCTGTGATGTAAGAAAATCTAAGGGCATCCCAATCTCCTAAAAGCAAAGGCATTCCAGTCACAACTCGCTAACAGGAGATTGACATTTTGAAAATATGGCTTTAGTATTGAGGTTAGATGGAACTAATACTAAAGGAGATGAACTCATGGCAAAGACATCAAAAGAATATAAAAATATGTCAGTAAAAGAATTCACCAAAGCTGCAAAGATATACGACTCCGGACATTCCGGAATATACGAAATGTGTAAATATGATTATCCGAAAGTCCTTGCAGAACTGGAAAATATGGAATTTAAAGACGTTCTGGACTGTGGCTGCGGAACCGGTCCGATGGTTGAGATACTGACAGAAAAATATTCGGATAAGCAGTATACGGGGCTTGATCTGACACCGGAAATGATCAAAAAAGCGAAGGAAAAGAATCTGAAAAATACAGAATTCATAGTAGGAGACTGCGAGAATCTTCCGTTTGCAGATGAATCCTTTGACGTGATTATCTGCACAAACAGCTTTCATCATTATCCGAACCCGCAGGCATTTTTTGATAATGTTTACAGAGTACTCAGAAAAAATGGAAGACTGATATTAAGAGATTATACTTCTACCGGAGTTGTGCTGTGGTTCATGAATCATATTGAACTTCCACTTGCACGGTTGACCGGACATGGGGATGTTAAGGTATATAAAAGAGAAGAATTCAAAGATATGCTTGAAAAAGCAGGATTTACAAAAATGAAGATCAGGGCGGAAGAAAAATTCCGGTGTCATGTAGTTGCGGTAAAAATGAAATAGCGGCGAAACAGGACTTGACAAAACAAATGTTCCTGCTATACAATATAAGATACCTAATGAAAGACTGTCTGTAAACCAGAAAAAGCATTTTTAATTCAGGGCTTGTACTGGTTTCGACGGGGGTCTGGAAGTTGGAGAAGCCATCCGTAGCGGGACACTACGTTAAAAGTTCCACTTAAATATAAACGCAGACAATACAGAATTAGCGTACGCAGCCTAATTAGGCCGCAGTCGGCCCCGGATCATCCGCTGTCCGGGTCACCGGCTTCAAACAGGCGGAGCACTTCGTTTCCAAAGCTTTGAGGAGATGGAAGAACTTATGAAGCTACTAAAGTGAGGAACCTGTCATTAGGTGCCGCATGGAGGGAATGTTAATATAATGACTGTGATGGGAGATGCTCGAATGGATGGGCTTTCGGACGCGGGTTCAACTCCCGCCAGGTCCACTATAGCGATAACGGCATTATGTATGAAAAACAACATACATGATGCCGTTATTTTTATACTAAAGTATGCAGGAGAAGCTGCCAGTGGCAGGTTCTTATATATCGCCATATGTTCAAAAACAGCTGGAATGCGTTAAAGTATATGCAATAAAATGATAATAATTATCAAAAACTCAAAAAATAATTGAAGCAGTCAAAGTCATATGGTACATTAACTAGGTTAGAAGATGCGAACAAAAATTAGCGTATAAGATACTATATTAGATGTATATAACTATAAATGCAGAGGATGAGAGAATGAAGAAGAGGATTGTCATAGCTATATTATGTGCGGCGATATCGGCAGGGGCAGCAGGTTGTGGAAAGGATGCCAGATCTGCCAACACAACACAGACAAAAGAGACAAAGCAGGACAGTATGGAAAGTAAAAGTACACAGCCGGATGAAGAGAAGCAGAGCCGTGATATCTTTGCCATGGATACCTATATGACGGTAACCGCATATGGAGAACATGCATCGGATGCGGTAGACAAGGCAGAGGCAGAGATCAAGAGATTAGATGAACTTTTATCGACAGGAAAAGAAACCAGCGAGGTATATCAGCTGAACCAGAATGGAGAAGGTGTTGTATCAGAGGATACGGCATATCTGTTTGAACGTTCAGAAAAATTATACAAACAGACGAAAGGTGTATTCGATATATCAATCTATCCGGTTATGGATGCATGGGGATTTCCGACGGAAAATTATAAAGTACCTTCGGAAGAGGAACTTCATACACTGCTTGCAAATGTAGATGCATCCAAAATTCAGTATGATAAGAAGACAAAAAAAATCACACTTCCGGAAAATGTAAAAATTGACTTCGGAGGTATTGCCAAAGGATATACATCATCGAGAATTATGGAGATCTATAAAGAATGTGGTGTGACAAGTGGTCTTGTAAGTCTTGGCGGTAATGTACAGTTACTGGGAGCCAGGCCGGACGGCAGTGGCTGGAAAGTGGCAGTAGAAAGCCCGGAAGAAGACGGCAATTATCTGGGAGTATTACAGGCAAAAGATAAAGCAGTCATTACATCCGGAGGGTATGAACGGTATTTCGAAGAAAATGGAAAGAAATACCATCATATCATTGATCCGTCCACGGGCTATCCGGCAGAGAATGGTCTGACATCTGTGACGATCGTCAGTGATGACGGAACTCTGGCAGATGGTCTGTCTACTTCGTTATTCATTATGGGAAAAGAGAAAGCAGAAAAATACTGGAAAAAATACAGTGATAAATTTGACGTGATCCTGCTTACCGATGATAACAAATTATATGTATCAGAGGGGATTGCAGATGATTTCAGTTCCGACTATGAAGTAAATGTGATGAAAAAATAGAGGTGGAGATATGGACAAAGAAAAAGTAATAAAAAAAATCAAACAGGGAGCACCTCTGACGTCGGCTGTTGTAGTTGCAGCCTGTATCGGCATCTCTCTGAGTGGTTATCAGGCACCGGTTTATGAAGTGCAGGCACAGACGAAAGAAACGAAGAATGTAGATACAGATGCCGGTAAAGAAAAAACAGAAAATACAGTGAAAGGCTCATTTGATCTTGCGGATGGGGTATATAAGGGAACGGGAACCGGATATGCCGGAGATATTACCGTTGCGGTTACAATTAAGGATAAACAGATCACAGCAATCGATATCTTAAGTTCATCGGATGATGCGGCGTTTTTTAACCGTGCGAAAGCAGTCATTGACAGGATCATTGCCGGTCAGACGCTGGATGTAGATGTGGTATCCGGAGCGACCTTTAGTTCGAATGGTATTATCAGTGCGGTAAAAAATGCATTGACGGGAGAAAAAGACAGCGGTGAGACAGGTGCTTCGAAGTCAGGAAATACGGCGGCAGAAGGAAGTACTCTTGCGCTTGATGATGTACAGGACGCTGCGGCATATAAAGACGGAACTTACTATGGAACCGGAACCGGATTCGGAGGAACCCTGAAGGTTAAGGTTGTGATCAGTGGCGGTAAGATTGCGTCAATTGACATTGTAGAAAATCATGATGACAGCAGCTATCTGAATCGTGCAACAACATTAATCAATACGATTATTGCAACACAGAGCACGAACATAGATGTGGTATCCGGAGCAACGTACAGTTCGAATGGAATCAAGAGTGCGGTAAGAGATGCACTCCGCCAGGCGGCAGTAAGTGGAAGCTCCGTAAGTGCAGAGATATCGACGGATAGCAGTAGTACGAATCAGAATGACAATACATCTACGGTAACAACCGGAAACTTCCCATATAAAGAAGGAATCTATTATGGAACGGCCGAAGGTTATAACGGTGACATCGAAGTAGCAGTTGTCATTCAGGAAAAATCAATAAAAGCAGTACTGGTTACGAAAAATAACGATGATGAAAGATTCTTCAACCGTGCGATGGACGTAGTGAAGAATATAATGAAAAAGCAAAGTACAGATGTGGATGTGGTATCCGGGGCAACCTACAGTTCCAATGGTCTGATAAATGCGGTCAAGAATGCCCTGAAAGAAGCAGAAAAAGCAACCAACGGGCAGCAGACGGAACCGGAAGTAAAAAAAGCGGATACGGAAGAACTTGAAAAAGTGATGGAAGAAGCAGCCAAAATAAATGCAGATGATTACACAGAAGCAACTTATGCAGTTCTTAAGACACGAATGGAGGACGCACAGAAATTAATTGATGCAGACAAAACTAAGATTACACAGGAAGAAGTAGATCAGGCACTGGAAAATCTGAATCAGGCTCTTGCCTTGCTTGAGAAGAAAGATAACGGTTCGGATGAAGATAATACAGTGTATAAGAATGGTATTTACGAAGGACGTGCGCTCTGCCTTCCGGATGAAGATGAAGATTTTACAGCTTATAATCTGACGTTAAAGATAACCGTAAGAAATGACAAGATTGTTGCAATTACCGATGTAAAGGGAGACGGAGATTCTTCCAATAACAGCTATATTACCAAAGCAGCAAATGGTACCTCCAGCAGAAAAGGCGTTGTAGCGCAGGTAATCGAAAAAGGTTCAACAGAAGATATTGATGTAGTATCCAGAGCGACCTGTTCATCTAAAGCGATCTTGGAAGCTTGTGATAATGCATTGGTTTCGGCGAAAAACAGTAAGTAGTCAGCGTAAGAAGGAGAGAAAAGAATGAGAGAATTCTGGATGCGTCTGGTAAGTGTCCTTGTGATCATCGGTATGATATTTGGATATAATTCGGTACTGGATGCCAGAGAAAAGGATGAGAAAATAGCAAAACTAAATGCCAGAATAGAAAGTACAGATAATTCAGAAGACCAGAACGATGGAGAAGGTTCCTATAAAGATGGAAGTTATACCGGTGAAGCGGATGGTTTCGGCGGAACTGTAGAAGTAGAAGTGAAAGTGGAGAAGCAGAAGATCACAGAATTAAATGTAACTTCTGCGGAAGGCGAAGATGGATCGTATCTGTCTATGGCGAAAGATATTATTCCGAAGATACTGGATGCACAGAGTGCAGAAGTAGACACGATCAGTGGAGCAACATTCAGTTCGACGGGAATCAGGAATGCAACAAAACAGGCATTGGAAAAGGCGGTAGAGTAACGTGGAAAAGAGAAAGAATATAAATGCAAAACAGATAAAAAAGATACATATCTGGCTGCGGGCTTTGATCCAGCTGTTATATTTCCTGTTCATACCGTCTGTCTATACGGCAGCATTTGCCGGAGTGAAATACATATTTACACAGATTGGTGCAGGTGAAAAGATTGCTCTGACATCTTTCGTCAGTGTGCTCGTGGTAGTCTGTATCTATACAATGATATTCGGCAGATTCTTCTGTGGATTTGCCTGTGCGTTCGGAACACTTGGTGATGCAGTACATGCATTGCATGTGTGGATCTGCAAAAAATGCAAGAAAAAGCCGGTACAGATACCGGATAGAATTTCAGATAAACTTGTATATCTGAAATATGTGATCCTGGCAGTGATCGTCTTCATGTGTTATGGGGGCGTATACAGCAAAGCACAGGGAACAAGCCCATGGGATGTATTCTCTATGATACATGCCGGTAATTTCAGACTGGGAGGATATGTGACCGGACTGATTATATTACTGCTTCTGATCGTTGGAATGTGTCTGGAAGAAAGATTTTTCTGCAGAAACTTCTGCCCGATGGGAGCTGTATTTTCCCTGATTCCGGTGCTGCCACTTTTTTCTTTACACCGGGACAGAGAAGCGTGCATCCCAAAATGCAGCGCCTGTACCAGAAAATGTCCGGCGAATATCGGACTTCCAACGGATGGTTCCTGGAAAGTAGAAGGCGACTGCTTCCAGTGCCAGAAATGTATGGATACATGTCCGAAAAAGAATATTCATTGTGGCGTGAAGAAACTGAGAGGAAATGAAATCTGGTTTACAATACTGAGAGCACTGATACTGCTTGGATTATGTATCTGGCTTGGAGTATAAAAACAGGATAACATGCAGACATGTGTGGAAAACGCACATGTCTGTTAAGTAAAATTTTTTTTGATTATAAGTTAGAAAATACTAACTTAATAATAAATATTTTCGTTAAGGAGGCTTTTATGAAAAAGAAAGAAATGAAGACCAAAGTAATGGCAGTTGCGATGTCTACTGCAATGGCAGCCAGTATCTGCCCGGCGGTACCGGCGATGGCGGTAACGAAGGATCAGGTGGCAAAAGATGGAACGTATACAAAGACTGCACATGTTGCCAGAACGCAAGAGGATGATGAAGAAGAGAACGAATGGAATGAGTATGACGTTCAGGTAGCATTAACAGTAAAAGATGGAAAATTTTCTGATATTACGGTAACTCCTGAAAATGGATATGAAACAGAAAACAAAACATATTTTGATAAAGCATTTTCCGGTAAAAAAGGAATAAAGACAAAATTAGCCGGACAGTCAGCGGCAGAAAGTGTAATTAGCAGCTGGGATGTAGTATCGGGTGCAACAAGAACATCGAATGCTGTAAAAGAAGCAGCGTTAGCAGCAATCCAGTCAGCACCGGAAGCAGGGGCGGCAGTGACAGTTGATACGACAGCACTTGAACAATCAATCAAACAGGCAGAAGCTTTAAATGAAAGCGATTATACTGCAGAATCATGGAGCACATTAAAAACAAAACTTACTGCTGCAAAGACGGCGGCTTCTGAAAAGAAATCCCAGGATGCAGTTGATACAGCAAAAAAAGAACTGGATGCAGCGATCAGCAATTTAAAACCAGCTGTCAAAGAAGCAAAATATCTTGTTATGAATGTTCCATACAATCAGTTCTATAAGGCTTATAATCTGACAGATAAAGCGGTATGGGAAGTAGAAGATGGTGTGGATGCTGTATCTACAGCAACAACAAATAAATTCAAAGGAACAACAGGGCTTGCAAAAGGTACTTACAATAATGGTAAATATATCATGGGTGTAACAATCCCGGTAGAAGTAAGTGCAGAAGATTATGCAAAATTAAAGACAAATCTGACTGAAAATGATGATTACTATTTTACAACCTTAGATAAGGTACCAGAAGCATACAGCAAATTAACGGTAAAAGAAGACGGAACATATAGCTTCTCAAAAATGTCTGATGCAACGGTAACAAACAACTATCTTTCCGTTCCGGCAGATGAATTGGAATTAAACGGAGGATATGGAGACTACCAGATTACAATTGACGGACTGGGAACGAAAACAGGAATAAAAGTTGGAGAAAATGAAACCAAAGAATACACTCTTTATGGAGCAATCCTGAACACAACTTCTGGAAAGAGTTACGGTATGACAAGCCTGGAGAATCTCTGGGTTGGAACAAAGACAACAAATGTAGAAATCGCATGGTCTATCAAAGAAGGACAGGGATTAAAGAGAGCGCATGACCAGGGAGATGCATTCTATCAGTTTGCTGATATGAATGGTGCTACATTAAGCAGCGTTACATTAATTACAGATCTCGGCGTGATTGATGTTCCGTGTAATGTTAGATTAGATAAATATTATGACGGAGACCTCAGCGGATTAAAATATTCTCTGAAGAATGATTCAGATGAACTTGAAATCAGTGGGATCCCATCTGATCTGAAAGATGTAACGGTAAGTGTATCCGGTGGTCTGGCAGATAAGGCAAGTGTGAAGAATGGAAAAGTTGCTTTAAAAGATGCACCAACAGCCGGCACGCAGTATACAATTACAATCAGCAGCAGTAATTATCCAGATATCACAAGAAAGACATCTACACCAATTACAGATAAGCAGAAAGATACATTACAGAAGCTGATTGAAAAAGCAGAAAAGACAACAGGTTATTCCGAGAATACTGATCTGAAAGAGCACGTAAAAGAGGCTCAGGACATGATTGCAAATAAGGAAGCGTTATCTGCAGATGCAGCAGAACTGATCAGTGAATTAGAAGAGAAAATTAAGGCTACATATCCAACAGCAGATGCAACTGCAACATTAAAGGGAACAGAACTGGAAATTGCTTTGAATGGAGTAGAATTAAAAGATCTGGAAAATCCGGCATATAAACTGACTTACAGAAACGGACGTAAAGAATCAGAATTGACAAGCGGAGATCTGAAAGATTTAAAAGTTGCTTTGGATAAAGAACCAACAGTAGGTACAAACTACACATTGACAATTACAAGTGATAATTATCAGGATATTAAAACAAGTGTAGTTGCAGAAGAGGCAGTGACAGACGAGTATTCATATGTATATGTAGGAATGACATGGGCAGAATACTGGGCAAATGAAGGTGTATACCAGGCAGGAAACACAGAGTCATCAAGTGAACAGGATTCACACGAAGAGTATGATAAGGGTGGATTTGATGTAGTAACAAGAGCAACAGCAAACCACGGTTTACACAGAGGAAGCTTCCAGTGTATCGCAACAATCTATGATACAGAAGGAAATACATATAAAGTTGCAAGCTGGAATTCATCATCAGAGCTCGTATTAACAGATGGAAGTACAGTAACATTTGACTCAAAAAATAAACTGGTGAATGGAAAAGCACTTGACCATTACGAAGTAACAGGTCTGAAATATGTTCCGGTGAAAGTTAAGACAGCTGATCTGCCGTCATTAAAAGAGAACTATACAGTTGTAGAAAATGGAGGAACACTTTCAGGAGGATATGAAGAAAAAGAACTGAAAGCATATACAGAGACAGCAAACGTAACAGCGAATACATATGGACTGAAGGAAGCAGTAAAATCAGGAGACGGATTCACATTCACGGCAAGAAAGAATGAAGGCACAGAATCCGGAATCAAAGATCAGGCATTAAAGACAGCAACAGGAGTAGAACCAACAGTAAAAGCCGCAAGCGGTTCATACGGAGAGTTCCTGAGAGTAGACATTAACGGAAACTATGGTGACCTTGGATCAAATATGCAGGCAGTGACATGGACATACTATGGAAGTGACAGTAGTTACAGTACACCGCTTCAGACATATGGAACAAAATTTGCAGCAGATAACTGGATGCACAAATCAATGGGAATCCAGCTTGGGCTGACAGATTCCATCAGATGCCAGTTACCAGAAGGAACGGACGGAACAGGATACTGGAGACTGACAGTACATGCCCTTGGATATGAAGATTATACATATGATTTCCAGGCAACAGCAGAGAACATTGTAGCCAAAAAGAAACCGGCAACAACAGAAGAGATTGCAGCACTGCAGGCAAAAGTAACAGAAGCAGAAGGGCTGAATGAATCTGATTACACAGAAGAGAGCTGGAAGAACCTGCAGACAGAGTTACAGGAATCAAAAGACCTGCTTGCAAAAGAGAATCCGGCAGGAGCAGAAGTAACAGAGCAGACAACACACCTGACAGAAGCACTCAACAATCTGGTAAAAGCAGAACAGCCGGCACCGGAAGTTGATACAACAAAGATTGCAGAGACAATCGCAACAGCAGAAGGCTTAAAAGAATCAGACTACACAGCAGAGAGCTGGGCAGCATTCCAGTCAGCACTTACAAATGCCAAGGCAGCTATGGAAGCAAAAGAAAGCCAGGAAGCAGTCGATGCAGCAACAGAGGCACTGAGTCAGGCAATGAATGCACTTGTAAAAGATGATACAGAAGATTCGGTCAAAGAAGTTACAACTGACGCACTTGAAAAAGCAATCGCTACAGCAGGTACATTAAAAGAAGCTGATTATACAGCAGACAGCTGGAAAGCACTTCAGACAGCACTTGCAAGTGCGAAGACAGCACTGGAAGAAAAGAAAGACCAGAGCACAGTTGATGCAGCAACAGAAGCACTGAACAAAGCAATCAGCGCACTGGTGAAGAAAGATGCAGGAAGCCAGACAACAACCGGAACAAGCAATACAACCGGAACAAACACATCATCAGGAAAAACCGGAAGCACAGGATCTACATCTTCTTCAAAGAGCGGCAAAGCAGCTAAGACAGGTGATCCATCAAGCCTGTTTGCATGGTTAGGACTTGCAGTAACTTCACTCGGAGCAGGAATCGGAGGAGTTAAGTCCAAAAGAAAGAAAAAAGACGAAGAAGAAATGTAATAATTTCTAAGACTAAAATATATCTTAGCAAAATAAAAAATGCCAGAGATTCAAAGAAAATCGGAAGTACCGGCTGTATAGAAAGTCTGGCATAGAAGAAAAGAGCATTTATAGTATAAAGAAATGTTTGAAATTTATAGACAAACAACTTTATATTATGAGTGCTCTTTTTGCAGTGTTATACGTTTGGAAGAAGCATATCTTCTTGATTTTTTCACAAAGTCTACATAGTTCTCTGCTATAATAGATATCATCAGAGAAAATATAGCATGAACATACAGAATAAGAGGAGGGCTGGGTCTTATGGATAAGATCAAAATATTAGTAGTAGATGATGAGAGCAGAATGAGAAAACTGGTGAAAGATTTCCTGGGAAGGGAAGGATACCAGGTACTGGAAGCCGGAGACGGTATGGAAGCGATGGAAGTATTTTATGATGAAAAAAACATTGCGCTTATTATATTAGACGTGATGATGCCGAGAATGGACGGATGGCAGGTATGCCGTGAAGTACGCCAGTCATCGAAAGTACCGATCATCATGTTGACTGCAAGATCAGAAGAACGGGATGAATTACAGGGATTTGATCTCGGTGTAGATGAATACATTTCCAAACCATTCAGTCCTAAGATACTGGTGGCAAGAGTCAATGCAATCTTAAGAAGAGCCAATATATTAGGCGGCGGTGATGAGATCGATGCCGGTGGAATCATCATAGATAAAGCGGCACATCAGGTGAAGATTGACGACAAAGAGATTGAATTGAGCTTCAAGGAATTCGAACTGTTAACATATTTTGTAGAGAATCAGGGTATTGCATTATCAAGAGAGAAGATATTGAATAATGTATGGGACTATGATTACTTTGGAGACGCGAGAACGATCGATACACATGTAAAGAAATTAAGAAGCAAACTCGGAGAAAAAGGAAATTATATTAAAACAATCTGGGGTATGGGATATAAATTCGAGGTTGATGAAGCATGAAAAATATAAGCATGAAGAATATAATCAAAGATAAGAGATTAAAAATAAAGAATATGCATCATTCGATCAAGACACAAATGATCGTATCATTTGTAGGGTTATTGATCTGTCTGGTAGCGGCATTAATGTTCATCAACGGAAAATTTCTGGAGCCATATTATATAAGTAAAAAAGAATCTAGATTTGTAGAGCTTTATGAAAAGTTAAATGATGTATCGAATGCAGATAGATGGGATAATACAAAGAAGAATAGTTCATTGATTCATTTCGCTGAAAAGAATAATATTTCTTACCTGGTAATAGAAAAGGATAATGATGTGCATACAAATGTACATGACAAGAATATGCTGAAGAATCAGCTGATGGGATATTTTCTGAATCAGGCGCAGAAAGAAAGCCGTATACTGGATTCAACGGAGAACTATCAGATCAATCAGTCATGGGATCCGTGGAATCAGAATTATTATGTTGATATGTGGGGAAGCCTGGATGACGGAAGTCAGTTTTTGCTCAGGAGTCCGGTTGAAAGTATGCGGGAGAGTGCATCGATATCTAATCGTTTCCTATTATATATAGGGAGTGTTTTAATCGTGGTCTCAATTCTTCTGATCTGGTATTTTTCAAAAAGGATTACAGAACCAATCCGGGAACTGGCCAGATTATCAGATCGGATGGCTGATCTTGATTTTGATGCCAAATATACCAGTGGCGGAAGCAACGAGATTGGTGAACTGGGAGAAAACTTTAACCGTATGTCGGAAAAACTGGAAAGTACGATTTCAGAATTAAAGAAAGCAAATAACAGTCTGCAGAAAGATATCGAACAGAAAGACAAGTTGGAAAAGATGCGAAATGAGTTCCTGGGAAATGTATCTCATGAATTAAAGACACCGATTGCATTGATCCAGGGTTATGCGGAAGGGTTAAAAGAAGGTGTCAATGAAGATGCGGAAAGCAGGGAATTCTACTGTGATGTGATCATGGATGAGGCATCCAAGATGAATCAGATGGTAAAGAATCTGCTGGCATTAAATCAGCTGGAATTTGGTGATGAGGATATTGTATTTGACCGTTTTAATCTGACAGCATTGGTGAAGGGTGTTCTTCAGAGCATGGAGATCATGACAGATCAGGCCGATGCAAAAGTGATTTTCAATGTAAGTGAAGATATTTATGCGTGGGCGGATGAATTCAAAGTAGAACAGGTTGTAAGAAATTATGTAAGTAATGCAATTCATCATGTCAGCGGAGATAAAGTAATAGAAGTAAAGATGGACGTATCGGAGGGTAAAGTAAGAGTATCTGTATTCAATACCGGAACACCGATTCCGAAAAATGATGTGGAGCATATCTGGGATAAATTCTATAAAGTTGACAAGGCGCATACAAGAGAATATGGAGGTAACGGGATCGGGCTTTCGATTGTAAAAGCGATCATGCAGTCCTTTCATCAGGAATATGGTGTGAAGAATTACGACAATGGTGTTGAATTCTGGTTCGAACTTGATGTACAATAATATGTAATAATTTATTTTACATACCATACAGGAAAGGCAGGACAACAAGATGATTGCAATTATCGACTATGATGCGGGAAATATAAAGAGCGTGGAGAAAGCCATGCAGCTTCTGGGACAGGAAGTAACGATTACAAGAGACAGAGAGACAATCATGAATGCGGATAAGGTAATCCTTCCGGGAGTTGGAGCATTTGGAGATGCCATGGGCAAGCTCAGACAGTATGGGCTGGATGAAGTGATCAGAGATGTAACGGCAAAGGGTACCCCGTTTCTTGGAATCTGCCTGGGACTGCAGTTATTATTTGAACAAAGTGACGAGACACCGGGAGTGGAAGGTCTTGGAATCCTAAAAGGCGAGATATTAAGAATTCCGGATCAGGAAGGTCTTAAGATTCCACATATGGGGTGGAATTCACTGAAATTCCAGAATAACGGAAGATTATTTAAAGGTATTCCGGAAGATTCATATGTATATTTTGTTCATTCTTATTATCTGAAAGCAAAAGATGAAGGAATTGTGACAGCTACGACAGAGTACAGTACACACATCCATGCTTCGGTAGAACAGGGTAATGTATTTGCGTGCCAGTTCCATCCGGAGAAGAGTAGTGACATTGGAATTCAGATATTAAAGAACTTTGTGGAATTATAGGGAGGACATTATCATGCATACAAAAAGAATCATTCCATGTCTGGATGTAAATAACGGAAGAGTTGTAAAAGGAGTTAATTTCGTATCGTTAAGAGATGCCGGAGATCCGGTCGAGATTGCAAAAGCATATGATAAAGCAGGTGCGGATGAACTGGTATTTCTGGATATCACTGCATCGTCTGATGCGCGGGGAACTGTAGTAGACATGGTGCGTAAAGTAGCGGAAAATGTATTTATTCCATTTACGGTAGGCGGCGGAATCCGTACAGTTGATGATTTTAAGGCTCTGTTAAGAGAAGGTGCAGATAAGATATCAATCAATTCTTCTGCAATTAATACGCCCAATCTTATATCGGAAGCAGCAGAGAAATTCGGAAGCCAGTGTGTGGTTGTGGCAATTGATGCAAAGAAACGGGAAGACGGAAGCGGATGGAACATTTATAAAAATGGCGGCCGTATCGACGTTGGAATTGATGCGGTAGAGTGGGCAGCTAAAGTGGAGAAGCTTGGAGCAGGAGAGATTCTTCTGACGAGTATGGACTGTGACGGAACGAAAGCGGGATATGATCTGGAACTGACAAGAGCAATCGCAGAGGAAGTGAATATTCCTGTGATCGCATCCGGTGGTGCTGGTAATCTGGAACATTTCTATGATGCGCTGACAGAAGGAAAAGCAGATGCCGCACTGGCAGCATCCTTATTCCATTATAAAGAACTGGAGATCAAAGAAGTAAAAGAGTACTTAAGAGGAAAAGGTGTATCTGTCCGTTTGTAGTTTGCGGCCTGCAAAAAGTAGTGTGAAGACAACATGGACAGAAGAGGAAAAGGATAGTGTAAAGAACAATGGCAGCAATCAATAATGACTGGCTGGATGCTCTGAAAGGGGAATTTAAAAAGCCATATTATAAGAAATTATTCGAGACAGTAAATGAAGAATATAGAACAAGACAGATCTTTCCGCCGGCAGATGATATCTTTAATGCATTTCATCTGACGCCGCTTCATAATGTAAAGGCAGTTATTCTGGGACAGGATCCATATCACAATGTAGGACAGGCGCATGGTCTATGCTTTTCGGTAAAGAAAGGGGTAGATATTCCGCCTTCACTTGTGAATATTTATAAAGAACTGCACGATGATCTGGGATGTACCATTCCGAATCACGGATGTCTGACCAAGTGGGCGGAGCAGGGAGTACTGATGTTAAATACCGTATTAACGGTAAGGGCACATCAGGCAAATTCACATAAAGATATCGGATGGGAAGAATTTACCGATGCGGCGATTATGGCACTCAACAGTCAGGACCGCCCGATTGTGTTCATTTTATGGGGAGCGCCGGCGCAGAGAAAAGCAAGGATGCTTACGAATCCAAAGCATTTGATCTTAAAGGCACCACATCCGAGTCCGTTGTCTGCATACCGCGGATTCTTTGGAAGCAAACCATTCAGCCAGACGAATGATTATCTGAGAGCTCACGGAGTGGAGCCGATTGACTGGCAGATAGAGTAAATGAGGAGAGTATAGGAAACGTATGAAAAGAGCAAAAGCACTGATTGCGGTATTAGCTGCAGGTCTGTTATTGACTGCCTGCGGGAATCCGTCCAAAAAAGGAGTCGAATATCTGGAAGAGGGAGAATACGATCAGGCAATCGAACAGTTTGAACAGGCGGTAGAGAAGAATAAGAATGTCGGAGATGCATGGCGTGGAATCGGCATTGCAAAATGGGAACAGAAAGATTATAAAGAGGCAAGAAAAGCATTTAAGAAAGCGCTGGATAATGATGCTGAAAAGACGGGAACGATTTATAATCTGATTGGTAACTGTGATCTGAAATTAGGAAAAGCGAAAGAAGCGCTGAACTATTATAATCTTGGTCTGGAACAGGATGATGTCAGCAAAAAGATGAAAAAAGAAATGAAATATAATATCATCGTTGCTTATGAAAAGATAGAAGACTGGGAAAGTGCGAAACTGAAACTGGAGGAATATCTGGAGAGTTATCCGAATGACAAATCAGCCAAAAAAGAAGCAGAATTTCTGGAAACGCGATAAAAGACGGGACGGAAATAGAAAAGAACAGAAATCTAATGGAAATATGATATAAATATGATTGAAATAAAAAATGAAACCGAAAAAGTGATTCTGGTTGGAGTTTCACTCTCTGACCAGGATGATACCAAAGAATCACTGGAAGAATTAAAAGATCTGGTATCGACAGCAGGAGCAGAGACGGTGGGAATGGTTATTCAGAACCGGGAACAGCAGCATCCGGGAACGTATGTCGGAAAAGGAAAGATCGAAGAATTAAAGAGCATGATCTGGGAGCTTCGGGCAACCGGAATCGTGTGTGATGATGAATTGTCTCCGGCGCAGATGAAAAATCTGCAGGATGAACTGGATGTTAAAGTCATGGACCGGACCCTGATCATTCTGGACATCTTTGCAGCGAGGGCATCGACCAGCGAAGGCAAGATACAGGTTGAGCTGGCACAGCTTAAGTATCAGCAGACCAGACTGACCGGCTGGGGAAGAGCGATGTCGAGATTGGGTGGCGGAATCGGAACCAGAGGTCCCGGAGAGAAGAAGCTTGAGATGGACCGCCGTCTGATCAAGAGCAGGATTGCACAGTTGAACCGGGAATTAAAAGATGTCAAGAAGCACCGTGAAGTGACCAGAGAACAGAGAAGCAGAAGCCATATTCCGGTAGCGGTAATTGTCGGTTACACGAATGCGGGTAAATCAACCCTGTTAAATACACTGACTGGTGCAGGAATTCTTGCAGAAGACAAATTGTTTGCTACTCTGGACCCGACGACAAGAGATCTGAAACTGCCAAGCGGGCAGGAAATCCTGATGACGGATACGGTAGGATTCATTCGGAAGCTGCCGCATCATCTGATCGAAGCATTCCGCAGTACACTGGAAGAAGCAAAATATGCAGATATTATCCTGCATGTGGTAGATGCCTCGAATCCGCAGATGGATGAGCAGATGTATACCGTATATGAGACATTACAGAATTTAGGAGTCAAAGATAAGCCGGTGATCACGGTATTTAACAAGATTGACCGAATGGAAGATACATGGGTTCCGAGAGATCTGCGCGCAGATTATCATGTAAAAATCTCGGCGAAGACAGGAGAAGGAATCACCGGATTCCTTCAGTCTGTGGAAGCTGTCTTAAGAGAGCAGAAGGTGGAGATCGAAGCGGTCTATCCGTATAAAGAAGCCGGAAAAATCCAGCAGATCCGAAAATACGGGGAACTGCAGGAAGAAGAATACCGTGAGGACGGCATTTTCGTAAGAGCGTTCGTTCCGGCAGAACTTTATGGACAGGTGCGTCCGGAAGGGGTTACACCGAACAACTGCTTATAAGCTCTGGAAAAGGTAGAGTAATCTTTAAAACCACAATCGTAACAAACCTGTGTGCCCGGCACACCGGAAGATAATAATTCTTTTGCGAGCAGGAGCCGCTTCTGGGAAATGTACTGTCCCAGTGTATAGCCGGTTTCCTGCTTGAATAATCTCATCATATAATACTTGCTGATGTAGAACTGACTGGCAATCAGGTCGATCGACAAGTTCTCACAGAGGTGCTCACCGACATAATCAAGGATGGCGAGCACTTTTTCATTACAATTATCCGTGTCAATGTATTCCAGGCGGTTCTTTCTGGCCGCACGGTTCAGATGGATCATGAATTCCAGGAACATCACCTGCCGGTAGAGTTCGGAAGCATATCCGCCGTCCGTAAAAGAATGTTCCAGATTAGAGATAGAACGGAACAGGGAGCTCTTTTCCGGTGACGGGATACGCAGGACATTAGAATGTTCCTGATCCGCTTTCTGGAAACAGTAGCTCAGATCATAGTTTTCGGTCTGGTATGCATTCATAAAATTCGGGGAGATATAGACAATGATCCTCTCATATGGACAGGAATTGTCTACCGTCAGTTTGTGGATATCTCCCTGCTTTACCAGAACGATATCATAGGGCTTCAGGTCGTAAGAGCGGCCCTCAATCATATAATTCACCTTTCCCTGAATGAAGATGGTGATCTTGTTAAAATCGTGATAATGGTAATCGACTTCGGTTGTTTCCTGATCTGTAAGGTGAAAAAGCTTGAATTCACTGTTCAGATATCCTTTTTTCTCGTATTGTCCCATATATATCCTCCGTATTTTTTGCAAAATTATAGAAACGATTTGTATTCGTAGCACCATGCATTTATAGGAAGCTGTCAGTGGTAATTTCCCAGTGTGATATCATATATGATGGTGTATCAAAATCTATGAAATGAATGTATATAATTATTTTATATAAAAATGGCATTATTTGCAAGAAACAGAGCATTATTTGTGTAGATTATGGAAATAATGCCTGTTATGATAAGAATAAAGAAAGCCAGTTGAGAAAAGAAAATGGCTGAAATAAAAGAGAAACAGTAAAGGTGAAACAAAAATAAAATATAAGAAATAAAAATATTTAAAACAAGTTGGTAAACAAGAATCAGGCAAAAAATCAGGAGGAAGTAAGATGAAAGTAGTATTAGAACGTTATCACGGACTGGGAAATGATTATCTGGTATTTGATCCGAACCATAATGAATTAGAACTGGATCAGGCAAATGTAAAAATGATCTGTGACCGTAATGAGGGACTTGGAGCAGACGGAGTTCTGGAAGGTCCGATTCTGAAAGAAGACGGCATGCATGTAAAAGTATGGAATCCGGATGGAAGTGAATCAGAGACCAGTGGAAATGGTGTCCGCATCTTCGCAAAATATCTGAAGGATGCCGGCTATGTACAGAAAAAGAATTTTAAATTATTCACGGGAAATGGTTCGGTGGAAGTGACATTCTTAAATGAAGATGGAAGCCGCCTGCGTGTATCTATGGGAAAATTATCATTCTGGAGTGATGAGATCCCAGTAATTGGTGAGAGACGTGAAGTAATCAACGAGGATATGGTATTTGGAAGAACGTTGTATCCGGTTACCTGTGTATCCATCGGTAATCCACACTGCGTTATTCCGATGCGTGAGATTTCCAAACCGCTGGTATGCAAGATTGGTGATTATTCCGAGATTGCAAGATATTTCCCGAACAGAATCAATACACAGATCATGCAGGTGATTGACAAAGAAAATATTGCGATCGAGATCTTTGAGCGTGGTGCGGGATACACCAGAGCATCCGGAACAGGAGCATGTGCGGCAGCAGGTGTGGCATATAAACTGGGACTTACGAACAGTAAGGTGATTGTTCACATGCCGGGAGGAGAACTCCAGGTGGAAGTAGAAGATGACTGGAATGTATACATGACAGGAGATGTATTCTATGTTGCGAAGATGACACTCAGTAACGAATTTGCAGAGAGACTGCGTGCGTTATAAAAGCAGTTTTTACGGCTATACACAAACATATATTCGTGTTATACTAAGGCATAAGGAGGAAACCTTATGCCTTTAAAATTTGTATTCGGGCCATCCGGCTCAGGAAAATCAACGTATTTATATCAGCATGTCATAGAAGAATCTGAAAAATATCCACAGGAGAATTTCATAGTGCTCGTACCGGAGCAGTTCACAATGCAGACGCAGAAAGATCTGGTCAGCATGCACCCGAGACACGGTATCATGAACATCGATGTACTGAGCTTTGCAAGACTTGCCTACCGTGTCTTTGAAGAAACCGGTGCAAAGAAGCTTCCGGTTCTGGATGATGAGGGGAAAAACCTGATCCTCAGAAAGATTGCGGGGGATTATGAGGAGAAACTGACGGTACTGAAGGGGAATATTAAGAAACTTGGATATATCAGTGAGGTCAAATCTGTAATCTCTGAGTTTACCCAGTATGATATCGGGGAAGATGAGATTGATGAGATGCTGCATATACTGGATGAAGAATCCAGATTGTATTACAAGTTAAAAGATATCCAGCTTTTATATGAAGGCTTTCAGGATTACTTAAGAGAACGGTATATTACGAAGGAAGAGCTTCTGGATGTGCTGAGCCGGCAGGTGAAAGAGTCGGAACTTCTGAAGAACAGTGTTGTGGTGCTGGATGGATTTACCGGATTTACTCCGGTGCAGAACCGGCTGATGCTGGAGCTGATGCGGCGATGCCGGGAAGTATGGGTGACGGTTACGATGGATGAACGGGAGAATCCATATACCTATAAGCATCCATATCAGTTATTCGGACTGAGTAAGCAGATGGTGACAACGCTGGTGAGACTTGCAAGAGAAGATCATATTGAGGTAGAAGAGCCGGTCTGCCTGTATGGGTATCCGGTAAAACGATTTGAAAAGAACCGGGAACTGGCATTTCTGGAGCGGAATATCTTCCGGTACGGGGCAGGAAAATATGAAAAAGAACCGGAAAATCTGGAGATCCATGTGGCGGGAAATCCGAGGCAGGAAGCAGATGCGGTGGCAGAAGGAATCCGCAGGCTTGTGCGTAAAGAGCATTACCGTTACAGAGAGATCGGTGTGATTGTCAGTGATATGAATGCATATGGAGATCATCTGGAACAGGCATTTGAGACATACGGGATTCCGGTGTTTATGGACCATAAGAGAAGTATTCTTCTGAATTCATTTGTAGAGTATATCAGAAGTCTTCTGAATATGGCGGAGAGAAATTTCTCATATGAAAGTGTGTTCCGATTCTTACGAACCAATCTGGCCGGATTTACCAGTGAAGAAGTCGATGAACTGGAAAATTATGTGATCGGACTTGGAATCTTTGGATATAAGGGCTGGCAGAACCGGTGGATCCGCAGACTGAAAGGGATGGAAGAAGAGGAACTGGATCGTCTGAATCATTACCGCGTACAACTGGTAGAAAAAGTGGATAACCTGATGTTTGTGCTGAAGCAGAAGAGGAAAACGGTAAAGGATATTACCATTGCAGTGTATGAATTCATGGTGAAAGAGAATATACAGGAGCGCCTGCAAAGGACGGAAGAAGAATTCCAGAAAGCGGGAGAACTGGCACTTGCCAAAGAGTATGCCCAGGTCTACCGGATTATTATGGAATTGTTTGACAAGTTCGTAGAACTTCTTGGAGAGGAAACGGTGGCCCTGAACGAATACTGCAAGCTTCTGGATGCCGGGTTGGAAGAGGCGAGGGTCGGTGTGATTCCGCCAAGTGTAGACCAGGTAGTGGCCGGAGACATGCAGAGAACGAGACTGAAGGATATCAAGGCACTCTTTTTTTTGGGAGCAAATGACAGTTTCCTTCCGGGAGCCTTACTCAGAACCGGATTATTATCTGAGCGTGACAGGGAGAAATTCCAGCAGGCTGACCTTGCATTGTCGGCAGGCGGCAAGGAAAAAGCATATGTCCAGAAATTTTATCTGTATATGAACCTGACGAAACCGGCAGAAAAGTTGAAAATCTATTACAGTAAGGTATCGTCAGATGGAAAATCCCAGCGTCCGTCGTATCTGATTCAGGAACTGTTAAGGCTGTATCCGGGATTAAAGGTACAGGATGAAGAAGAAAAAGAACTGCAGGAAAAAGAGCTGACCGAGAAGACGGGAATTTCGTATCTGATCCGGGGACTGCAGGAGAAGAATCTGGATCTCACCTGGCAGGAATTGTATACATGGTATCAGAAAGATCCGCATTGGAAAGCAGCAGTGGACCGGCTTTTACAGGCATGGTACTACAGACGGCCGGATGATCAGTTGTCTGAGCGTGTGGCAAAAGAGCTGTATGGCGGGCATTTCGAAGGAAGTATCACGAGGATGGAGCGATATGCGACCTGTGCGTGTGCACATTTCCTTGCCTATGGACTGCGTCTGAAGGAGCGTCCGGTGTATGAATTTAAGGCGGTGGATCTGGGAAATGTATGTCACAGTGCATTGGAATCATTTTCCAAAAAGGCGTCAGAGGCAGGCGGCTGGACGGTTCTGACAGAAGAACAGCGGAAAGAACTGATCGATGCATGTGTGGAAGAGGCTATTACGGATTATGGCAATTCTGTATTGTACAGTACGGCGAGAAATGAACAGCTGATCGTGCGTATGAAGCAGATGCTGGAGAGAACCGTGTGGGCACTTACAAACCAGTTGAAAGCGGGAGATTTTGTACCGGAGGCATACGAACTGCGTTTCTTTGGCGGAAAGATTGACCGTGTCGATATATGTGAGACGGAAGATCAGGTATATGTCAAGGTCATGGACTATAAGACCGGAAGTAAGTCATTTGATGTGGTTGCGCTGTATCATGGTCTGCAGCTGCAGCTTATGATCTATATGGATGCAGCAGTTGCATTTCAGAAAAAGCGCCATCCGGAGAAGGAAGTAATCCCGGCGGGTGTGTTCTATTACCGTATCCAGGATCCGTTAGTTGATAAGACGGAGGATAAAGAAGAAGCAGAACGGGCTGTTTTAAAGCAGTTAAAGCCAGACGGGATCATTCCGCTTGAGCCAGAGATCCTGAAGCATCTGGATCACAACACTTCAGGCGAGTCCATGGCAGTTCCGGTAAAATATAACAAGAACGGCAGTGTGTCAGGATATTCCAAAGTGGTTGCAGGAGAAGATTTCTCCGCAATGATCGCACATGCAAAAAGGCAGATGGAAGATGCAAGAACGAAGATATTAAATGGAGATGTAGGTGCTCTTCCGTATAAGCGTGGACAGGAAAGCGGATGTGATTACTGTCCATACCGTCAGGTATGTGGATTTGATGTCAAGGTTCCGGGATATGAATACCGGGATATCGGGACGACGGGAAAAGAAGAGGCCATGGCAGCGATGCGGCAGGAGCAGAGTGAATCAGAAAATGACGGGAAAGGAGGAATCTGAGTATGGAAGTGAAATGGACCGAAGAACAGCAGAAAGTCATACAGTTAAGAAACCGTAATATTCTGGTATCGGCGGCAGCCGGTTCGGGAAAGACGGCGGTTCTGGTAGAGCGTATTATTACCATGCTGACAGCAGATGATCCTCCGATGGATGTAGATAAGCTTCTGATCGTGACCTTTACCGAGGCAGCGGCATCGGAAATGAAAGAAAGAATCCGGCTGGCGATTGAGAAGAAGCTGGCGGAATGCCCGGATGATGAACATCTGAAACAGCAGGCAACACTGATCCATAATGCACAGATTACGACCATTCACAGCTTTTGTCTCTCCGTGATCCGTGATCATTTTCATGCGGTCGATATCGATCCGGGCTTCCGGATCGGAGAAGAGGGCGAACTGAAGCTGTTAAGACATGATGTACTGGAAGAGATGCTGGAAGAGAAATACCAGGAAGGAAGTAAACGGTTCCTTGATTTTGCAGCAGCCTACAGTACAGGAAGAAATGATAAGAAGATTGAAGATCTGATACTGAAAATCTATGAGTTTTCTAGAAGCTATCCGGACAGTGAGGCGTGGCTGGATTCGTGTGTGGAGGCGTACGGAATACCGGATGTGGAAGCACTTGAGACGGACAGCTTTATGAAAAAGGTGATAACAGATATTCGGAAGAATCTGGAAGATGCAAAAGATCTGCTGTTTCATGCGGAGAAGATCGCATTAAGTCCGAATGGTCCGGCTGTGTATGAGACAACGCTGGATAAGGATATGCAGGTGATCGAAAATCTGACCGGTATCACATCTTACCGGAAGATGGCAGAAGCGTTTGCAAATGTAAAATGGGCAAGAATTGCGCCGAACAAAGATAAGACCGTTTCGGAAGAAAAGATCGATCAGGTTAAAAAAATAAGGGAACTGGTAAAAGGCATTGTAAAGAATATCAGCAGCCAGTATTTTTACGAAAGCCCGGAAGAACTGGTAGAAGATCTGAAATTATGTGCACCGGCGATGGAAGAACTGGCAGATCTTGTACGGTTATTTGCAGAAAAGTTCGAAGAGCAGAAGCGTGATCAGAACATGATCGACTTTTCGGATATGGAACAGTATGCGCTTCGGATTCTGACAGAGAAAACGGAGAAAGGTTTTGTCCCGTCCAAAATAGCGGAAGAATATCAGAAGCAGTTCCAGGAGATCATGATCGACGAATATCAGGACAGTAACCTGATACAGGAGACGATTCTTACCAGTGTATCCACCTGCGGAAGCGGCCGGTATAATATCTTTATGGTAGGAGACGTCAAACAGAGCATTTACCGGTTCCGGCTGTCGAGACCGGAATTATTCATGGAGAAGTTCCACACATATAATATAGAAGAAAGTCAGACGCAGAGAATTGATCTGCATAAGAATTTCCGAAGCCGGAAAGAAGTGCTGGAAGGCGCCAATGCCATCTTCCGCCAGATCATGACGGAGCGGCTCGGAGGCATTGTGTATGATGACCAGGCGGCACTTTATCCGGGAGCGGAATATCCGGAAAATGACAATCTGGAAACTGAAATCCTCGTGATGGATAGTGACCTGGAGGCATATCAGAGAAAAGATGATGAGGAATCGGATGACAAGAAATCAGACGAAAAGAAGCCGGGAGCCGGAGCGGGAACAACGGATGAAGCAGAGAAAGAGAGGATTGCGTCAGAAAGAGAATTAGAAGCGCGTATGATCGCGATGCGGATCCGGGAACTTCTCAGGTCGCAGAAAGTGACAGATAAAGAAACCGGAGAATTGCGGAATGCCCGGTATTCGGATATTGTGATTCTGACGAGAAGTATCAAAGGATTTGCAGATGTATTTACGGAAGTACTGAACCGAGAGGGGGTTCCGGCCTATGCGGGAACCAGTGAAGGATATTTTCAGACGCAGGAGATCGGAGTGCTTCTGGACTACTTAAGAGTTCTGGATAACCGGAGACAGGACATTCCTCTGGCAGCAGTCTTAAGTTCTTCTTTTGCAGGATTGTCGGAGGAAGAGCTGGCGAAGATCCGGTGTGGCTACCCAGATGTGCCATTCTTTACCAGTGTGGCAGAATACCGGGAACATGGAGAAGAGCCAAAGATCCGGGTGAAACTTGAAAAATGTCTGGGGCAGATGGATGAACTCAGAAGAATTGTTCCGTATACACCGATGCATGAGCTGTTGTGGAAGATTCTGGAGACAACTGGATACGGAGATTATGTGGCAGCCATGCCGGGCGGCGCACAGCGCAAAGCCAATCTGGATATGCTGATCGAAAAGGCAAGGGCGTATGAGTCCACCAGCTATAAGGGATTATTTCATTTCGTAAGGTATATAGAGCAGTTGCAGAAATACGATGTGGATTATGGAGAAGCGAGCATTGAGGATGAGCATTCCGATACGGTGCGTGTGATGACAATCCACAAAAGTAAAGGATTGGAGTTCCCGGTCGTGATTGTAGCCGGAATGGGCAAACGTTTCAATATGCAGGATGCAAGGAGCGCAGTGGCACTTCATGCCGGAATGGGAGTCGGACTGGATGCGGTGAACCTGGAATACCGGACAAAGATTCCAAGTATTATCAAGAAAGTGATCCAGAAAGAAGAAGCCATGGAAAGCCTGGGAGAGGAACTCCGTGTATTGTACGTGGCATTGACCCGTGCGAAGGAAAAGCTGATCATCACAGGAACCCTTTCCAAACCGGAAGAGAAGATGAAAGATCTGACATTTTCACAGCTCAGTCATGCTTCAACGTACTGGGACTGGATCTTACCGGCAGTGCAGTCCTGCCAGCAGGAAGATCTGTTCCGTCTGCAGATCCTGCATGTGGAAGATGTAGTAAAGGACAGCATAGAGGAAGAAGAAAAAAGCGGACTTTCAAGAGTCATTCTTGAAAATTGGAATACCGGAGAAATCTATGAACCAAAGTTGCATGAAATGATGCAGGAGCAGTTCGCATTTTCCTATCCGTATGAAAAGAGCAGTACGAGAAAGTTAAAATTTACAGTTACGGAACTGAAAAAAAGGGCCTATGAGATTGCGGGGGATGGCGGTCTGGAGGAAGTGGAAGAACAGGGGGAACTCTTATATGAAGAGCTGGAGGTGGTTTCACTGCTTCCAAAGTTCATGCAGGAAGAAGAGGTTCTGACCGGGGCGCCGCGAGGTACGGCATATCACCGTGTGATGGAACTTTTGGATTTCGTTGATATGCAGAATACTATGGCTGTGAATTATGACGGTATAGTAGAAAAAGATGACAGAACTATGGCAAAAGAGTCTGATATACAAGAAGCATGGAGGCAATGGTTTACCAGATGGCTTGCGGATCAGGTCAAAAGAGGGCGGATAGAAGAAGACGCAGCAGCATGTATTCGGTGGACTGACATTCTTGGATTTGTGGAATCCGTTGCAGGAAAGCGGATGCGGGAAGCAGCCGGCAATCAGAAACTTTGGAGGGAACAGCCATTTGTGCTTGGAATCGGTGCGAAAGAGTTGTATCCGGAGGAAGAAGACGGAGAACTGATTCTGGTACAGGGAATCATTGACGCTTACTTTGAAGAACCGGACGGACTGGTTGTGCTGGATTATAAGACCGATAAGGCAAAATGCGGGGAAGAACTGGCAGAAAAATACCAGGAACAGCTTCGCTATTATGCAAAGGCTCTGGAACAGATGTCCGGGAAGAAGGTAAAAGAAAAGATTATATATTCATTTAGTTTGAAAAAAGAGATTTATATAAAATAGAAAATCTAGAAAAAGCTTAAAATATATTAGAAGATTAGAATGAAAACTATATAGGAAAAAAGCGTATTCGGATTGTGGGAGAGCCTCAGGCACCTCAATCAGGATACGTTTTTTTATAACAAAATATATAAGAGAAGCTGCAAGTGCCAGGACCTGTAGATGCAAAAGTATACAAGAAAAGCTACCAGGGAAGGAAGTTCTCTGCATTACTATGTGTCCGCAAGTGATATAAATCTTACAATTTTGTAACATACGTAATATATGTTGACATACTATATTATACACCGTATAATATGCGTAACAAAATAATATTGGATAGTGATGCGAAAGGGAGTGAGAGCATGGTTTTTAATACAGGTGCTGCTCTTCTGGATGCAATTGTGCTGGCAGTAGTATCGTGGGAAGATGAAGGAACTTATGGATATAAGATTACACAGGATGTAAGAAAAGCAATTGATGTATCAGAATCTACATTATATCCGGTGCTCAGGAGACTGCAGAAAGGAGAATACCTGGAAGTTTATGACCGGCAGTTTGACGGAAGAAACAGACGCTACTATAAAGTGACAGACAGCGGAAGAACACAGCTTGCCATGTATCAGAAGGAATGGAAAGAATATTCCGGGAAGATCAGCGAATTGTTTGAGGGAGGTAGACTAGAATGAACAGAATAGAATTTATGGAGACGCTGTCCGGACTTCTGATGGATATTCCGGAGGAGGACCGGATCGATGCGTTGAAATATTATAATGATTATTTTGATGATGCAGGATCTGAGAATGAACAGAAGGTCATAGAAGAACTGGAAAGTCCGGAAAAAGTGGCGATGAAGATCAAGGCAGACCGGGAAGATACATACAAGGATGAAAAAGATAATAAAATATATCAGGATAACGGAACCTATGATTATGAGGAAAGCAGGGAGAACAAGCCGTGGACGAATAAATGGTTAAAATGGGCGATGATCATAGCAATTGTAGTGATCGGATTTCCGATTGTGATACCGCTTGGAATAGGGCTTCTGGCGTTGATTGCAGGAATTGTAATCGCAGTGTTCTGCGTATTTGCGGCAATTGTAATCGCATTTGTGGCGGTGGCGGTGGTTGGCATTATGCTTTTCGCAATGGGAATCGGATGTCTGTTCGCAAATCCCGGTGTAGCGCTGGGAGTCTTTGGAGCGGGGCTTATCGTAATGGTAATAGGCATAATCGGAACCGTGATCGGCGTAAGACTCTGCATGATCGTATTTCCGGGAATCGTCAGAGGAATCGTATATATTTTAAGAAAACCATTTCACAGAAAGGCGGTGGCGTAAAAGATGAAAAAACGTTGGAAAATATTCTGGATCGTGTGTGGTTCCATGTTTCTGATCGGAATCATTTGTTGTTCAGTATCCTGGGGGATGGGAACGACCATGGCAGATATCGCACATCAATTTCCATATGGAATCGGATGGGTATCTGAGAATGAGACATATAGTTATCTGGAAGATGACGACTGGGATGACGACGATGATGACTGGGACGATGACGACGATGATGACTGGGACGATGACGACGATGATGACTGGGACGATGA
>CAKRAT010000020.1 GCA_934295165.1 uncultured Dorea sp. | reverse complement strand
CAGGGACAGAAGCAGCTTCTGTGTATCACAAGAGTCATGCTCTGCCTGCCGCCGATGCTGATCTTAGATGAGGCGACATCAAGTATTGATACCCGTACCGAACTGCAGGTACAGGAAGCATTTGATAAGCTGATGAAGGGCAGAACAAGCTTTATCGTGGCACACAGACTTTCCACGATACGGAATGCTTCGTTGATCTTAGTTATGAAAGACGGCAAGATTATCGAGCAGGGGAATCATGAAGAACTGCTGAAAAAAGGTGGATTTTACCATAAACTGTATCACAGCCAGTTTGAAAGTTAATACGTTAATATAATAAAATGGGGACGGAGGATTCCTGGGAATCCCCCGTCCCCATTTATTCATTTGTCATATTGTGTATATCAAAGGCTTGCAAGTCAGCTGGAAAACAGATATTATGATGTTTATATAGATAGAAGTAAAGATAAGAAAGATATAATTAAAGAGCAGGGCGATAAAAATGAAAAAGACGGTATTAGATGACGAGGCAGAGATTTATCAGAGACGGGAAGAAAAGACGGAAAAAGAGAAATGGAAACAGATGGATGGAAAAGCAAGAATACAATATTTTCTAGATTACTATCTTGGTAAATTAATCGTAATAGTGATTATAGCCGGGATTAGTATGTTTTTGTTATGGCATTTTTTTAAACCAAAAGATGAAACAGTCTTATATGCAGCCGTGATTGATGAATCGCTGGATGCCAAAGAACTTTCGGATATGACGAGTGAACTGGAAAAGATATGTCAGGCAGAGGGCAGACACCAGAACGTGAAGATCGACGATTCTTTTTATCTGAAGGATCAAGCACTGGCCAGGCTGGAAGTGTATGTGGAAAGTAAGCAGGTAGATGTGATTATCGCAGATCAGAAGACATTCAAAAAGCTGGCAGGGTATGGTTACTTTGAAAATGTGGATACGTTTGCAAAGGAGAATGATCTGAGTGGATATGAGAGCTTATATGTCTATGCTAATGGTTATAAAGATACAGGTGATGAAAGTCAGGAAGATGATGATACTGCAAAAGGGGAATCACTTCCGTACGGAATTAATCTGTCGGGGTCAGAGAAATATATGGACATGACCAGCTATGGAAAGCATCCGGTATTTGCAGTAGCAGCAAATGCACAGCATAAGAAAAATATTGCAGCATTTTTAAATTATCTGATGCAGGAAAAATAGAAGGCAAGATTCTAAAGTACAGAATAACAAAGGGAGTAAATGTTATATGACGATCAAAGAAATTGCAAAACTGGCAGGAGTATCCAGCGCAGCAGTGTCAAGATATCTGAACGGTGGATACGTCAGTGACGAGAAGAAAGAACAGATTAAGAGAGTAATCGATGAGACCGGCTACCAGCCGTCGGCGCAGGCACGTATGCTTCGGACGAAGAAGGCCTGCCTGATCGGAGTGGTTGTGCCTAAGATTAATTCTGAATCCATCAGCCGGGTTACGGCGGGGATAGAGAAAGTCCTTTCAGAGAGAAATTACCAGATGCTGCTTGCGGGAACGGATAATACACCGGCGAAAGAAATCGAATATATGCGCTTATTTGAGAATTATCCGGTAGACGGAATTATTCTTGTGGGTACGATGATCACAGCAGAACACAGACGGTTTCTGAAAGAATCAAAAGTTCCTGTTGTCGTGATCGGACAGCATATAAAATATGCGAACTGCATTTATCATGATGATTTCGGTGCCGGAGAAGCAATAGGACGTGCGGTTGCGGCAAAGAGCCGGAAAGAGATTGCGTATATCGGAGTATCCAGAGAAGACAAGGCAGCCGGGGCAGCCAGAGAAGATGGATTCCGCGAAGGACTGAAAAGGTCGGGACGGGAATTAAAAGATGGATATTATAAGGTGGCAGAGTTCACCACAGAGTCCGGATACGAGAAAGTTCTGGAATTGTTGAATGAAAAACATGACATCGATATCATATCGTGCGCCACAGATACGATTGCGGCCGGAGCAATTGAAGCGATTCACACTTATGTAGGAAACCGGATCCCGAAGAATGTGGAAGATACAGGTTCCAGATTCCGATACATATTGGAAAATACAGCAATCCAGGTTACGGGATTTGGTGATAATCAGCTTTTAAAGGCAGTGACCGGTGGAATTCCAACTGTACATTTCGGTTTTAAAACCAGTGGTATCAGAGGGGCAGAACTCTTGCTGGATGTGATAGAACGGGGCGAAAATATTCCGGTAGAGATCAAGCTTGGATTTCGGCTTGCTGAAATTGATGATCCGGAAGGAAATATAGAAGAATAAGAGTTGCCGGAGTAGAAAATCAGTGTATAATACGTGTAAATAAATTCGAAATCGGTCAAAAACAACTAAATTCGTGCAATACGCACAAAAATGAATATGAAATATCAGTAAAAATGCCATCTTTACAAATGGCATTTTTTTTCTTATTATAAAATTACAAAATGTGAAAACGATTACATATAGAACGAGGAAGGAGAGTTATTATGGATTACAGAAAGACCGCACAGGATATCCTGGATCATGTCGGTGGAAGTAAGAACATTGCATCTGCAGCACATTGTGCAACGAGACTGCGTCTTGTCATTGCAGACAATAAGAAAGTAAGTAAAGAAGCACTTGAAAATATTGACGGGGTAAAAGGGGTCTTCGAGGCATCGGGACAGCTTCAGATTATCCTTGGAACAGGTACAGTAAATAAAGTATTTGCCGAGTTCATCGACATTGCAGGTATCACGGCAAGCTCAAAAGCAGAGGCGAAAGAGGCAGCCGCAGAGAAGCAGAACTGGTTCATGCGTGCGATCAAGCTTCTTGGTGATATCTTTGTACCGATCATTCCGGCCATCGTAGCCAGCGGTTTCTTAATGGGAATCATGAACTCACTTGATTTTATGAACAGCAACGGATTCCTCCATATTAATACACACAGTTCGATCTATGTATTTGCGAATCTGTTCAGTAACATAGCATACACATTTTTGCAGATTCTGATCGCATTTTCAGCAGCGAAAGCCTTCGGTGCAAATCAGTATCTTGGCGCAGTTATCGGTATGATCATGATTCATCCGTCACTGCAGAATGCTTACACCGTAGCAACGGAAGGTGTACAGCAGACACAGAGCGTATTCTTCGGACTGTTTAAGATCGACATGGTCGGATATCAGGGACATGTCATCCCGGTTATCATCGCTGTATGGATCCTGGCAGTGATCGAAAAGAAGTTACATAAGATTGTACCGGAAGTTCTTGACTTATTCGTGACACCTCTGGTCAGCGTATTCGTAACAGGTTACCTTACATTATCAATCGTAGGTCCGATCTTTGTATGGGCTGAAAATGCAATCCTCGGGGCAATTCAGTGGATGTTAACACTGCCTCTTGGAATCGGAAGTCTTATCATGGGAAGTCTGTACGCACCAACCGTAGTAACCGGTATCCATCAGATGTATACAGCAATCGACATCGGACAGCTTGCGAAATACGGCGTTACATACTGGCTTCCGCTTGCAAGTGCAGCTAACGTAGCTCAGGGAGCTGCAGCACTCGCAGTAGGTATCAAATCAAAAGATAAGAAGATCAAATCTCTGGCACTTCCATCATCACTCAGTGCATTCATGGGAATCACAGAGCCTGCAATCTTTGGTGTAAACTTAAGATTCTTCAAACCATTCATCGCCGGATGTATCGGTGGAGGATGTGGCGCATTATACGCCTCATTGGTGCACCTTGGAGCCAAGGGAACTGGTGTAACGGGTATCTTCGGAATCCTGCTTTGCCTGAACCAGCCGCTTCAGTACCTGATCGAGATGGTGATCGCAGTTGGCGTTGCATTTGCAATCTCATTTGTAATCTACAAGGATGCAGAACCAAAGGCAGAGGCAGCAGATGCAACGAAGACATCAGGAACAGCAGAAGCCGTAAAAAATATCGAAACAGCAGACAACAATAAATCAGAGGAGAAGGCAGATGCTGCATCAGATAAAGTAACAGAAGAGATATTAACAAGTCCGGTAAACGGAACACAGATTCCATTATCCGAAGTTGCAGATGAGACATTTGCATCTGAGATGCTTGGAACAACCGTTGCAGTAGAACCTGCGGATGGCAAGATTGTAGCACCGTGTGATGGAGAAGTTTCCAATATCTTCGAAACAGGCCATGCCGTATGTATCACAACAGAGGCAGGCGGCGAACTTCTGATCCATATCGGTATTGACACTGTGAAAATGGATGGAAAAGGATTTACAAAGAAAGTTTCTGATGGCGCAAAAGTATATGCCGGTGACGTTCTGGTAGAAGCAGACCTGGAGGCAATCAAGAATGCAGGATATCAGGCAGCAACCATGATGATTCTGACGAATACAGATGAATTTGCAAATGTAGAAAAATCAGAGCCTTCAGAGGTAAAGACAACAAGTAAAGTTATGACACTTACAAAATAATAGCCGGTAACAAGAAATGGGGCTGGAAGCAACATGAACTTCCAGTCCATAATTATAAGATGCCAAAGCTGCACAGCGGCAGAACAATATGAGTCATCAATAGGAAGAGGCAGCAAAAAACATAATAATATAGATGGAGACGATAGGATTATGAATGCATTAACAAGAGATCTTATAAAATTAGTAGAGACAGCAGAACAGAATCAGAAAGCCAGAGAAGAGTTATCCGTAACAGACAGGAAATACCGCGAACATCTGCATCTGATGCCGCCAGTCGGCTGGCTGAACGATCCGAACGGGCTCTGTCAGTTTCAGGGAATTTATCACGCATTTTTCCAGTATTCACCATTTAATGCAGAAGGCGGTGTGAAGATGTGGGGTCACTATACCAGTACGAACATGATCGACTGGGAATATCAGGGTACAGCACTTTATCCGGATCAGCCGTTCGACTGCCACGGGGTATATTCCGGATCAGCATTTATCGAAGATGGAAAAATGTATCTGTATTATACAGGAAATGTCAAACTGGAAGACGGCGATTATGATTACATCCGCACAGGGCGTGAAGGAAATACAGTTCTGATTGTAACAGAAGACGGCAAGACCTTCGGCAAGAAAAAAGAACTGATGCGAAATTCCGATTATCCGAATGATCTGACCTGTCATGTAAGAGATCCGAAGGTATGGAAAGAAAATGATACATACTATATGGTACAGGGGGCAAGAACCAATGAAGATGTAGGTCAGGTACTTGTATTCGAATCTCAGGATAAAGTAAACTGGAAATTCAGAAGCCGTGTAGAATCGGAAAAGCCATTCGGTTATATGTGGGAGTGCCCGGATTATTTCGAGATTGGTAATAAGAAGCTCCTGTCTACATCTGTGCAGGGACTGGAAGGCGGTGTCTGGGATGACCGTAATGTATACCAGTCCGGATACTTTGAGATAGAAGGAGATATTCTCGGCGAATATAAGCTTTCAGAATATTACTTATGGGATTATGGATTCGATTATTATGCACCGCAGAGTTTCGGGACAGAAGATGGAAGAAGAATCCACATCAGCTGGATGGGAATGCCGGACTGTGAAGAGTATACGAATCCGACAATCCAGACAGGATGGCAGCACTGCTTTACATTCCCGAGAGAAATCTTTGAAAAAGACGGTAAAATCTGCCAGCGTCCGGTCCGCGAACTGGACGAGAAGAAACATCTGGTAAGTGATGTAAAGGGTATGCTTGCCGGCGACGGTTATCCGGTATATGAACTGGAGATTACGGATATCACAGAAAATCACTTTAAAGTAATCCTTTCAGATGAACTGATTCTGGATTACGCTGACGGAAGATTTCGGATGTATTTTACAAGTCAGGACAAGACTTCAGTATCTGCCGGACGAAGCATGCGCTATGTGGAAGTGGACGAAGTGAAGAATCTGAAGATTCTGGCTGATAAATCTTCGGTGGAAGTATTTATAAATGATGGAGAGTATGTATTCTCGACAAGATATTATCCGAAAGAGTATAAGGTACAGGCAGAAGCAAAAGATGCGAAAATTACAATGTCGGAAATCAGATAATAAGAAATCACATAACTGTCGCCGAACTGGAAAAATATATAATAAAAGTTAGAATATAACTGATATAAAAAACCACATATCACGGACGGAATTTCGGAAGAAAGAAACTCCATCTGGGATATGTGGCGTTTTTTATATTACCTAAGTTGGAATAAGAAGATGCAAAAACTTTTCAAAATTAATACCTTCGTTTACAGGAACATTCTCATTAGCAGAATCAATCAGGGCTTTTTCGAGAAATCCTCCGGCCATTTCGATCACTTCCGTAAGTTCTGTCCCTTTTGCAAGCCCGCCGGTAATGCAGGAAGCGAACAGATCTCCGGTACCGGAATAGCTGCCTTTACAGCAAGGAAAAGATGACAGATATGTAGAATCTCCATCTAACAGAAGATTGCCGATTTTGTTTAGTCCAAGCTCACTGGTAAAATGAATACCTGTGATGATCACCTTTCTTGCCCTGGATCTGGTAACCATATCTGAACCAGAGTGATCCGGACTGTCAAAGCGGTGTAATAAAGCCTGCCCGGCTGTCTGTAATCTGGAAATCATCTCCTGGATAGAAAGCCCGGGATTTTGAAAGTCTGAATAATTCGTATCCGTCAGCAGACAGAATTCCGTGAGATTCGGAGTGATAACATCTGCACGGTTCACCAACCGCTTCATGCCATCCAGAAGTTCGGGAGTGTACATATCATAAGTAACCCCGTCATCCCCCATAACAGGATCGACCAGAAGGAAGGTGTCTTCTGTCTGGAAAGTATCCAGAAATCGGAAAATCTGCCGGATCTGTTCCACACTTGCTGTATATCCGGTATAGATTCCGGAAAATGTAGTGCCCAGTTTCTGCCATTCCTGCCGGAAATATTCCATCTTATCTGTAAAATCATAACAGTAATAGCTTGGATATTCTGTCTGGGAACTTAAAATAGCGGTCGGGAGCGGACATGGTTGTACACCCATAGCGGATAATACGGAGATGGCAGCAGTCAGGGAACAGCGCCCAAGTCCGGACAGATCATTGATTACAGCGATTTTTTTTGTCATATGTGAGTCCTCAATTCTTGATTTATAAATGTCATATAATCATTATAGCATTGTGAAAATATGAAAGAAAAGTCCAGAAACAGGAAAGGATTCCAAGCCACAGAATTTTTGTGCGTACTTTAATTTGTCAAAGAAAAATAATAAAAAATGAAAAAACAAAAAAATTTAAAAAGTACTTGCATTTTACAAAATTCCATGCTATTATAAATGAGCATTGTTGATGCGGGTGTAGTTCAATGGTAGAACACCAGCCTTCCAAGCTGGATACGTGGGTTCGATTCCCATCACCCGCTTTTTTGTTGCCCTTTTTTACGAAAGAAGAGAAGAAACAGATTACAGGGCATGTATTGTATTATATTTTATGCTGGAGAATACGGCATTTACGATGAGCTATGCGTCGGATATTAGAATTATTGTAGCGTGTGCACTATTTTTTTGCTGTGATCGTGAGGATTCTATTCCACAATCATCAAGAAAATCGGTGAATGGGACTACCCGACAGCAGCAGTGGCCAGGAGAATCGGTTTTTATGGAATCTGTCAACGAAATGGATCGGTGCGATCAAGACGAGTGTATATATTTATGTGTCACCAGTCGTGACGGTTGTAGCGTCTGTTGTGATCCTGCATGAGAAGATGACGTTCGTATCTGTGGCAGGAGCACTGTTGATCCTGCTGGGACTGATCGTATTACAGAAGAAAATGAAAAAACATACAACAAAATATAAAAATATCCCTGCGACAAAACAGAAAGTTTGTTGTAAAATAACCGATACAGTTCATAAAACAACAGTTTAGAAATTGAACATTTCATATGAAATAATAGTGGAGGTTTACAGATAATATGGAAAACGAACTTTTTGAAAAGGCACCGGTACATAAGGCATATTTTAATATGGCATTACCGCTTGTATTCAGTATGGTAATTTCACTGGTCTATAATATGGTAGATACATTCTTCATTGCAAGAACGGGAAATACGAATCTGGTGGCAGGTGTGTCACTCGGAGCACCGATGTTCACGGCAATGATCGCACTCGGAGACATCTTTGGATTGGGTGGAAGTTCCGTGATCGCAAGATTATTCGGGCAGAGAAAAGACGAGGATGCAAAGCGGATCAGCTCTTTCTGCTTTTACGGAGCAATTATCTGCGGAGTGATCGTAACAGTACTGCTTCTGATCTTTCGTACACCAATGTTACATTTATTAGGTGCAGATGCTGATACCTACAAGTATGCATCACAGTATTATACGAATCTGGTACTTGGTTCTGTGTTTATCATTGTATCATTTACACCGAATAACCAGCTTCGGTCGGAAGGTTTCTCGAAGGCTTCTATGGCAGGTTCTGTACTTGGAGCGGTCGTAAATATTATATTAGATCCGGTTTTTATCTCAGTTTTAGGGATGGGAGCAGGCGGAGCTGCGATTGCAACGATCATCGGATATATTGCTACAGATGCATATTATGTGTGGGTATATTTGAAAAAGAGTAAAAAGCTGTCGATTGATCCCGGACATATGCATATTAACACACAAGAGTTCCGCCAGATTCTGGCAATTGGAATTCCGGCTTCGATCACGAACTTCATGCAGAGCTTTGCAGTTACCATTACCAATAGAAGCCTGCTGGTGTATGGAAATAATAAAGTTGCGGCAATGGGTATCGTGATGAAGGTTAATATGATCGCGGCATTGATTCTGGTTGGATTTGCTTTCGGATGCCAGCCACTGGTAGGGTATAATTATGGAGCGAGAAATAAGAAACGTCTGCGGGAAATCCTTTCATTCTGCTACAAGTTCGAATGTGGTCTGGCTGTTGTACTGGCAGTGATTTTATCGGCAGGTGCAAGACCGTTGATCAGCGTATTTATGAAGACATCGGAGATTGTCGATTCGGGTGTGCTGATGCTGCGCCTGCAGCAGGCAGGGATGGTGTTCATGGCGGTCGTTCTGGTTACGACCTGTGTATTTCAGTCGGCCGGAAAAGCAATGGGTGCATTCTTATTATCGGTCAGCCGTCAGGGTGTGATCTATGGAATTGTGATCGTTATTGCGTCTCATATGATCGGATATCATGGTGTGCTGATTGCGCAGGCTGTCTCTGATTTCCTGACAGGATTAATGGCGGTTCTGTTGCTGAAACGTGAGTTGTGGAGTGAATTAAGCGATAGAAAAAAGGAATGAAGAACCAGCATAGAAGTAGTATAATAGGAAAAGACAAAAGCACAGGTGCAGGAAAGGAAGCAGGAATCATGGCATTAGAAAAAGCAAAGAAGTATCTGGAAGAAAAAGGTTATGCGGATCACGTTATTGAATTGGAAGAATCAAGTGCAACGGTACAGCTTGCAGCAGAAGCTCTCGGTGTAGAACCAGGAATGATCGCAAAGACGATGTCATTTCTGGTTGATGGAGAACCGATCCTGATTCTGGCAGAAGGAACGGCGAAGGTTGATAACCGTAAGTATAAGGATCAGTTTCATGTGAAGGCGAAGATGATTCCGTTCGACGAAGTGGAAGGATATATCGGGCATGCTCCGGGCGGTGTGTGTCCGTTCGGGATTAAAGATGGAATTAAAGTTTATCTGGATGAGTCTCTGAAACGGTTTGAAACGGTATATCCTGCAGCCGGTAATGACCACAGTGCAGTCAGACTTACGATTGCAGAGTTGGAAGAAGTCGCCGGGGCATGTGGATGGATTGATGTGTGTAAAGAATTATATGACAGATAATGGCAACGTGGCAGAATGCAAGATGGAGAACAAGACTCAAAAGACTACATTTATACCAGTACATTAGTACATTAGTACATTGTACATGGGAAATGTAGTCTTTTTTTTGTATCGTCATGTGTTTGGAAGAAGCTGCCACTGAATTGGCTGTCTGGAAAATCGAAGGGTATGAAATCTGAAAGCCTTTCAAAGTTTTATGTGGCAGTTACCAGGGCGGAATATAATATAGGCTTTGTATATAAAAAAAGATTGCAAAAAAAATTTAAAAAAATTAGCACTCACCTCTTGACAGTGCTAACAGTGCGTGCTATAGTACAGATAGAACAAAGGAAGAGAGATAAAGAATCAAGGATATGAAGCCGACAGCATCTACAGAATCTGCCAGTGCAGCTTCCTTCAAACGCATGACGGTTCATACAAGATTCAAACATCCGGAATTCCGGAGTTCCAGCAAACAACACCTCGGAATTCTCCGATCGTGCTAATTATAAATTTTTTATCATTTGGAAGGAGATATGACTTATGATGATGCCTAGTATTTTTGGAGAAAACTTATTTGATGACTTTATGGATGATTTTTCATTCCCGACGTTTCCGAATGTCGACAAAGAACTGTATGGAAAACACGCTAAGAACCTGATGAAGACAGATGTAAAAGAGACCGGAGATGCATACGAGATTGACATTGACCTGCCTGGATTCAAGAAAGATGAGATCCAGATGGAACTGAAAGACGGCGTACTGACCGTTAGCGCAGCCAAAGGATTGGACAAAGATGAGGAAGACAAGAAGGGTAACTACATCAGAAAAGAGCGTTATGCAGGCAGCATGAGCAGAAGCTTCTATGTAGGAAAACACGTAACGGTAGAAGATGTGCATCCGAAATATGAAAGTGGAATCCTTTCTTTCAGTGTTCCAAAAGAAGAAGCAAAACCGGTAGAAGAGAAGAAACATTATATTTCAATTGAAGATTAATGACAGGCTGTAAATGTCAGGCAGTTATAAAAACGATAAGTAACATAATAGCCTGTACGACAAAGCAGTAAACGTACCCCACAGGTATTAAGCCTGTGGGGTACAATATCATAAACAGAAAATAATCAGGATAACGTAAGAAGTTCACATATTCCACGGAGTCCTGTTCACATAGATATTAATAAGAAGAAATAGTATAGCATAAAAGACGGGAGGGAGAATAATGGCGGCAAAAAGAGATTATTATGATGTTCTTGGAATCAGCAGGAGTGCAGACAAGAGTACAATAAAAAGAGCATATCGTAAACTGGCCAAGAAATACCACCCGGATACCAATGCCGGAAATGCACAGGCAGAAGAGAAGTTCAAAGAAGCAACGGAAGCATATAATGTGCTGAGTGATCCGGAAAAAAAGAAATTATATGATCAGTTCGGTCACGCGGCTTTTGACGGCAGTGCTGGAGCCGGAGGCAGTGAAACCTATGGTTATGGAAACGGGCAGGGTGGCGGAACTTACAGTTATACGGGACCAAACGGAAGCTTTCATGAATATCATTTCGAAGGCGGCGATATGGACGACATCCTGAAGAATATATTTGGCAGCGGATTTCAGGAAGGAGCCGGAAGCAGTTTCCATGGATTCGGTGGTTTTGGAAATGATTTCGGAAGTCATGGATTTGGCGGAGGTGGAAGTTTCCGGCAGGATGGTTCCGATGTGACTGCCGAAATAGATGTAACATTTGACGAGGCTGCGTTCGGTGGAGATAAAGTCATCCGTCTGTCAGACACACAGGGCAGCAACGCGGCCGGAAAATCATTGAAAGTGCATATTCCTGCCGGTATCAGCGACGGCAAAAGTATCCGCCTACGTGGCAAAGGAATGCCGGGACTTTCAGGCGGCAAGGCAGGAGATCTGTTACTGAAAGTCAGAGTCGGTAAACGTCCGGGATTCGAACGGAAAGATATGGATGTCTATTCCACCGTCACAATTCCGTTTACTACAGCGGTATTAGGCGGTGAAGCGGTTGTCCAGACACTGACCGGAAGAGTTGTATGTAAGATTAATCCGGGAACACAGTCCGGAACGAAGATACGGTTAAAAGGAAAAGGAATTGTATCAATGAAAGATGCAGGAAGATACGGAGATCAGTATGTGACTGTTCAGATAGATGTACCAAAGAATCTAAGCAATGAAGCGAAGAAAAAACTGAAAGAATTCGAAGCTGCATACCGGAACGGGAGCAGAGGAGCAGCATAACAAATAATATGTATATGAAATATCAATAAACTCGGTGAAAAGACTTTCTCACCGGGTTTTTTTATGTTAGATTATAGTTGTAGGGATACAAAATGATAGAGAAAGTTGTAAGAGGTGACAAAATGAAGAGGAAAAAGTTAAAAAAACTACTTACAGTGGTTGTTGCCGGCGCTATGACAGTTGCGAGTGTTGTACCGGCTTCAGCAGCAGAACTTTCACCACAGTACACGTACTCTGGAGGAGGAGTTACATTTGAGAAAGTTTCTCATGCAGATACTGCGACAGGCAAAGCCGATGGCGTGGTAGATTATATGGGCAATGGGGAAATTGCACCATATGTTGTTGGGGAAAGTGAAATCGGAAATGGTGACCGTGGACAGTCTTACAGTTATGCATCTTCATCTTATGGAGACTGGGTGTACATCAATACGATGTACGGAGGACTGGGAGCAGCAGCAATTCTGAAAAGAGGAATGGAAGGCATGTCGCCGGAAGCTGCAACAGCTATGGTCAATGCGATGTATAACGGACAGTTATATATCAATGAGCCGGATGGAAAGAATGCCGGAGGAATGCTCTTTAAGTTTAATGTAAAGACCGGTGAGACAAAGATCCTGATGTCCAAGTCTACGAATGGAATTATTCCGACATTCAGAAGTGCAATAAAGATGAATGGAAAACTGTATTTTGTCGGAATGGTGATGGATGTAAACAATCCGGATCTGGATGCGGTTACGATTAATACAGCAATCGCAATGCAGAATGGATTCCCGTGTATCTACGAGGTAGATCCGGCAAATGATGATAAACTGACATGTATTTATGATTGTGTGGATATCAACGGATTCCGCCAGCTGGTAAGTGATAAGGTATTCACTTCCACAAGAGCAATTGCAACATATGGAGATGCCATGGTTGCAGGATGCCTGGATACAGAAGGTGTGTTCCTGTCTGCATCGGAAGATCCTTCAAAGGGACAGGATTCTTTTAAAAGAATTCTGGAAATGGATGATATGAAAGCACTTGGTATTGAACCGGCATATCGCCGTTCTGACGTGAACGGAGGCGGCGGTATTTATCAGGTTGTAGAGTATAATAATGCATTATACGTTGTAATCTGTACAGGAACTGCGGCTACAAAGAATGAATACGGAACACTCCAGACATTTGCAATTCTAAAAGGAACGTGCAATGGTAATGTGACAGACAAGTCGGCATGGAGCTGGTCTGTACTTGCAGGAAATGGCGGAAAATATCCATACGGTCTTGATGAAGAACGTGTAAGTGCAGGTGCATGCACATTGCAGGTATACGGTGATTACCTGTACATTGGCGATTACAATGATGTATCCAGTGCTTTACAGGGATTTATTACAGGAAAAGATTTTACAACACAGGCAACAAATCTGAACCAGTCCATTAACTTATATCGTATGGATAAAGATGAGAAGATTGAAAAAGTTGTGGGTGATCCGACAGAGGCATTCCCTACGAGCCTGACTGGTTTAGGATCCGGGTATACCGCAACGGACAAAACTTCTAAAAAGATGGGAACACATATGAACCAGTATACATGGCAGACCACTGTGTATAATGGTAAGCTCTATGTAGGAACGATGGATACGACAACACTCCTTGAGCCTATTACGAAGTTTACAAATGGCGACATTCTCAAGATGTCAAAAGAAGAATGGGAAAGTCAGTTGAATTATCTGCGAGTTCTTCTTGAATTAATGTTCAAGAAATCGGCAGAGGGACAGAGTGCGGAGAATACAGCAGTAGTTGGGACACAGGCAGTTTCAGCAGTAAATGATATGGCTGTAGAAACTGCGGCAATAGACGAATCATCTGCAAAAGAACTTGTGCAGTCTGCAATCGAAGCAGCACAGGAACGTGCAGCTGCAACGGCAACCGCAAGTTATTCTTCAAATCAGAAAGCAGTTGCAACTGAAAAGATAACATTAAGCAATGAGCAGACAAATAAACTGGTATCAGGATTATTGGATGGATCTATCAAGTATGGAATGATCTCGGAAGACATGATGACGGAACTGACACAGATGAACAATACAATGGCAGCTATGTCAGCACTGATCGATACTACAGAGATTGAAGAATTTGCAGATGCTTATGAGACACTGGAAGGAATTCTGGACTCTATTACAGATAAGCTCCCGGATAATGTGAAAGCACTTTATAAGATGTTGATCAGCTATGTCACCAAAGAAAATCTGAAAGGTCTGGCAACATCTTTGAAATACTTTGTAACATCCGAAGCCGGATTTGATTTATTCGAAATCACGGATAAAGGATCTGCAGGAGCAAGTGTGGAAAAGGTTACAACAAATGGTTTCGGAGACCGTTATAATCATGGACTCCGTATCTTTGAAAAGACATCAGATTACTGGGTAATCGGAACTGCAAATCCGTTCAACGGAACACAGTTATGGAGAACCACGAATCTGGAACCTGCAGCTGTTGATCCGAACCCGGATCCGACACCAGACCCGACACCAGATCCGACACCAGATCCAGATCCGACACCGGATCCGGGAAATGGTAACGGCACAGGAACCGACAATGGTAACGGCACAGGAACCGGAACAGGTTCAGGAAGTGCGGTTGATTCAGGAACCGGAAAAGATGCCGGCAAGACGAAAACATCCGATATCACGACCGGTAAAGGCAAAACAAGTCAAAACAAGAAAGCCTCATCTGTCAAGACAGGAGATACAGTCAATACAGTTCTTCCAGTAGTGGCAATGCTTATTTCAATAATGGTAATTCTTGGTACCGTTTTGCGGATGCGTAAAAGACAGTAAATAATAATAATTACAGCACATTCATTTTAGTGATTACAGTATATAAGATGAATGTGCTGTTTTTCTATATTGTTATATTGACGCTTACTTTAGAAAGAATTATAATAAAATAATTAGGACAATGAATTTGTATACCCATACAGGTTATTGAAATATATGCTAAGGAGATAAGTAAGATGAGCAAGATTATTTTAACAGGTGACCGCCCGACAGGACGTCTTCATGTTGGTCATTATGTAGGTTCTTTGAAAGAGCGTGTAAAATTACAGAATTCAGGAGAATACGACGAGATCTATATCATGATCGCAGATGCCCAGGCGCTGACAGACAATGCCGAGCATCCGGAGAAGGTTCGTCAGAATATTATGAACGTAGCGCTGGACTATCTGGCATGTGGAATCGATCCTGAGAAATGTCACATTTTTATCCAGTCTATGGTTCCGGAGCTGACAGAATTAACATTCTATTATATGAATCTGGTTACTGTATCCAGAGTACAGAGAAACCCTACGGTAAAAGCGGAGATCCAGCAGAGAAATTTTGAGGCAAGTATTCCGGTTGGCTTCTTCTGTTATCCGATCAGCCAGGCGGCAGATATTACAGCATTCCGTGCAACGACGGTTCCGGTAGGAGAAGACCAGATGCCGATGATCGAGCAGTGTAAAGAAATTGTACACAAGTTTAACAGTGTATACGGTGAGACGCTGACAGAGCCGGAGATTGTATTGCCGTCTAACAAGTCATGTTTAAGACTTCCGGGAATCGACGGAAAAGCAAAGATGAGTAAATCTCTTGGAAACTGCATTTACCTTTCTGATGAAGAAGATGTTGTTAAGAAGAAAGTAATGTCTATGTTTACTGATCCGAATCATCTTCGTGTAGAAGATCCGGGACAGGTAGAAGGTAATCCGGTATTTATCTATCTGGATGCATTCTGTAAGGATGAATATTTCGAAGAATTCTGGCCGGAGTACAAGGATCTGGACGAACTGAAAGCACATTACCAGCGCGGTGGTCTGGGCGATGTTAAAGTGAAGAAGTTCCTGAACAAGGTACTGCAGGCAGAGCTGGCACCGATCCGTGCAAGAAGAAAAGAATGGGAGCAGAAGCTTCCGGAAGTATTCGAGATACTGAGAGAAGGAAGCAGAGTAGCTGAGGCAAAAGCGGCAGAGACATTGGAAGATGTAAAGGCTGCTATGAGAATCAACTATTTTGATGATGAAGATTTCCTGAAATAAGAATCAGGGAACAGTTGAAACCCCAGTATAGTTTATTTGTTAATGACGAAAATATAATCCTCAAAATACTGCATGACAAGGTATTTTGGGGATTTCTTTTATCTGGAATTGAGGTATAATAAAACTATCAGTAAAAAAGGCAAATTGTATAGATAATACGGGGAGTGAAGAGGTGTAGTTCGATGAAAGAGATAAAGAAAGAGGCACTTCTGGAAGCTTTGAAATTAAGAGATGCAGGAGAGAGACCGATATTCCGGGAATGTGAATTCAAAGATATGGATCTGAGTGGAATGGATCTGCACAATATGGATTTCGCACTGAGTTCCTTTCAGAATGTGAATCTGGAAGGTGTGAATTTTGAAAACAGCAGTGTAGAAAATGCATTATTTGACGGGAATTCCCTGCATGGTGCGAATTTTCAGAATGCCACTATGAAGACGGCGGCATTCCGGGAATGTGATATGAGGGAATGCAATATCAGAGGTGCTGACCTGTATGGAGCTGTATTGGAACATGCTAAGCTGGATGGTGTTCAGTCGGATGAAACGACGCAGTGGTTCCGCATGCATTGTCCGGAGACAGGACCAATTCTTGGATATAAGAAATGTGTAAATGACCGGGTGGTACAGCTTCTGATCCCTGCCGATGCAAAGAGGACTTCAGCAACACTTCCGTCCTGCCGGTGCAGCAAGGCAAAGGTGCTTTCGATAAAAAGCTTTGATGAGATGGAAGAATTTGAAGAGGCCTGGTCGCTGGTCGATGAGAATTTTGTATACAGAAAAGGAGAGTGGGTGGAGGTTAAAGATTTTAATGAGGACAGATGGATGGATTCCACGACGGGGATTCATTTCTGGATGGACCGGAAAGAGGCACTTGGTTATTGATATCCGCCCGGTAGAGAGACTTGGGGATAGGATTTAGAGATAACGGTTTACCGATAAACAGACAAAAAATAAATGGAGGTGCAAGAGACAAATGAAAGCAGACATCAGATGGCTGGACGATCCACAGGTGTTCCGTGTGAATCGTCTGGATGCACACAGTGATCATAAATTTTACGAGAACAAGGAAGATTATAAGAAGAACGATCAGCGGTTAAAACAATCGCTGAATGGAATCTGGAAGTTTCACTATTCGGTGAATGCATTGGAACGGCCGGCTGATTTTTATCAGAAATGGTTTGACTGCAGAAGCTTTGATGAAATGAAAGTGCCACAGCACATTGAACTGGCTGGATATGATAAGATCCATTACATTAATACGATGTATCCGTGGGAGGGACATATTTACAGAAGGCCGGCAGGATTTGGAAAAGAAAAAGGAAAAGGAATGTTCAGCCAGGCAGAATATAACCCGGTGGGATCTTATATCCGCAGATTTGATCTGAATGACGGATTGAGAGGAAAGCGGATTGTCTTAAGTTTTGAGGGTGTGGAACAGGCATTCTATGTATGGGTGAACGGAGAGTTTGTCGGTTATGCAGAGGACAGTTTTACCGTTTCAGAGTTTGACATTACATCATATGTCAAAGATAAAGACAATCTGCTGGCCGTGGAAGTGCATAAGCGTAGTACGGCGGCATTTCTGGAAGATCAGGATTTCTTCCGTTTTTTTGGAATTTTCAGGGATGTGAATCTGTATGGAATTCCGGCAGTTCATGTAGAAGATCTATGGGTACGTCCGAAGTATCATCCGGAAGAGGGAAAAGCTGAACTGGAGTTGGACATCCGGCTATCGCAGAAAAAGAAGGAAAATAATATCCAGGGCAAGATAAAAGTTTCACTGAAAGATACCTGTGATGAAGAAAATACGACATTGCTGGATGAAACGGAAAATCTGAACAGTCCGGTGATTCAGAAAAATCTTCCGGTAGAAGGATCGGTAAATAATGAACTCCACTTCCGATATGAATTAAAAGAACCGATACATGCGTGGAGGAATGAAGATCCGTATCTGTACGAACTTCTGATAGAGGTACAGAATGAAAAAGGCGCAACTGTAGAGATTGTGCCTTATGAGATTGGTTTTCGTAAGATTGAATTAAAGGATGGAAAGATGCTTCTGAATGGAAAGCGTCTGATCATCAATGGCGTGAACCGTCATGAATGGAACGCAAAGAGTGGAAGATGTATCAGCGAAGCGGACGAAAAGTGGGATATCGAATGTATCAGACGGAATCATATCAATGCAGTCAGAACCTGTCATTATCCGGACCGTATTTCCTGGTATTACAGATGTGACCAGGCAGGCATCTATCTGATGGCGGAGACAAATCTGGAGACACATGGATCGTGGCAGAAGATGGGAGCCGTGGAGCCGTCATGGAATGTTCCGGGAAGTCTGGTATGCTGGAAAGCATGCACTATGGATCGTGCCATTTCGAATTTTGAGACATTTAAAAATCATACATCTGTATTATTCTGGTCGCTTGGAAATGAATCTTATGCAGGTGATGTATTAAGAGATATGAACCGCTATTATAAAGAAAAAGATCCGGACAGACTGGTACATTACGAAGGAGTATTCCATAACCGTTCGTACGAGGATGTCATCTCTGATATGGAAAGCCAGATGTATACTTCACCGGAGAATGTAAAAGAATATCTGGAGAATAATCCGAAGAAACCATTTATCTTATGTGAATATATGCATGACATGGGAAATTCACTGGGAGGAATGGAGTCTTATATCAGATTGACAGATCAGTATGAGAATTATCAGGGTGGATTTATCTGGGATTATATTGATCAGGCACTTCTGGTGAAGGATGAGGTGACAGGACGGGATGTATTACGCTATGGTGGAGATTTTGATGACAGACCATCGGATTATGAATTTTCCGGAAATGGTATTTTATTTGCAGACAGAACAGAAAAGCCGGCAATGCAGGAGGTGAGACATTACTATGGATTACGCAGATAGAGGAAAATTAAGGATTGTGTACGGAGACGTGACACTGGGAGTACACGGAGAAGACTTTCATCTGATTTTTTCTTATCAGACGGGAGGACTGGAATCCATGGTAAAGCATGGAAAAGAATGGTTGTATAGGACGCCGAAGCCGACATTCTGGAGAGCGACAACAGATAATGACCGTGGAAACGGATTTCCGTTCCGGGCGGGTATGTGGCTGGCTGCGGATATGTTCCAAAAATGTGTGGATATTCAGGTGCGGATAGACGGAACAAAGATTGAAAAGCCGGTTTCACCGGTAAATAATAAATATTCCGACAGGGAAACGGCAGAGCGTGTGGAAGTCATATTTACATATGAGACATTGACAATTCCGGTAACACAGGTGAAGGTATCTTATCTGGTTTATTCAGATGGGAATGTAAGAGTAAGAGCGCATTATTATGGAAAAGAGGGGATGCCGGAACTTCCGGCATTCGGTATGCGGTTTATTATGCCGACGAAAGCGGATGGGTTTGTTTACGAAGGATTATCGGGGGAGACATATCCGGACAGAAAGGCCGGAGGTATGCATGGAATTTATGAGGTAGAAGGACTTCCGGTTACACCATATCTGGTTCCGCAGGAATGTGGCATGCATATGGATACGGCATGGGTGACGGTAAAGAGAAGTTCGGTTCAGGATAACCGGAACCGTCACATAGAAGAAAGTGGGATTACGTTCCGTGCGGGCAGCGGGATCAATCATTCTGTGTTCGCATTTTCATGTATTCCATATACGGCAGAAGAGCTTGAGAATGCAACGCATCAGGAAGAACTGCCGCCGGCAAGAAGAACGGTACTTTGCATCTATGGTGCAGTTCGTGGTGTCGGAGGAATCGACAGCTGGGGATCGGATGTGGAAGAACAGTATAAGATTCCGGGAAATAAGGATATTGAAGTGGAATTTACAATGTAGTAGATATAAACATTGTAGATAGAAAGTGCAGATCGTAAAGAACAGGAGAGGCAGCTGTTCTTACGGTCTGTTTTTACATAATCGGATACATTCTTTCAGCCAGTCACACATCGCTTCTTCCCGGGCAATGCCTCCGCTTAAGACGAGATAGTCGGTAAACAGTTCATCATCTGCAGGAGGAGTTGTGGTAAATTTTTCCATGTCTTCTTTCAGATATTGAAGACGGTCAAGATGTTGGCTCAGTTGATCATGTAATAGTTGTATACGGAATTCGGGAGAGGCAAGATGGGAAAAGAAAAGCTGCAAGCGGAATTCATCTTTGGGAAGAGAAGGCATCGGATAGAGTGTCTCTTCCCATTTTTTGAATGCTTTTTTTCCGTTTTCTGTGATAGTATATACTTTTTTTTCCAGTACAGTTCCGGTTATTTCTATATGATATTCAATCAGGCCTTCTTTTGTCAGGGCTTTTAATTTTGGATAAATCTGGCTGTGGCTGGCATTCCAGAATTCGAACAACGCAGAGTTGAATTCTTTGGTCAGTTCGTATCCGGTCATATCTTTTTTCATAAGTAATCCGAGGATTGCGTATTTTAGTGTTTCCATGAGACATCCTTTCTGATTTCTATATTCTATAGCTATTACAATAGTTTCAGGGATTATTGTTTCAGTCATTTTTATGTTTTTGAGGGAGAAGGTTCTGTCCGTCTCTTTTGTGAGTATAGCATAATCCATGAGTAGTTCCAATAGATATACAGAAAATATATTGTTACAAACATGTCTGTATTGACATGTTTTAGGGAGAAGTGATACGATAATAAAAGTTGTTATAAGAAAGGAGTATAGTAAATTGAGTAAGAAGAAACAAAATAATTACATCATAAAAAGATATATCATCTTTTTAATTGGACTTTTTGTAAATTCACTTGGTGTTGCGCTGATCACAAAGGCAAATCTTGGAACATCACCGATTTCATCAATTCCATATGTGCTGAGCCTGAATTATCCATTTACATTAGGAAATTTTACAATCTTCTTCAGTATTTTACTGATCGTGTTACAGTTGATCCTGCTTGGAAAGAATTTTAAAGTAGAACATTTGTTACAGATTCCGGTATCATTGATTTTTGGATACTTTATTGATGCGTGTATGATTCTGCTGGGATTCGTGAATCCTTCTATTTATCCGGTGAAACTGATTGATCTTCTGGCTGGCTGTCTGATTCTGGGTACCGGGGTATACATGGAAGTGCTGGCAGATGTTGTTATGCTTCCGGGAGAGTCTTTTGTCCGTGCGGTAGTGTTCCGCTGGAAAACAGAGTTTGGTGTGACGAAGATATGCTTTGATGTAAGTATGGCAGTGATTGCGGCGGTTCTGTCTTGGGTTCTGGCAGGAAGACTGGATGGGGTAAGAGAAGGAACCGTTGTTGCTGCGCTTTTGGTTGGCTTTATTGCAAGAACGATCGGACGTTATTTAAGTTTCATGCCAGAGAAGCTGTTTGGCGGTGTGAAGGAAACAGAGATTGTTGCTGGTGGAGCAGAGCCTTGTCAGGGAAGTGCAGCAGAAAATGAACTTGACATGAATATAGGGATGCGATAGATTAGTTTATGGATTGAGAGTATGAAGGAGAGAAACATATGAATTTACATGAATTTTTTATTGTATGCCCACTGGTATTTCTTGCCGGTTTTGTGGATGCAATTGCCGGAGGCGGCGGATTAATTTCGTTACCGGCATATATGTTTGCGGGGATTCCGGTGCATCATGCGATTGCAACAAATAAATTGTCATCGGCGACGGGAACAGCGGTGTCAACATGGCATTTGGTAAAAAGCAGGTGTGTTGACATGTTTCTGGTTCCGGGGACGGTAGCCTGCGCATTCGTAGGTTCGGTTGCAGGAGCGAATCTGGCACTGATCATCAGCGATAAAGTACTTAAAACGGTGTTGGTATTTGTACTTCCGGCCGTAGCAGTCTGTGTATTGCGGGATAAGGATTTAAAACCAGTAATCCCGGAAGGATTTACCAGAAAGAAACAGTATCTGATCATGGCGGCCTGTTCTTTCGTGATCGGTATCTATGATGGATTTTACGGACCGGGAACCGGCACATTTTTACTGCTGGCATTTACCAAATTAGGAAAACTTGATATGGAGAAGGCGACCGGTAATGTGAAGGTTGTCAATCTGACATCGAACATATCGGCACTGATCACATTTATTCTGGCTGGTAAGATTTTATGGGTGCTGGGACTTTCAGCATCAATATTCAGTATCGCTGGACATTATCTTGGCGCTCATATGGTTGTGAAGAATGGTGTGAAGATTATTAAGCCGATCATTCTGCTGGTGCTGGCATTATTGTTGATCAAGATTGTTCTGGGAATATAAAACATATGAAATTAAAAAAGGAATCCTTAAAGCGGAAAAGATAAGAAAAATCCTCTGCTTTAGGGATTTTTTAAAATCCTCCGTTCCCAATTTACTGTATTGCAGTAAAAGAGTTCACAGTGTATAATGTACCCATGATTTTAAGAAATGAGGTATAACATGGAAAATTTAAATAGAAATTTTAAATCCCAGACCTGTGAAGATTTCATAGAAGTCCTTGCAAGTAAAGCAGCCGTTCCGGGAGGCGGTGGTGCATCGGCGTTAGCCGGAGCCATTGGGATCGCACTCGGTAATATGGTAGGAAGTCTGACTGTAGGAAAGAAAACATATGCGGATGTAGAAGAAGAGATCATCGAATGCAAGAAGCAGGCAGATGAGATTGCAAAAGAATTCTTAGAACTGATGGATAAAGATGCCGAAGCATTTGAGCCGCTCAGCAAGGCATATGGACTTCCAAAGTCTACGCCGGAAGAGATTGCAAAAAAAGAAGAGATCATGGAAGAAGCATTGAATACCGCATGCGGTGTCCCAATCGAGATTATGAAGACCTGTGCCAGAGGTATCGATCTGGTAGAAGTATTTGCAGAGAAAGGAAGCCGGATTGCATTAAGCGATGCCGGAGTCGGGGCAACACTTTTAAAATCGGCGATGCAGGGCGCTTCGTTGAATGTATATATTAACACGAAATCAATGAAAGATAGAAAAAGAGCGGAAGAACTCAATCATCTGACAGATTCCCTGCGAGCGGAATACGAAGCGAAAGCAGACCGGATATTTGCGGAAGTAAACAGCCGTATCCGGTAAAGAAAATCTAAAAATTATCAGGATTCCGATGGACAGAGCGGAATAGATAAAAGTACGGAACCATCTGAAGAAGATATAAATTAAGAAAGCAGAAGGACAAAAATGGCAAAATTACTATTAGGAAAAGAAGTAAATGCTTCTATTAATGAAGAAATCAAAGCAAAAGTAGAAAATTTAAAAGAACAGAATATTATACCGGCACTTGGAATCATCCGTATCGGGGAAAGAGAAGATGATATCGCATACGAAAGAGGTGCAACAAAACGATGTGAGACACTTGGCGTAGCATATGAGAAATTCCTTCTTCCAGCAGATGTAAAAGAAGAAGAGGTATTAAAGACGATCGATCAGGTAAATAAGAATAAAAAAATCCACGGAGTTTTATTATTCAGACCACTTCCAAAACATCTGAACGAAAACAAAATCGTGAATGCACTTGCAGTAGAAAAAGATGTAGACGGAATTACGGATCTTTCCATGGCAGGCGTATTCATGGGAAAAGATATGGGATATGCACCGTGCACGCCAAGTGCCTGCATAAAAGTGCTGGATCATTACGGAATTGACTGCACAGGCAAGAAAATAGTGGTTGTCGGAAGAAGTCTTGTAGTCGGAAAACCGGCAGCGATGATGTTGATCAAGAAGAATGCGACTGTAACTGTCTGCCACACCAGAACAGTAGATATGCAATCTGTAGTAAAGGAAGCGGATATTGTGGTTGTAGCAGCCGGAAGGGCCGGAGTCATCGACGGAAGTTATCTGAAAGAAGGTCAGATCGTGATTGATGTCGGAATAAATGTGAATGAAGAAGGAAAACTCTGTGGAGATGTGAATTTCGAAGAAGCAGAGAAGATCGTGGAAGCAATCACACCGGTTCCTGGAGGAGTCGGCGGGGTGACGACTTCAATCTTATTGGAGCATGTGGTAGATGCGGCAATTGCACAGAACAGATAGAAAACCGGAAAATGGAAACCGGAAAACAGAGATCAGCCAGTGAACGGGAAATCTGGATCAGAAGTTATATCTACAGAGACAGGTAGTGGAGTTGTGAACCCCGCTACCTTATATAATTTGTACAGATATTTTTGTGAGCTAGGCATCTGGTGAAGCAGAAGCCTTGATTTTCCGGTTCGGGTATCCAGTTTAGTGAATTAAGTAGAAACCTACCATATCCCCATCATATGCTGCATCCCCAGACTCACAACCGTAATTCCAACCCAGCAGCATCCGCCAAGCAGAAGTGGTTTTCCTCCGGATTTGATCAGCTTCACAACATTACTGTTCAGCCCGATCGCAGCCATAGCCATGATGATAAAGAACTTCGATAATTCTTTTAACGGTGCAAATACATCAGCACTGACACCCATACTCATACATACAGTAGTAATTACAGCTGCAATAATAAAATATAAGATGAACATAGGAAATGCTCTCTTCAGGCTGAATTTGTTCTCTGAAGAATCAGCATTGCCGGATTTTGCGGCGGATTTTGCACGGATCAGGGATAACACCAATGTAATTGGAATGATTGCCAGTGTACGGGTAAGTTTTACCGTAACGGCAGTATTCAGTGTTTCGCTTCCGAGGTTCCACATACTGTCCCAGGTAGAGGCAGCAGCCGTAACAGAAGAAGTATCATTAATTGCAGTTCCGGCGAATAATCCGAAAGATCCGCCGCCTGTTGTGTCAAAGCCAAGTGCACTTCCAAGTACAGGGAAGAGTACGGCAGCGATAACATTGAAGAAGAAGATTACGGAGATTGCTTGTGCAACTTCAGTATCGTCTGCATCAATGACAGGTGCAGTGGCAGCAATTGCAGATCCACCACAGATGGAAGAGCCGACTCCTACCAGAATAGAAGTGTTTGAAGGTACGTTGATAATCTTACGGAGCAGCCATGCGATAATCAGGGAAGTACTGATCGTACATACGATGATTGGGAGTGACTGTTTTCCTGTCTGTAAGATGACGCCAAGGTTCATTCCGAATCCAAGCAGGACAACTGCTGTCTGCAGGATGATCTTAGAAGTCCATTTGATACCGGATTCGGCTTTTCCTTTATTGGTCCATACTAATGTGATCAGCATTCCGGCAAGGATTGCGATGACAGGTCCACCGACAACGGGGAACGTCTTTCCAAGAAGCCAGGAAGGTACTGCAATCACAAAGCAGACCAGAATACCGGTAAGTTTTTTCTGAATAAAGTTCATGTTGATTACCTCTTTCTCATTTCTTTTGTTCATATTCATTTTCCAACAGAAATTATAACACTGGCAAACAATAATAAAAAATTATATAATATTATTAAACGATAACAAAAAATTATTGACAAAAAGAGTGAAAGAGGGACGGATATGCTGGATTTTAGAACAGACACATTTTTAACGGTATGTGAAACAATGAATTTTACAGAGGCGGCGAGAAGATTACATATTACACAACCTGCAGTATCGCAACATATTCGTTTCCTTGAAAATGAATATGATACCAGCTTATTTTCTTATCATAATAAACAGTTAGATCTGACACCGGCAGGAGTGATTTTAAGAAAACGCCTTATGACAATGAAGAATGATCAGCTGGCAATAAGGCATGAAATAAAAAATGATATGGAGAAAAGAGAATCGCTTTCTATTGGGGTGACGATGACGATTGGAGAATATGCAATTGCGGATAAAATAGCAGCTTTTCTGCGTAAACATCCGGAAATCAATCTGCATATTCATTATGGAAATACCATGCAGCTGCTGGGATTACTGGATGACGGGGTTCTGAATCTTGCATTGGTAGAGGGAAATTATCCAAAAGAAAAATATGGATATAAAAATTACAGTCTGGAAGATTATGTGGCAGTATGTGCATCCGGTCATAAATTCGAGGTGAAATGTCCTGGGACTTTGAACAATCTGGTACAGGAACGTCTGCTGGTACGTGAACCGGGATCCGGAACAAGAAATATTCTGGAAGAATTACTGCTTGCGAGAGGTATGGAGATTAAAGATTTTAGACATTATATAGAAGTGGAAAATATGCATACGATTATAGAACTTCTTAAACGCGATTGTGGAATTTCATTCATGTATAAAATTGCTGTGGCAGATGAGTTGAAGGCAGGGACTTTAAAAGAAATTCAACTGACGGATTTTAAAATGCAGCATGATTTTGATTTTATCTGGGAGAAGGGCAGCATTTATACGGAAAAATATATAGAGATATGTGATGAAATCCAGTTTTTGTTTTGAGGATTCTTGTTTGTGAATAAAATAAATGATTTTTAATCCCGGTTATCATTAAAAAAAATATTTTCAATATCCAGTACTTATTAACTATAAAGTATCATAGTTTACAGGAATGATGAAATCTGATAATGTAGATATGAAAGAAGTTGGAACTCATTGAAAATCGCAAAGTTTAGATTTTCAGAAAAAGGAGCGGATAGAATTATGATGACAAGAGAGGAAGCACTGGCATATGGGATGTCTTTTGATAATGTATATGAAGAAAGACCATTCCGTGATCCGAACTGGCAGCTGGTGCGGGTAAAGGGAAGTAAGAAGACATTTCTCTGGATTTATGAGCGTGACGGGTATATTAATTTAAATGTAAAAGTAGATCCACAGTGGCGTGGTTTCTGGCGCTCGGCATATGAGTCGGTAACTGCAGGATATCATCTGAATAAGGAGCACTGGAATACAGTTATTTTAGATGGAACAATTCCGGAAGAGGAGATCAAAAGGATGATTACAGAGAGCTATGACCTGATCACGGACAGTCCGGCAAAGAGAATCTATGAAGCCGTGAAGCGTATTCCGAAAGGACATGTGGCAACTTATGGTAAGGTTGCTGAGATGGCAGGAGAACCAAGAATGGCAAGGGCAGTTGGAAATGCACTTCACAAGAATCCGGATCCGGAACATATTCCGTGTTTCCGTGTGGTCAATGCCAAAGGGGAACTTGCCGGAGCATTTGCGTTTGGAGGCAGGAATGTGCAGGCAGAACTTCTCCGGGCAGATGGGGTTGAAGTGGTGAACGGCAGGGTAGATCTGAAAAAATACGGAATATAATTGACAAGAAGAGATTTGGACGGGTAATTTCGGATAAAGAGAATAGATTATCATTTAATCAGAGAAATCCGCTTACCGGCAAGATACTTCTATATGAAATTATGGAACGGGAGATTGTGTAGAGAAGTTGCAGTTTCCTTTTATAATAATGTGAAAACATTTAACTAATTTTCTTAAAGGAGGATACATATATGAAATATCGTAATGTAGGAAAAGCAGGAATCAAAGTAAGTGAAATTGCACTTGGAAGCTGGATGACAGATCTGAAAGGAAGTTCCGGGGAAGATGTGGCAAAAGAAGTTGTAAAACTTGCCTATGAGAATGGAATTAATTTCTTCGACTGTGCAGATGCATATTCAGGAGGGGCAGCAGAAAGGTTCTTCGGAGAAGTGCTAAAACAATTTCCGAGAAAAGATCTGGTGATTTCGAGTAAGGTTTATTTCCCAACAGGAGACGGTGTGAATGACAGAGGACTTTCCAGAAAGCACATTATGGAGAATTGTGAGCAGTCTCTGAAAAATATGAAATTAGATTATCTGGATCTGTATTACTGCCACCGCTATGATGAGAACACAGATCTGGAAGAGACACTTCGTGCGATGAGTGATCTGGTTGCACAGGGAAAAGTGTTATATTATGGTGTGAGTGAAGAATGGGGAAGTGCAAGGATTGAAGAAGCACAGAAGATCATTGATAAGCGTGGTTTATATCCAGTCACAGTAATCCAGCCGCAGTACAATATGGTAGACCGCTATATCGAGCATGAGATCATGGGAACATGTAGAAAATATGGAATTGGTATTACTTCATTTTCACCATTATCACAGGGACTTCTGACTGGTAAATATAAAAAAGGACAGCCATATCCAGAAGGATCCCGCGCAACACATCAGGCGGATAAGCAGATTAATAACCTGCTGACGGATGAAAATCTTGCAATTGTGGAGGAACTGTCAAAAGTGGCAGATGATCTGGGGACGAATGTAGCAATTCTGGCACTGGCATGGATTCTAAAACATCCGGAGATCAGCTGCGTGATCGCAGGGGCAAGTAAGCCGTCGCAGCTTGAGAATAACCTTAAAGCCGTTGATCTGGTGATTCCGGACGATGCGATGGAACGAATCGGGAAGATCCTTGGATTCCAGAGATTTGAACGTCACGTAGGATAATCCAGTGGAATATTGCCAATTTGTAACAACAAGCGGTTAACAATTAAATAAACGCTTGACAAATTTTGAAATCTACATATAATTATCAGTGGTAATTAACTGAGGTAATTATTCTGGATTACTGTTTATTTACAGAATCGTATGAATGTATTGCAATATAAAGAGAATGGTAAGCAGTAATTGGAGGATGATTATATAAGGAGGACAAAATATGACAAGTGAAATCATAAAAAGGATGTTCGATGCATGCTATCAGGCAAAACGGATCCGGGATATGCTCCCGCCGCTGCCGGAAGGTGTCAGAGCATCCTTTATTCAGTATCTGGATGTAATTCAGTCATTGGAAAGAAAAGGCATACAGGTAAAAGTATCAGATCTTAGTGATGCAATGGAACTTCCAAGACCGGGTGTTACAAGAACGGTCAAGGAAATGGAAGAAAAAGGATATCTTCAGAAGATTGCTTCCGAAGAGGACGGACGTGTTACATACATCACTGTTACATCAAAAGGGACAGAACTGTCGCAGAAATATGACGAACAATATTTTAACAGCCTGCTTCCATATATGGAAGAAATATCAGAGGAAGATGCGGAATGTATGATACAGACGATCGGAAAATTCTATCAGATCATGTGTGAAAGGAGGAAACACTACGATGAACGATAAGGCAGATTTTACACAGGGGAGCATTCTTAAGAAACTGATCGCATTTATGATACCGGTGCTTGGAGCATTGATCCTTCAGGCGGCATATGGAGCAGTGGATCTTCTGGTAGTCGGAAGATTTGGTTCTACATCCGGACTTTCAGCAGTGTCTATCGGAAGTCAGGTATTGAATCTTGTAACATTTGTAGTCACGCAGTTTGCAATGGGGATTACGGTTCTGATTGCAAGATATCTCGGGGAAAAGAGAACGGAGCAGATCGGATCGGTCATTGGAGGATCGGCTGTTGTATTTACGATGATCGCTGTCGGATTATTTATTGTCATGGTAGGATTCGCACATCCAATCTCAGTACTGATGCAGGCTCCGAAAGAGGCTGTTGATCTGACATCTGTATATGTGCGTATCTGTGGAGGAGGTATCTTCTTTATTGTTGCATACAACCTTTTATCTGCGATTTTCCGTGGACTTGGAGACAGTAAATCCCCGTTAGTGTTTGTCTTTGTTGCATGTATTGTAAATGTGATCGGAGATATGGTACTGGTGGCAGGATTCCATATGGATGCAGCAGGTGCGGCAATTGCGACAGTTACGGCACAGGCACTCAGTGTTGTATTTGCAGTCATCCTTCTGATTAAAAAAGAGCTTCCGTTTAAGATTACCAGAAAAGATTTCGGTCTGAACAGTCAGTGTAAGAAATTCCTGAAGATCGGACTTCCGCTTGCACTGCAGGAGTTCCTGACGCAGATGTCATTCCTGGCACTTTGTGCATTTGTGAACCGGCTTGGACTGGAAGCATCTTCCGGTTATGGAGTTGCCTGTAAGATCGTCAACTTTGCGATGCTGGTGCCAAGTGCGCTGATGCAGTCGATGGCATCCTTTGTATCGCAGAACATTGGAGCAGGAAAGAAGAAGCGTGCGAAGAAATCCATGTTTACTGGAATCGGTGTCGGACTGATCGTGGGATGTATGGTATTTGCACTGGTTATGTTAAAAGGAGATATGCTGGCTGGATTTTTCACAACGGATGCAGCGGTTATCCAGAAAGGATACGAATATCTGAGAGGATTTGGACTGGAAACGATCGTGACAGCAATCCTGTTCAGTATGGTCGGATATTACAATGGTAATAACAAGACGATATGGGTCATGATGCAGGGATTGATCCAGACATTGCTGGTTCGTCTTCCATTTGCTTATGTGATGAGTATTCAGCCGGATGCGGACCTTACGAAGATCGGCTTTGCGGCTCCGGTATCGACGATGGTAGGAATTGTGCTGAATGTGGGATTTTATATTTATCTTGAGCGTAGAGAGAAAAAATGTAACACTTTATAAATCATAATATAGAGAAAGAAAGGGAATCCATCTTCTAAACGGATTCCCTTTTTATTCTATGCCCCCGCCGGAGTCAGAAAATTCTTCACATAATAAAGTGCCGCCCCAACCGCCGGTGTATACTGCCCATGATTCCCAACCAGAAGCTGGTCTTCCGTCATCTGGAATAAGGAACCGGTATTAATCTGTTCTAAAAGTTCCTGCATATCTTCCTTGCGGAAATACGGAGCAAGGTAGCCGCTTATGATCACCGGACTGTCGATCACGAGGTTCAGATTACGGATCGCAAATGCAAGATGCGACAGATAATTCTGCCAGATCTGTACCAGTGTCGGAGTCGGCGAATTGTGGAGTAGCTGGAAGAATTCTTTTACAGGCATTCCGGCTGCTTCTTTCAGGGTATTGGCAGAACAGTACGTTTCCAGACAGCCGTGGCCGCCACAATAACATTCCGGTCCGTCTGGGTCAATACAGATGTGTTCGATCAGTCCGCTCCGCATATGACTTCCCTGATGTACTTCATGATTGGTGATGATCGCCCCGCCGAGGTTCGGATTCAGAAGGAAGATCAGAGCGCTGTCAAACTGAGGATGATTCCAGAGTTCCAGATCGGCGGCAGCCTTGGAATCATGTTCTAGATGACACGGATACGGAAGCCGTTTTGAAAAATCAGAAAGCTGCATCTGTGTATTGCCCATAATGTCTCCATAAGTAACGGAAGTTCCGTCCGGAGAGATGATCCCCTGGGTGGCAATGGATATTCCTTCAATTTTTTCGGTATCATAGTTTTGTTCTGTGATAAATTGTCCGATATTTTCAGAAAGAACATTATAATAATCGTCACTGTTCTCATAAGGAAGTTCAATCGTCTCTGTGGCAATGGCATCACCGTAGAGATTCACTGCTACCATATGGAACATATCTTTTAAAATCCCTACACCGATAGAAATACGGAAATCATCTACAATTCTTATGATCTGGGCTTTGCGTCCGCCGGTAGATTCGAAATATCCGTTCCGGCTGATTAGTCCGTCGGCTTCCAGTTCGTTCAGATTCTGACTGACAGTGGAAAGTCCCATCTGGAGATCCTGGACAATCTGGAGCTTGGAAGTTTCTTTTTGCTGATAAATATATTGGTAAACCTTATCGCGATTAATCTTTTTCAGAGTAATCGTCGTCATTCCTTTTTCACTCATGCTATTCTCCTTTATCTACTTATGCGTGAATCATACGCAAAAGATCTGCGTTTATTTTAATATAAATAAGTTCACAACACAAGAATTTACAGGTGTTTTGTGAGAAATGCACAAAAACAGAATGCGAAAATTGTATTTTTTGTCAATGGACAAATGTTTTATGTAAGATTTATACTACACTTACAACTTAGATATAAACGTAAGTCAAAAACGTAACTAGAACAAGAAAGAACAGAAAAACGAATCAGGGAGGAAGAAAACATGAAATTAACAGTGGAAGGAATCAAGAATCAGGAAGCATGGAAGGAAGCAGGAATTGCTCTTCCGGGATATGATGTAGAGAAGGTATCACAGAAAGCAAAAGAAGAACCGGGATGGGTACACTTCGGAATTGGTAATATTTTCCGTGTCTTCATCGGCGGTATTGCAGATGGTCTTCTGGAAGAGGGTGTGCTGGACAGAGGAATTACCTGTGTGGAGACATTTGATTATGATGTAGTAGATAAGATCTATGATCCATATGATAATCTTGGACTGAGCGTTATCCTGCACGGAGACGGTACTCGTGAATATAAAGTTCTTGGATCTCTGGCGGAAGCGGTGAAGGCACAGTCTTCGGATCAGGCACAGTGGAACCGCCTGAAAGAGATCTTTACAAGCAAGTCTCTTCAAATGGTATCATTCACTATTACAGAGAAAGGATATGCACTTCAGAAAGCTGACGGAACATGGTTCCCATTCGTAGAAGCAGACATTAAGAATGGTCCGGACAAAGCAACAGGAGCGATGGCAGTTGTAGTAGCAATGCTGTATGAAAGATACAAAGCAGGAAAATCCCCATTGGCACTGGTTTCTATGGATAACTGTTCACAGAATGGTGCAAAACTGCGCGAATCTGTACTGACAATGGCAGA
>CAKRAT010000019.1 GCA_934295165.1 uncultured Dorea sp. | reverse complement strand
CTTGGAGCAGCGGGAATTGCATTTGGAATTGGTCTGGCGATCATATTATTCCATGAGGGATATTCCGATCATTTTATTCTGAACCACAGCGTACCGATCCAACTGATCTCCTGTACGGTTGCGTGTACGGGATTCGCTTTATGGTTCAAGATCCGTGGAAAGCAGGTATGGTACAACAGTATCGGAGCATTTTTTACATGGGCGATTTATGTTGCAGTATATGCAGTAAGACCAAGTAACTTCCTGGCAACGATGATCGCTGCAGTATTCGTTGCGTTTTATGCGTTTATCATGTCCAGAGTGAATAAGGCACCTTCAACGATCTTCCTGACAGCGTCGGTATTTCCGCTGATTCCGGGACCGAATCTGTACTATGTAATGTATGGATGTGTCAGTCAGGATCCACAACTGGCATTCGATGAGGCAATTGTTCTGATGGCAACCTGCCTTGCGATTGCATTCGGATTCATTATCGTAGATGTGTTATCAAGGAGCATCATGTATACGCTGAAGAGAGAATATCATATCGGCAAGAGTGCTTTGAATATTACCCGGATTGGCGGAAAAAGATAAGAAAAAGAGAAAACCTGGGAATCCGGGGGTGTGCTGGAAAGATGAATAACATTTTTCCAATACATCCCCGGATTTTTAGCGCTATTATTCTACAGGAGCTGCTTTGAGGATATCCGGTGGCAGAATTATGAAAATGTATGCAGAACACAAATAATTTATCAGAATCTGTGACCCTTTACTATGTTGAAAGTGGAAAGTGTGTGATAAACTGAGCATATAATTTGAAAAACATAACCAACAAATCTGAACGAAACGAGATGTCTGAAAGGACAGGGTATATAACAAGGTACCTACAAGGGGAATCATATATGAATTATGAAAAATTAGTGCAGGGAATTTTAAATATCGGAGAGTCAATGCTGGAGTGTGGGGCAGAGATTTTCCGTGTAGAAGACAGCTTGTACCGCATGTACAAAAGCTATGGATTTTTAAAGTACGATGTATTTGTGATCCCAAGCAATATCCAGGTGACGGTAGAGAGTCCGCAAGGGAAGATCATTACACAGATCCGTCACATAGAAACGACGGGATTCGGATATGACAAATTGAATTACCTGAATGCATTGTCACGATACGTTTGTTCGCATCATCCGAATGACCATGAACTGCAGAGAAGATATGAAAAGATTATGAAGCGTCCGGAGCAGAGTGAATTCATTACAGGAATCGCAGAGATTGTGGGCGGAACCGGATTTACGGTATTCTTTGGAGGAGATCTGCAGGATATGGCCGTGGCATTCTTTGTCAGCCTGATGCTTGTCCTGACAGGAAAATGGCTCAGCAAGCGGGAGGGAAATCTGATGATCTATAATCTGATCCTGGCGTTTTTATCTGAGCTGATGATTGTGGTTGTGTTCCGGGCAGGAATCGGACATCATCCGGATTGTATTATGATTGGAATCATAATGCTGCTGGTCAGTGCACTTGGTGCGATTAATGGTATGAGAGATGTGATGCAGAGAAACTTTATTTCCGGATCACTGGAGGTAATGAATTCGTTTTTAGGAGCATTTGGAATTGCGGCAGGGATTGCACTTGCAATGCTGACATTAGGAAATGTACCGGCTGAAGGATTTGATGTAAATCAAAATGTTGCAGTCCAGTTGATTTCCTGTACTGTCGGATGTACAGGACTTGCAAGCTGGTTTAAAATCCGGGGAAGAAAAGTGTTATATTCCGGTATCGGAGCATTTTTTACATGGGGAATTTATCTTCTGATATATGAGTGGTATCCAAGTAATTTCTTTGCAATGGTTGTTGCTTCTTGTTTTGTTGCCGGATTTGCATTCATTATGTCGAGGGTCAGCCATGCACCGTCCACTCTGTTTTTAACTGCAGCAGTATTTCCGCTTATGCCGGGGGCAAGGCTTTATTATCTCATGTATGGACTGGTCAGCAGGAATTTTGAAGTGGCGGTAGAGCACGCGCTTGTGTTACTGGAAACGTGTCTGGGAATTGCGTTCGGTTTTATTATTATAGATGTGATTTCCAGAAGTATCATGCGGGTACTCGGAAGAGAGTATCATATGGGAAAAGAGTCAACGGTTATAAAAAATGAAAATTAATGGGTTCTGACCAGAGATTTGGTTGAATTTTGCGGATTGACAAGTTGGTGTCATTATAATATAGTAAAAAGCAAAGAAAGGTTCTGATAACTGACGGATAATGTGGAGTACCACAGGGGAATCAGATACTTGGTAGAAGCCGACCGTCTGGGCAGCATTTATCCTGAATGGGATGAGTGTTGTCCTTTTTTTACATCATCAGATGTCTGAAGGAGGTGTCCGTGGTGTATCAAAGGGACGCGAAAAAAGAATATATAAGAATGCATACGATCAGGAGGAAATGAATGATGAAAACAGATATTGAGATCGCACAGGAATGTACCATGGAGCCTATTACAAAGGTGGCAGAAAGAGCAGGGATTCCAGAAGAATATCTGGAACAGTATGGAAAATATAAAGCAAAGATTGATTATAACTTTTTGAAGAAATCTGAGAAAGAAGACGGAAAGCTGATCCTTGTGACAGCGATCAATCCGACACCTGCAGGAGAAGGAAAGACAACAACAACCGTAGGTCTTGCAGATGCGCTGCAGAGAATGGGAAAGAAGCCTATGGTAGCACTTCGTGAGCCATCCCTCGGACCTGTATTTGGTATGAAGGGCGGGGCAGCCGGAGGTGGATATGCGCAGGTTGTGCCGATGGAAGATATCAACCTTCATTTTACAGGAGATTTTCATGCAATCGGAGCTGCGAATAACTTACTGGCAGCGATGATCGACAACCATATCTATCAGGGAAATGACCTGAATATTGATCCGAGAAAAATTGTATGGAAGAGATGCGTCGATATGAATGACCGTCAGCTTCGTTTCGTCACAGACGGACTTGGCGGAAGAGTCAACGGTGTGCCTAGAGAAGACGGATACGATATCACCGTTGCTTCCGAGATTATGGCAATCCTGTGTCTGTCAAAGGATATCGCAGACCTGAAAGAAAGACTCGGGAAGATCATCGTTGGTTATACTTACGGGAAGATCGCAGATCAGAAACCGGTAACGGCACATGACCTGCATGCAGAAGGTGCAATGTGTGCACTGTTGAAAGATGCATTAAAACCTAACCTGGTACAGACACTGGAGCATGCACCTGCAATCGTGCACGGCGGACCATTTGCCAATATTGCACACGGATGTAACTCACTGACTGCAACCAGAATGGCAATGAAGCTTGCTGATTATGCGATCACAGAAGCAGGATTCGGAGAAGACTTAGGAGCAGAGAAATTCCTGGATATCAAGTGCCGTATGGCAGGAATCAAACCGGATGCAGTCGTAATCGTGGCAACGGTAAGAGCGCTTAAGTATAACGGAGGCGTTGCAAAACCGGATCTGAATGAAGAGAATCTGGAAGCACTGGAAAAGGGTATCCCGAATTTGATGAAACATGTGGATAATATCAAGAATGTATACGGACTTCCATGTGTCGTTGCGATCAATGCATTCCCGGCAGATACCAAAGCTGAACTGGATTTGGTAGAGGAGAAATGTAAAGAAGTCGGAGTAAATGTTGCGCTTTCCGAAGTATGGGCAAAGGGCGGCGAAGGCGGTCTGAAGCTTGCGGAAGAAGTTGTACGTCTCTGTGACGAACCAAGTGATTTCCACTATGCTTATGAACTGGAAGGAACGATCGAAGATAAACTGAACCAGATCGTGCAGAAGATCTATGGCGGTAATAAAGCAGTGCTTACGGCAGCAGCCCAGAAACAGGCAAAACAGCTGACGGATCTTGGATTCGGCAATGCACCGATCTGTATGGCGAAGACACAGTACAGCCTGACAGATGATCCGAAGAAACTGGGGGCACCGGCAGACTTTGACATTACAGTCCGTAATTTAAAGGTATCTGCAGGAGCAGGCTTTATCGTAGCCCTGACAGGAGATATCATGACGATGCCTGGACTTCCGAAGGTTCCGGCAGCAGAGAGAATCGACGTAGATGACGAAGGAAGAATTACGGGATTATTCTAGGAATGAAAATCCGGGGATTTTATAAGTATTTAAAATCCGCCGGATTTTTTTATTCTGACAAGATTTTACATAAGATTTACCGGATTTTGAAAAACTGTCAGGAGAATATGTGCTAGAATTCCAAGTTAGTGTTATAATGCAAGAAGTAAAACAGAATGAACAAATTTACCTGTATCATTATATTTAAAAAGAAGAAAATGTTATAATCTGCAGATAGATGATGCTGTAACTGCGATTTGAAAAGGAGGAATGCTTATGCGTCAATGCCCGAATTGCAAGACTAACAATCCAGACGATGCCCGCTTCTGTAATTATTGCGGAATGCGTCTTCCCGAATCAAAAGAGGAAACATTATACAATGATCTGGAAGGACTGGAAGAAGCCCCGAAGGTAGAATTCTCTGATCAGGAGATTGAAGAAGAATCAGAGAAAGTAATTGAAGAAGCGAAGAAGCAGCTTACCATTCCGGAAGATCTGGACCGGAAGATCGAGAAAGTGACAAAAGAAGAACTGGAACAGGAGCTTCACAGAAAGATTAAACTGAGAGAAAATGATCTGAAAGAGCAGGAAACATCTGCAGAAGATTCGGTCAGTGAACCGACAAGGATGATCGGTGATGACAGAAGCGAAGAAGCAGATGAGCCGACACGTATGTTTACCGGGGACATCGGAGATTTTATTAAGAAGAAAAAGGAATATGAAGATGTTCCGGAAGAAGATGCATACGAAGAGATCCTTCAGTCATGGGAAAGAAAGCGTAAAGAAAAGAAGATCCGGCGTGAGCGGGAAGGAAAAGATCCAAGCCGTGTGCCGGAATTCATCCGTGAGAAACGTTCCTGGTCAGATCTGACAGACAGGCAGAAGAAAGTGATCAGACGGACGGCGCTGGGAATGGCCGCAGTGATTGTATTATGTGGTCTGGAAAGTTATCATGGACGTCCGGAAGCAGTGGCAGAGCGTTACTGTAAGGCTTACATACAGGAAGACTGGAAGAAGACAGGCCGTCTGTCTGATCTTCCGTCGAATGGATATGCAACACAGGATGAGTATGTAAGATATATGAAGAAGAATGCAGTGACCGGTGTGAGCAGCTATCAGATCAGGGAAACGAAAGCAGACCGTCAGACACAGGTCGAGTCCGGCGGCAGGCAGCGGGCATTTACCGTTACATATCAGACCAAAAAAGATGAGAAAAAGTCAGAGACGGTGATTTTGCAGAAACAAGAGAACAGAAAGTTTCTGTTATTTGCAGACTGGAAAGTATCGTCCGACCGAATGATCGCGAAGGATTTCAATCTGTATATTCCGACGGGTGCTGAAGCATGGATTGACGGAAGGAAACTGACAGAAGATTATAAGGTTAAGGATGATTCCGACGGACTGGAACAGTATAAGCTCTCATTATTCGAAGGAACACATAAGATCAGGGTGAAAGTTCCGTGGTTTCAGAGTTACAGTTCAGAATTCAAGGCATCGGACAAGGGTAATACAACCGTTTCGAGAATGCAGATATCAGAAAGCGGCAAGAAGAAACTGGATAAAAAGATGAAGCACATCCTGAAAACATATATAGAAGCTGCAAAAGAAGGAAAAGTATTCACGGAAGTATCTGGATTATTCGGAAAGAATACAGGAAATGACAAAGAGAATAAAGAATTCTATAATGACCTGAAAGAACAGTTAAGCTCTGCAGACGGATATACGGCAGAAGATGTAGAACTTCAGAATTATGACGGAAAGTATGTGATCAGCGGTGTGACCGGTGTGGTGCGTGGAACGTTGTCGTATGACTATAAAGTGACATACACAAAAGACCGGAGTACAAAGAAGCAGACTTCAGATATGGCGGAACAGTCGGGAACAGCCGGAACTTCTGCGGATGGAAATACAGAAGAAAGCGTGGAAGGAAGCACAGAAGGAAGTTCACAGATGAGTGCAGAATTTGTATATAAGAATGGCAGTTATCAGCTCCGTCTGGTAAATCCGGGAAGCATCTGGTACAGAAAATCACAGTAGTCAGTATCATTTGTATAAGATTATATAAAATAATATAGGAAAAAGCTTGCTTTTTTAGCCTGGATATGATACGATATTCGGGCGAATGGAAGTAGGCTTTTTTTTTATGCCTAAAATCGGGCAGCTTCGCAAGCTGCCACGAAACACGTTAACTAAGAATATAAAGCGAGGTGGAAGTTGTGCGTACAAGAATCACATTGGAATGTACAGAATGCAAGCAGCGTAACTACAACATGACAAAGGATAAGAAATCTCATCCGGAACGTATGGAAACCAAAAAGTACTGCAGATTCTGTAAGAAACACACATTGCACAAAGAGACAAAATAATCGCCGCAAAGGAGTGAATGTCAATGGGTGAAAAAGCTCAGACTCAGAAAGACAAGAGTAAAAAAACTCAGAAAAAAAGCTGGATCAAACGAGTGAGCGAATGGTTCAAAGAACTGGGCAAAGAGTTCAAAAAAATCGTATGGCCAGACAAGATGACAGTTGCGAAAGAGACGGCAGCGGTTGTTTCTGTATCTGTAGTCCTGGGAGCGATTATCGCAATTGTCGATTTTTTCGCTCAGTACGGAGTAGATTTATTGGTAAAATAACTGATAAACAACACGGACAAGAAAGGTGAAATTATGTCAGAGGCAAAATGGTACGTAGTTCATACCTATTCAGGGTACGAGAACAAAGTAAAAGCCAACATTGATAAGACAATCGAGAACAGACATCTTGAGGATCAGATCCTTGAAGTAAGAGTTCCGCTGGAAGACGTTGTTGAGATGAAGAACGGCGTCCAGAAAGTATCTCAGAAGAAGATGTTTCCAGGCTATGTGCTGATACACATGATTATGAATGATGATACGTGGTATGTTGTTCGTAATACAAGAGGTGTGACAGGATTTGTCGGACCTGGATCTAAGCCGGTGCCGCTTACAGATGCGGAGATGGCTCCTCTGGGAATCCAGAGAGAGGAAGTAGTCATGGACTACGAGGAGGGCGACACAGTCCAGGTAATCGCTGGAGCATGGGCAGATACGGTTGGTGTAATCCAGTCTATCAACATGCAGAAGCAGAGCCTTACTATTAATGTTGAGCTCTTCGGCCGCGAGACCCCGGTTGAAATTGGTTTCGCAGAAGTTAAGAAAATGTAACAGTAAGTGGGAGGGGCGTTGTATGTTCCCCGCCATCACCACAAGGAGGTAATTGAAATGGCAAAAAAAGTAGAAGGTTATATTAAATTACAGATCCCAGCCGGCAAAGCTACTCCGGCACCACCGGTTGGACCTGCTCTTGGTCAGCACGGTGTAAACATCGTTGAATTTACAAAACAGTTCAACGCTAAGACAGCAGATCAGGGAGACATGATCATCCCTGTAGTTATCACAGTTTACAATGATAGAAGTTTCAGCTTCATCACAAAGACACCACCGGCAGCAGTTCTGATCAAAAAGGCCTGCAACATCAAATCTGGTTCAGGTGTACCTAACAAAACAAAGGTTGCTACAATCACAAAAGCTCAGGTTGAGGAAATCGCTAAGACAAAGATGCCAGACCTGAACGCTGCTACAATCGAGAGCGCTATGAGCATGGTAGAAGGTACATGCCGTTCTATGGGTGTAACTGTAACAGAATAATTGATGAAGATTAATGTGGGAGGGTTATCCCGACAATACCACTAGGAGGTTTATAGAATGAAAAGAGGAAAGAAATACGTTGAAGCTGCGAAAACAATCGACAGAGGAACACTCTACGATGTAGCAGACGCAGTATCATTAGTTAAAAAGACTGCAACAGCAAAATTCGATGAGACTATTGAAGCTCATATCAGAACTGGATGTGACGGACGTCACGCTGACCAGCAGATTCGTGGAGCAGTAGTTCTGCCACACGGAACTGGTAAAAAAGTTCGTATCCTTGTATTTGCAAAAGACGCTAAAGCTGAAGAAGCTAAAGCAGCTGGAGCAGATTTCGTTGGAGGAGAAGAACTCATTCCAAAGATCCAGAACGAAAACTGGTTTGAATTCGATGTAGTAGTAGCTACACCAGACATGATGGGTGTTGTTGGACGTCTCGGACGTGTACTTGGACCTAAGGGATTAATGCCAAACCCGAAGGCTGGTACAGTAACAATGGACGTTACAAAAGCTATCCAGGAAATCAAAGCTGGTAAGATCGAGTACAGACTTGATAAGACAAACATTATCCATGTGCCAGTAGGTAAAGCAAGCTTTACTGAAGAACAGCTTACAGACAACTTCCAGACGCTTATTGATGCGATTAACAAAGTAAGACCTGCAGCAGTTAAGGGACAGTACCTTAAGAGCGTAACTCTTACTTCTACAATGGGACCTGGTGTAAAGATCAACCCAATGAAGCTTGTTTAATCCGCAAGATAATAATACAAAGAACCTGCCACCGGCAGGTTCTTTTTTCTTGCTAATGAAAAAGCGTGACAGTATCGCAGGGAAAAATTACATAAGCAGCAAAAACCGTGGTATAATTTATAAAATATGCAGCAATTGTAACGTTTAAAAAATGGAGAAATTATATGAATAAGGTATTAGGATATGCAGAAGAAAATACGCTGTTGCTGTTCATACTGTTTAGTGTGATGGTTATGGCAGCGGTTTTCTGGAATTTGTATCGGAGGGAAAAAAGGAAAGAGAAGAAGCTGGAAGGCCGTATCCAGAGTGAACGTTCATTTTACAGGGCTTATGAGAAAGAACGGAAGAATGCATATCTTCTTATTCAGGAACAGACGCTGGATGTTTTGTATGTCAGTCCGAATTTTAAAAGAATTACAGGAATCAGGGAAGAACAGATCAAAGAGAATCTGGAAGTAGTAAGGAATCTGGTGGGACACAGTACGGCACGCGATTTCCGTAAGAAACTGGAAGAATGGAATCAGGAAGAATCACTGGCATGCGAGCTTAATTTTATTCCGGCGGGTACAGAAGAGATTCACAGAGGTTTATTTACGGTTACGACAGCGGAGAAAGGTTATCTGGCAGTTTTGTCTGATATCACAGAAGAATACGAAGACCGCAGAGAAATGTATGAAAGACTGGAAGAAAAGGAAAAAGAAAGCCAGGCAAAATCAGACTTTTTGTCAAAGATGTCACATGAGATCCGTACACCGATGAATGGTATCATGGGAATGTTGAGCCTTGCAAAGGTAAATATAAATGATAAAGCTGCGGTAAATGAATATCTGAACCGGACAGAGAATCTTTCGCAGTTTCTTCTGACACTGATCAATGACATTCTGGATATGTCAAGAATTGAAAGCGGCAAGATGGAACTGGAGAAGGTTCCGTTTGACTTGTATGATATGGCTGAGAAAATTGATTTGATGTTCCGGGAGACAACGAAGGCAAAAGGGGTCCGCTGGAAGATACGGATGCAGGATTTTGATATACGGCGTGTGATCGGAGATGAGATGAGACTGACACAGGTTGTGGTCAACTTTATTTCCAATGCTGTTAAGTTTACTCCGGCCGGAGGAGAAGTGCAGGTAGTTTTCAGGCAGATGGATAAGATTGATGATAAAGTCCATCTGATGATCCGGGTAAAAGATACTGGAAAAGGGATTAAGGAAGATTTTATTAATAAAATTTTCAGGCCATTCGAGCAGGAAGATGCTTCAACAGCACATAATTATGGTGGAAGCGGTCTTGGAATGGCAATCGCAGATAATATTATCAAACTGATGGGCGGTGAGATCCTGGTAGAAAGTGAAGAAGGAAAAGGAAGCGAATTCATCGTATATCTGGCACTTCCGATGGCAGAAGAAGCAGAAAGTGAAGAAGCGGATAACCACGTGTCTGTACGGCTTGTGGATGAAAGCGGAGAAATAGAACAGTATCTGGATACATTTACATTAAAGGGACTTCATATTCTTCTGGCAGAGGATAATGATATCAATGCAGAGATTGCAGAAGAGATTCTGAAGATGGAAGGTGCAGTTGTTACGAGAGCGGTGGACGGACTAGATGCTCTTACATTATTTGAATCGAGTATACGGGGAACTTATGATGCGGTTCTTATGGATATCCAGATGCCGGGAATGGATGGATGGGAAGCAACCAGACAGATCCGTAAGCTTGACAGGATCGATGCAGGTCTTCCGATAATTGCCATGTCGGCAAATGCGTTCCTGGAAGACAGACGTAAGTCTCTTGCAGCAGGAATGAACGGACATATCAATAAGCCGGTAGATTTTGATGAAGTAAGACGAATGATCGGCAGTTGTTTTTTAGGACAAGGAGTCAGAAGAGCAGATGGGAAAACTAAGAAAGATTAAGCGGGGAATGCAGAAGAAAAGTACAGTGTCATTACTGACCGGGTGCGCCGTGATCGGTGTTGCGGCTACGGTGCTTGCGAATGCACCGGCACTTGAAAGTACATTTACACCGCAGAATTACGAACGGTTTGCCAATAAGAAGAATGCAGACGATAATTATGATTATGTAGCCGGAAAAGAAAAGAAATCAGACCTTGCCGATAAAAATGACAAAAGCGATAAAGGTGCAGATGGGAATACACAGGTGCTGAAGGTGGCATTGAATTCAGACGATACGGCAGCGGGACAGAACAGTCAGAATCTTGGTCTGGCAGATGGAAGCGGTGGATCCGCAAATCAGGAGAATCCGAATGGTATCCAGTTCGTAGAAAGCGGAGGTGCACATGGAACCGGTCTGAATCCGGGTAGCAGCGGGAACGTTCTGAATGGACAGAACGGCAGTCAGAATGGAACAAAAGGAACGGATCATGGAACGGACGGTACGGCTGGAAATGGCAGTTCGGATGGAAATAGTAAAGACGACAATAATAACGGAGAACAGCCAGCTCCATCTCCGGATGTAGAGGAAAGCTGGGAAGATATCCAGCTGAAGCCAAAAGATCCGGTGGAGACCAAGGATGGAACACTGCTGGCACTTCAGGCAGAATTTACAAAGGATACGTATTTCAGAGGTGACAGCTTTCAGGATTCGGATGCAAATGTAACTGCAACATTTCGGAAAACAGACGGAACTGTGGAGAAAAAGACGCTTTCCTATGGTGGAACGGACGGATATCAGGTGTCAATGTCTACGGCAGAAGCAAGTGAGACACTGGTGGCAGTCTTTTCTTATCAGGGAATGACTGCGAGGGCAAAATATGTGGTGGCAAGAGTATTCGTTTCGGCAGGATATGGGGCATATGGAAGTAATGTCTATGTAAGGTCGGAGTTCCCGGGATCTGTTGTAAAAGAGAGGGTTACTGCAGAACAGTTTGAACAGCTGCATAGTCTGACGACTGCGCCGAATACCTATGTTATTTCCGGAGGGTATGTGAACCTGACAGAGCTGTTCCATCGTCTGATCGCATATCAGGGAAATGCAGAACTGAAGGAGGCATTCTCTACGGTTCAGATCGGAAGTGTGAATACGATCCAGTTCGTGGAAGAAAAGGATGGATATCTGACGACGATGATAGATGGATTCCGTCTGGTAAGCAGCGGCGCATTGCAGGAGGAGCGTTCTTATACATATTATCCTCTGGATGAAGAAAAGCTGGGGGGAAAACTGGGCAGTGTATGTTCGCATATTACGGATGTTCCGGAAGGGTATCAGATCCGCAGGGTGACTGAATATGATGATGATCTGTCGAAATACCGTGGAGATCAGGTTCTGGAAGGTTATACGGGTGAGGATGAGACGGTAACAGTTCCGATGGGTGTGACGAAGATCGATCTGAAGAATGCATCGGATGGATTGAGGAATGCAACAACCTTAAAGATTCCGCAGAGCGTTGAAGACATAAATTTCGAAAGTATCGTAGAGAATATGCCGGATCTGGAAAGTATTGAGTATGAATCCGGTGACGTGAATCCATATAATACTTACAACGTGACGAACGGAATGGTATGCAGCCAGGATGGAACAACTTTATATTATGTTCCGTCAGGCATGAAAGAAATAACAATCCCAAAGACGGTTACAAAGCTTGCAGAAGGCTGCTTTGCGGGACTGGGAGAAGACTGTGTAATACGGTTTGAAAGCAGAAAAGTCCCGGAACTGGAAGGCGTAGCGGGATATACCGGCAGGATAGAGGTTCCGGAATCAGAAGATGATGTTGTGTGGAAAGCATATATGTTCGCATTTGGTGATGCGTGTGAGAATATTTCATTTGGAGATGTGTCGGGACGGGCAGATATTTATACCTATCAGAAAAATGATCATGTATTGACTCTGACATCGGATGAGAATACGCTGGCAGCAATTCCGCAGGATTCGGCGGGAGAATATCAGGTTCCGAAAGTATATACAGAGATTGCAGGTGGTACATTTGCGGGATGTACCAGAGTGACAGATATTGTATTGGGTGAGAATGTGAAGATGCTGCAGGAAGGAAGTCTGAGACTGCCGGATGTTGTGGAAATGATTACATTGAAAGGCAGAAATACTTCGGTTGATGCGTATGTGTTCGGAAGACCGGAGGATGGGGCAGAAGTTCCGGATATCTGTATCCAGGCAGATGAAGAATATTATGATTCTTATACGAATGCATGGAAAGAAATTCTGGATCCTGTGTATGGCAGCGGGACAGCAGCAACACTTCTGAAAAAGGCGGATGATACGGTTTTCTGTGAAGACGGTGCAAGATACCGCAAGGTGACAGAAGGAGGAAGAACCGGATACCGTCTGATGAAGTTGTTTGAATCTTCGAAGACATTCTGTAAAGTGAAAGAGGGCACGATCTCCATAGCAAAAGATGCATTTTCTGATTGTGGTGAACTGGAAATTGTGTATCTGCCAAAATCCGTGCAGACGATAGAAGCGGGAGCTTTTACCGCTGCAGATCATCTGGAGACGGTTGCATGTGGGGGAACAGATTTGTTATCCGGCAGCTGTACAGAATATGGAATCACAGAAAACACAGAAGTACTCCGTGCAGGAGAAACTTATCAGAGCTTTGAACTAAGAGGGAAGGGTGTCCTGTATGGACTAACGTCCGATGGGATGCAGACAATTCTCAATGTGTCAACGGATTATAAAGGAACTGTCGAGGCGGATGAAAATACGAATCATTTTGCGGACCGGGCATTTCAGGGATGCACCGATGTTACGAATGTCTATCTGAAAGAAGGAAGTTCCCTGGAAACCATTGGGGCATATTGCTTTGAAGGTTGTACGGGTGTAGAGAGGGCTGACCTTGAGAATTGTGTAAGCCTGCAGAAAATAGGAGCAGGCGCATTCAAAGACTGTACTTCCTTAATGCTGTTGAAATTTCCGAAGTCCGTTACAGAAGTTCCGAATTCCCTGTGTCAGGGAGATATCAGTCTGGAAACGGCAGATTTTTCACATATTATGAAGATTGGAGACCGGGCATTCTATGACTGCCGGTCGCTTGGCAGCCTGGACACAATGACAGATGTTGTAAGTCTTGGAGATCAGAGCTTTTATGGATGTCAGAAGATTACAAGTCTTGTTCTTCCGGAAAGCCTTGGCAGTATCGGAGAAGAATGCTTTGAGAACTGTACGGGACTGACAACGGTAGAGATGAACGGAACGGTGACGGGAATCAGCAGATACTGCTTCTATGGATGCAGAATGTTAAAAAATGTGACATTTTCCGAACAGCAGAAGAAGAGCCTGAAAGTCATTGGAGTACAGGCATTTAGTGAATGTCTGCAGTTGGAGAAGATGGATCTCAGTGAGATGAGTGCGCTGACACAGATGGGTGCGGAGACATTCCGCAATTGTGGAACACTGGCAACGGTGAGGCTGCCGGAGACATTGAAGAAAGTGCCGGATCAGTGTTTCGCCGGGTGCGATGCACTTTCCATCATGGAAGTGAATGGAGAGACAGTACCGGAACTGGGAGAGAATGTATTCGGAGAGACACTTCCGGGCTATCTTCATATATGGGTAAAAGACGGTGAAGAGGATCAGTTCGTAGAGAAATGGAAGAATACGATAGATTCCCTTTATGGAGATGGTACAATGGAAAATGTAATCGGAAAGATTGACCGTACAAAAGAAATTGTAAGAGGCGTGCTGTATGAGATTACGGATGAGGGGCGTATCATAAAAGAAGCTTCGAAAGATATTAAGGGAACTTATGTACTTCCGGATGATACGATCCGTATTGAGGAAGATGCATTTGCCGGCTGTACGGGACTGGAAAGCGTGACACTGCCTCAGAATACAACAGTCAGCCTTGGAGACCGGTGTTTTAAAGGTTGTACGGGACTTCAGGGAGTTGCTTTGTATGGCAATATCACCGGGTGGGGTGCAGAGACATTTATGAACTGTACTTCGCTGGAAGCGGTCTATCTGGGATACTCGGGTGAAAAACATATAGACCGGATTGGAACACGGGCGTTTAAAAACTGTACTGGTTTGAAAAAGGTTGCGGCAGTAACGATACGTGCAGTAGTTGATACACTTGGAGAAGAATCTTTTGCCGGTTGTACGAATCTGCCTTCGCTAGGTGTTACGGTCCAGTTCCAGACGGAGCTTACGGAGATAGAAGATTCTGTGTTTGAAGACTGCAGCTCGCTGACAGCACTATTGACAAGTAAGTATACAGGTCTGACAGCAATTGGAAAGTATGCATTCCGGAATTGCGATTCGCTGAAAGGACCATCTATTCCGGTAAATGTGCAGCAGCTTGGTGAAGGCTGTTTCATGGACTGTGATAATGTTACGACGGTCAGCGTTTATGGCGGTCTTCAGGAATATCCGAAAGACTGCTTTAAGAATTGTACAAAACTGATCCGTACAGGGGGAACTGCAGCAGCATTCACCGGTCTGAAACGGATTGGTGAGGGTGCTTATGCCGGATGCAGTTCTCTGGTGTCAGCAAGCAACTGGAATCTTGCCAAATATACGAATCTGGAAGAAATCGGTGACGGGGCATTTGCCGGTTGTATAAGCCTTGGTGATTCAGTGTTATCACAGACGGTTACAAAGATCGGCGAAGGAGCGTTTGACTTCTGCAAATCAATGAATACACTGACGCTGAACGGAACAGCACTGGTTCAGACCGGGGCATTCCGGCTTGCAACAATGGCAGATGGATTCCGGCTGCTTGTGCCGGACAGCCAGAAAGCGGATGATTCGGTCTATCTGGGATATTTTGAATTACTGAAGAAAGTGATGAAAGAAGAGGATGTCTATCAGATGTTGGATTCCCTGACAGACGGTGCGAAAGACAGACATCCGCTTCAGAGAGCGGAAAAAGAAGGCAGTGGAAGTGAAAACGGAAGCACCGAAAATGAAAGCGGAGGAAGTGCCGGAGATGAAACTACTGAAAATGGAACAGTAAATGGAAAAACAGATACAACCGCAGACACGCAGATGATTGTACAGGAAGAGCCGTCAGTGCGGAGATAACAAGGAGAAGAATTATGATAATAGAACAATCGGAACAGGTAATCCGTGAGATAAAGAAAGTGTTCATTGGAAAGGATGATATCATAGAGAAAGTACTGATGACGATATATGCCGGGGGACACGTTCTTCTGGAGGATGCACCGGGAGTTGGAAAGACAACACTGGCACTTGGATTTTCCAAGGCGCTGGGACTGGATTATAAGCGTGTACAGTTTACACCGGATACCATGCCCTCAGACATTACCGGATTCAATGTCTATAACAGAAATACCGATGAATTCGAATACAAACCGGGAGCGGCAGACTGCCATCTGCTTCTGGGCGACGAGATCAACCGAACCTCACCGAAGACGCAGGCAGCACTTCTGGAGGTTATGGAAGAAGGAAGTGTAACGGTGGATGGTGTAACACATATACTTCCAAAGCCATTTATCTGTATTGCGACGCAGAACCATTATGGTTCTGCGGGAACACAGGCACTTCCGGAGTCACAGCTGGACCGCTTTATGGTACGTCTGAGCATCGGTTACCCGGGAAGAGACAGTCAGGTAGAGATATTAAAGAACCGTCATGGTATTGGTGATCTGGATTATGTCCGCCCGATGATGACGAGAGATGATGTCAAAGAGATCCAGGGGTATCTGTATTCTGTGAGGATTACGGATGATATTCTGTATTATATTACAGATCTCTGTGCAGAGACGAGAAAATCACCGATGGTAGAACTAGGGGTCAGCCCGCGGGGAGTACAGGCAGTAGCACAGCTTGTCAAGGCAAGGGCAGTATTAAAAGAAAGAGATTATGTAATTCCGGAAGATGTGCAGGCAGTATTTACCGATGTATGTGCACATCGTCTGGTTATGAAACCTCAGGCAAAGATTGAAGGGGTTACAGCGGAGGATGTGCTGCGGAAGATCCTCAGACATGTGAAAGCGCCGACCTTTGGGAGAAAGTAGACAGACATATGAAAAAACATAGAATCTGGTATATGGTCGTTCTGGTTATGGGAATGCTCATGTACATTATGGCGAATCAAAGAGAACCGCTGGTATTCTTGTGTGGGATGATTGTTGTGCCAGTACTGACGCTTGTGATACAGAAACGGGCAATGCAGGGAGCGGAAGAGGAGTACCGGATAAGATCAGGGTGCAGAGTAGGAAAAAAGGTGCCGCTTGAAATTGTAATAGAAAGACGCAGCCGGATGCCGCTTGGACCGGTGAAAGTCTACGTGCGTGTATCCAATCTGTTATACGGAGAAGAGGAACATTTTGTGATTGCATTGCAGCCGGCAGAAAAGAAAAGGATGGAATATGCCTATCGGATGAAGATGGAAGACTGCGGGAATGTCAGGGTATTTATCGAGAAAATCGAATATTATGATCTTCTGGGACTTTTCCGTTGGAAACACAACAGGACGCAGGAGATGGAAGTCCTTGTATATCCGGCAGAAATGCAGATGAATCCACAATTGGAAAGAAGACCGGAGACGAGAAATTCCGGTGAAATGTATGATCAGATGAAGACGGGGCAGGATGTCAGTGAAGTAGCAGAACTTCGTGAGTATGTAGAAGGAGATTCACAGAAGAGTATCCACTGGAAGCTTTCTACGAAACTGGACAGGCTGATCGTTCGTGAATTCGGTTATCCGGCGGATTACAGTACATTGATCTTGTGCGATATCGGAAAAGAAATGTACGGGCAGAAGATTGAGAATTTGAGAAATAATGCGGTACTTGCCATTACCGTATCTCTGAGCGAAAGCCTGCTGCAGATCAATCTGGAACATAATGTGGGAAGGTTCTGTGCCGGAGAGTATATAAATATCCCGGTTTATTCACAGGGGACACACGAACAGATGGTGTTTAACCTGCTCTGCCAGCCATTGGATGGCAGAGCAGAGACGGATGCGGCTTATCAGATACTGCGGGAGAATCTGAAGAACGAATATACCAAGATCATTTATATTACGTCGGAATATGATGAAGAATCCGCAAGGCAGCTTGCAAGAGATGTGGATCTGACAGTGATTCGTGTCGGAACAGAGAAGAATGGTGAATATGTAGATGCACAAGGGTATTCGGTTATTCCGGTAGAGGCAGGCTATTGCGCTGACAGAGTACAGAATATTGTGATCTAGAACAGGAAAAAAGGAACAGAATATGAAAAAAACAAAAGAATATTTTCTGGGAGAGAAAGGGGATAAAAGAAGAGATGTATGGCAGTTTTTGCTGGAGACGGGACTTGCGGTATGTTTCCTTAGTGGAATCTTATTTGCACTGAGGGATCTGATGTACAACGTGGGATGTCTGGCAGAAGCCTGCGTGATTGGAGTTCTGGTGATTGCTGTGCGGCAGTCTGCAGAATATACGGACGGAAGATTAGCGGGAATCCGAAAAATCCTGTATATTGCAGGAATCACAATCTTTGTTATATGTCTGATCCTTATTGCACCGGCATTCCTGGATCTGGTGAACAGGGGAATTGTTCTGTGGAACAGCAGGTTTGGAACGGAGATGGGAAGACTGGCTGCCGGCAGCGGGGCGGCTTCGGGCGCTTTCGTATTATGGGCACTGCTTGCACTTCTGCTTGCATCTTTTCTTCAGGCAGAATTCCGTAAAAGTCATATGGCAGGACCGGCACTGCTGTTGCTTCTGGCACTCTGGTTTGGATTCGTGGTCGGACAGTCTGCAATGTGGGTTCCGGTATTTTTTATGTCAGTCAGTGTGTTCGGAATGTTCATTTTCTATGGGGCACCACAGAGACGGATTGGAATAAGGGGACTTGTAACAATTCTTGGAGTTGGAATTATTATGGTTTTTGTCAGTGCTATGACCAGTGGCTACCAGAAAGTTACAACAATCGAACGATGGAAACGGTCTGTGATTGACCGTTTTGAAGAATTCCGTTATGGGAAAGAGACCCTGCCGGAAGGAAATATGGTGAAGGCTGCAGAACTTATTTCTGATCAGGAAGAGGACGCGCTGGAGATTCAGATGGATACACCGCAGGAACTCTATCTGAGAGGTTATGTGGGTGCAGATTATCATAAGTATACATGGGAGACGGTTCCTGAAGAAAACTATCAGGGGGCGTATGAAGGAATGGTGTCGTGGCTTGGAAAGCAGGGATTTCATCCAGTTTTGCAATATGCGGAATATGCAGATCTGACTGCAGATGCACGGAATGAAACAAACGTTTATGAGCAGGTAGATGTGAAAAATACAGGGGCATACCGCAAGTATATGTATCTTCCGATTACAGCGGAGAAGTGGACAGATGAGACTGCAGACTATAAAAAAGACTGGCAGATAGAGTCGGACAGATTTTTTGGTGCGTCTGCATATGGCTTCCAGATGGTGAGTGGTACTGTGAGTGCAGAGCGTCTGACCGCGGCAGAATGGATGGATGCACCATCTTCCAAAAAAGAACAGACATATCTGGATGCGGAAGCAGTATATCACTCGTTCGTAAATGACACTTATCTTTCTTTGTCTAAAAAGCAGAAGCAGGAGATGAACACACTTTTTTATAAAGATCAGAGCACACTGCTTGAGGAAAAGAATTTCCGTGATATCACGACGAGAATCCGTATGATACTGAGACAGACGGCTTCCTATACGGAGCATCCAAAAGCGGTTCCGGAAGGGAAAAATCTGGTGAGCTGGTTCCTGAATGATTATAAAAAAGGAAATGCTGCATACTATGCATCGGCGGCCGTGCTGGCTTACCGGGCAGCAGGTTACCCGGCACGGTATGTAGAAGGGTATCATCTGTCTGCAGATCAGGCGGAACAGATGAAGGCACAGAAAGAAAAGAATATTACACTGACCTCAGGGGATGCACATGCGTGGGCTGAGGTATATATTGCAGGAATCGGATGGATGCCGGTGGAAACCACTCCGGGTATGTATGTGGAATCTTATGGTGATAAAAAAATAGAAGGAAAACCTTCTTATCAGGTAAATGCTTCGAAGAAAGAGAACGGGGCAGATGCACAGAGCAAGGGTGGAACACATCAGAAACAGCAGAAAGAAAAAACAAAACAGAATCTGCAGACGGGAAGAATTCTGGCGGCTGTGATATTAATTTTATATTTTGGATTCATGGTGTATCTGCTTCTGGAACTTCAACGCTTTATACGGATCCGGATCAGAACAGAAAAAGAAAAGAAGAAAGAGTTTCTGGCGTGCCATATGGAGCATGTACAGTATCTGCTGGGAAGTGAGAAGCTGTCACAGGATTATATGCAGAAGGAACATTATAGTGAAGTGTTCAGCAGGAAATTTCCGGGAATTGAGGAAATGGAATACAGAAGAGCACTGGAACTGATCCAGAAGACATTCTTTGGAGGTATAGAACTGAAAACTTATGAAAAACATACACTGAAGTGCTTTGAAGAGAATCTGAAAAACTGCTTATATAAGAACAGTGGAAAGGTAAAGAGGTTCTGGCTGCGTTACAGATACCTGCTGTAAAATATACATATTGAAGGAAAGTATTTTGTTCAATTTGCAGGAAGTCTGTATTCGGAGATATTTATCTGACCAAAATGATAGGAAAACAAAAAAGATATGAAAAACGTATTGACAAAATAAAAAATCATTACTATACTGTGGTAAAGCAGTAAAACCGATGAACAAGAGGAGTACGTAAGAATATTTATTTCCAGAGAGCTGCAGGTGGTGGGATTGCAGCAGTAAGAGTTTTTGCCGAATGGGCTTGTGAGGGCAGTTTGAAACCGGTTGACGGGAGTAGATGCTGACGGGATTTCTCGCCCGTTATCAAGGAGATGTGTATGATAGTACATAAGAGAGTGGTCATGAATTGACAAATTGGGTGGTACCGCAGAAGTTTAAGAATATGAATGATATTTAGCTTTTGTCCCTTTAGAGGGGCAGAAGCTTTTTTTATTGCCATGCATCCGAAAGGAACTGCCGGTGGCAGATCCTGTAGATTCCGCACTTCCATACACAAAACAGTAAGACAATAAGGACTTAAAGGAGGAATCATATCCATGTATCCAGAATGTGAAGAAATCATGAGACTTGCACCGGCTTATCAGATCATCCCGGTGTGCAAAGAGATTTATGCAGATGTGATCACACCGATCACACTTCTTCGTAAGATCGCAGCGGTAAGCAAAAGATACTATCTGTTAGAAAGTGTAGAGGGTGGAGAAAAATGGGGACGCTATTCATTTCTGGGATTTGATCCGGTTATGAGAGTGACTTGCAGTTCAGATGAGGTTACGATCGAGACAGACGAAGGATGCGAAGTAAAACATACAAAGAAACCGCTGGATGTAATACGGGAAATCTTAAAAGACATGAAAGCACCGAAGATCAAAGGAATCCCGCCATTTGCCGGAGGGTTCGTCGGATATTTTGCATATTCCATGATCGGATATGCAGAACCGGTACTGAAGATCAAGAAAGGTGATTTCCCGGATTATGACCTGATGTTATTCGATAAGGTAATTGCTTATGATCATCTGAAACAGAAGATCAGCGTGATCGTCAACATGAAGACGGATCATGTGATGGAGAATTATGGAAAGGCAACGGCAAAGATCCAGGAGATGATCAGTCTGATCCGTAATGGCGAAGCACCGGAGATCCCGGTAGTAGATACGAAAAACAAGGTGGAATTTACTTGCAATGTAAGCAAAGAAGAATATTGCAAGGTCGTAGAGAAGACGAAAGAGTATATCGTGGACGGAGACATTTTCCAGGCAGTAATATCAAGACAGTTTACAAGCCCATATGAAGGAAGCCTGATGAATCCATACAGAGTGCTTCGGACGACCAACCCGTCGCCCTACATGGTGTACATGAATATGGACGGGGAAGAGATCATGAGTACCTCGCCGGAGACGCTGGTAAGATTAAAAGACGGAAGACTTACGACATTCCCGGTAGCCGGATCGAGACCAAGAGGCAAGACAGAAGCAGAGGATAAGGCACTGGAAGAAGAGCTTCTGGCTGATGAGAAGGAACTTGCAGAACACAATATGCTGGTAGATCTCGGAAGAAATGATCTTGGGAAAATTTCGAAATTCGGCTCGGTAGAAGTTACAGAATACATGATGATCCACAAGTATTCCAAGATCATGCATATCTGCTCGCAGGTAGAAAGCGATATCCGTGAAGACTGTGATGCACTGAGTGCGATCGAGTCGGTACTTCCGGCGGGAACCTTATCCGGTGCGCCGAAGATCCGTGCATGCGAGATCATCGAAGAACTGGAGACGGAGCAGAGAGGCATCTACGGAGGAGCCCTTGGGTACATTGATTTTACCGGTAACATGGATACCTGCATTGCCATCCGCATGGCAGTGAAGAAAGACGGAAAAGTATATGTGCAGGCCGGAGGCGGTATCGTGGCAGACAGTATTCCGGAGAATGAATATGAAGAGTCGGCGAACAAGGCACTGGCGGTTATGAATGCAGTGAAGAATGCAAAGGAGGTGCTGGAGTAATGATTTTGTTGATTGATAACTATGATAGTTTCTCGTATAACCTGGTACAGATGGCAGGAGGTATAAGATCTGATATCAAGGTCATCCGTAATGATGCGATGACGGTGGAAGAGATCAGAGAACTTTATCCGGATCACATTATATTATCTCCGGGACCTGGTTATCCAAAGGATGCAGGCGTCTGCGAAAAGGTTGTAAAAGAACTGGCAGGAGAGATCCCAATCATGGGAGTCTGCCTGGGACATCAGGCAATCTGTGAGGTGTACGGAGGGACGATCGCACATGCGAAAGAATTGATGCATGGAAAACAGAGTGAAGTAGAATTAGATACGGAAAGCCGGATATTTGCCGGAATGAATAAAAAGATCAAAGCAGCCAGATATCATTCGCTGGCATTAAAAGGCGATACCCTTTCGGAAGAACTGAAGGTGATCGCACAGACAGAAGACGGAGAAGTGATGGCGGTCGAACATAAGACATATCCGGTGTACGGAGTCCAGTTTCATCCGGAATCCATCCTGACCCCGGAAGGACGGAAGATACTTGAGAATTTCTTTGAGATAGAAATATAACGCAGATACAGGAGGCAGTAGGGCATGATAAGAGAAGCAATCGCAAAATTAATGAAAAAAGAAGATCTGACATATGAAGAAGCAAGAGGAGTCATGGAAGAGATGATGGACGGAACTGCCACACAGGCACAGATGGGCGGCTTCCTGACAGCTCTTTCCATGCAGGGTGAGACGATCGAAGAGATCACCGCATTTGCAACGGTTATGAGAGAGAAAGGCGTAAAGATCAGACCGGAAAGAGAAGTCATCGACATCGTAGGAACCGGCGGGGATCAGGTGGGAACATTTAACATCTCTACCACATCCGCATTCATCGTTGCAGCAGGCGGCGTACCAGTAGCAAAGCATGGAAACAGAAGCGTATCAAGTAAAAGCGGCGCAGCCGATGTACTGGAAAAGCTCGGTGTCAACGTTGCACTGAAGGCAGAAGAAAATGAAAAAGTGTTAAAAGACACGGGAATCTGCTTCTTCTTCGCTCCGGTTTATCATTCCTCTATGAAATACGCAGCACCTGTCAGAAAAGAACTTGGTGTCAGAACGGTATTCAACATTCTCGGACCACTGTCCAACCCGGCAGCAGCAACGATGCAGCTTCTTGGAGTCTATGATGAGAAACTGGCAGAGCCTCTGGCAAAGGTATTATCGAACCTGGGCGTAACAAGAGGGGTGGCTGTGTGCGGTGCAGACGGACTGGACGAGATTACATTGACGGGAGCTACAAAAGTCTATGAGATCCGTGACGGAGAGATCACTTCTTATTCGATCACACCGGAACAGTTCGGATTAAAGAGCTGTCCGCTGGAAGAACTGATCGGCGGCACACCGGAAGAAAATGCACAGATCACACTGGATATCCTGACCGGAAAAGAAACAGGAGCCAAGAGAGATGTTGTTCTGATGAATGCGGGTATGAGCCTGTATCTTGGAATTGACGGCATCACCTTAGAGGAAGGAATCCAGAAAGCAAAAGAATTGATTGAAAGCGGCGCAGCTTATAAGAAATATCAGGAATTCAAGGATGCGACACAGAATATATAGGACGCGGCAGATGAGAAAGCAGCATGAATATATAGCGTACAGCAGAATGAAAGTAAAATGCGAAAGCAGGATAAGTATATATAACAGGAGATAATGACATGATCTTGGATCGAATCGCAGCGGATACGAAACTCCGCGTGAACAAAGCAAAAAGAAAAGTTCCGTTTTCACAGATGCGGACTATGGCTTATGAAAAAGAAAAGAATACGGGATTTCCATTTGAGAAAATGTTGAAGGAACCGGGAATGCATTATATCTGTGAAGTGAAAAAAGCATCACCGTCAAAAGGTGTGATCGCAGAAGATTTTCCATATCTGGAAATTGCAAAAGAATATGAGGCGGCTGGCGCAGAGGCAATCTCGTGTCTGACGGAGCCGGAGTATTTTCAGGGGAAGAATGAATATCTGCAGGAGATTACAGAGAATGTAAAGATCCCGGTATTGCGGAAGGATTTCACCGTAGATGAATATATGATCTATGAAGCGAAAGTTCTGGGAGCATCCGTGGTACTTTTAATCTGTGCGATCCTGGATACGGATACGGTCAGACGATACATTAAGATCTGTGATCAGCTCGGACTTTCTGCACTGGTGGAAGTGCATGACGAGGAAGAGATGAAGAGCGCGATCGAAGCCGGTGCGAGAGTGATCGGTGTGAACAACCGGAACCTGAAAGATTTTACAGTGGATATCGGTAACAGTCTGCGTCTCAGAAGCCAGGCACCGGAGGACATTTTATTCGTGGCAGAAAGCGGAATTAAGACGGCAGAGGATATCAGGACGCTGAAAGAAACGAAGGTAAACGGTGTGCTGATCGGCGAGACATTGATGAGAAGTTCGGACAAGAAAGCGTGTCTGCAGGAACTGGATGCGTAAGGCTGGAATAAAAAAGAAGAAACAGATTGCGGGATATGAACATGCAGAACGTGGAAATGCAGAAGTGTGAAGCAGGTATGGAGAAAAAATGACAAGAATTAAAATATGCGGCCTGAAGCGGCCGGAGGATGTAGACTATGTGAACCAATACCTTCCGAATTATGCAGGATTCGTATTCGCCGGAAGTAAGCGCAGAGTAACAGATGAACAGGCAGAAGAACTCAGCAGAAAGCTGGATGAAAGAATCATACCGGTCGGTGTGTTTGTAAATGAGCCGGTGGAGCATATTATAAATCTGGTAAAAAAAGGAATTATCCGAATAGTCCAGTTACATGGAGATGAGGATGAGGCATATATATTAAACTTAAGAGAAGCGCTAAAAAAGCTGACGGGAAAAGTGGAATATACGATATATGAATCCGAAGAAGCAGTTGAGAAAATGCATGGACAAAATAAAAAAGAAATAATAAAGATTATAAAGGCTGTAAGAGTACAGAGCCGTGAACAGATACTGGAAGCGGCAAAACTTCCGTGTGACTATCTGCTGCTGGACACCTGGCAGAAGGATGCATACGGAGGATGCGGAAAACAGTTTGATAAGTCACTGATTCCGTCCGGGCTTACTATACCGTACTTTCTGGCGGGTGGACTTTCGGCAGAGAATATACAGGAGAACATAGAAATCTGTCACCCATATGCAGTAGATGTAAGCAGTGCCATGGAGACGGACGGGAAGAAAGATAAGAAGAAAATACAGGAATTCATAGAAAGGGTTAGAGAACATGAGTAAAGGAAGATTTGGAGAATTCGGCGGACAGTATGTGCCGGAGACGCTGATGAATGCGGTGAATGAAGTAGAAGAAGCATACAATCATTACAAAGATGATCCGGAGTTTCAGGCAGAACTGGATGATCTGTTAAAAAACTATGCAGGAAGACCTTCATTATTATATGAAGCAAAGAAGATGACAAGAGATTTGGGCGGAGCAAAGATCTATCTGAAGAGAGAAGATCTGAATCACACCGGAGCACATAAGATCAACAACGTACTGGGACAGGTACTTCTTGCCAAGAAGATGGGAAAGACGAGAGTCATCGCCGAGACAGGAGCCGGCCAGCATGGTGTGGCGACAGCAACGGCAGCGGCACTTATGGATATGGAATGTGAGATCTACATGGGAAAAGAAGATACCGACCGGCAGGCACTGAATGTATACCGTATGGAACTGCTCGGCGCAAAAGTACATTCGGTAACAACAGGAACCATGACGCTGAAAGATGCCGTTAATGAGACGATGCGTGAATGGGCAAACCGAATGGATGATACCTTATATGTATTAGGTTCTGTCATGGGACCACATCCATTTCCAACGATCGTGCGTGACTTCCAGAAGGTGATCAGTAAAGAAATCAAAGAACAGATCATGGAAAAAGAAGGAAGACTTCCGGATGCGGTTATCGCATGCGTGGGAGGCGGAAGTAATGCGATTGGAGCGTTCTACGAATTTATCCAAGATAAAGAAGTGCGCCTGATCGGATGTGAAGCAGCCGGACTTGGAGTAGATACGGAAAAGCATGCGGCAACGATCGCAAAAGGAACACAGGGAATCTTCCATGGCATGAAATCTTTGTTCTGTCAGAATGAATACGGACAGATCGCTCCGGTATATTCAATCTCAGCCGGACTGGATTATCCGGGAATCGGACCGGAACATGCGATGCTTGCGGAGACCGGACGTGCGGAATATGTGCCGGTCACAGATGAAGAAGCGGTAGACGCATTTGAATACCTGTCAAAGACAGAGGGAATCATACCTGCAGTAGAAAGTGCACATGCGGTAGCATATGCGAAGAAACTGGCACCGACACTTGGAAAAGATAAGATCATCGTGGTAAATATTTCCGGACGTGGAGATAAAGACGTGGCAGCAATTGCAAGATACAGAGGAGTTGAGATTTATGAATAAGATAAAAGACGCATTTAATAATAAGAAAGCATTCATTCCATTTATCACCGGAGGAGACCCGTCGCTTGATGTAACAAAAGAGCTTCTGCTTGCAATGCAGGAGGCAGGGGCAGATCTGATCGAGATTGGTATTCCGTTTTCTGATCCGATCGCAGAAGGTCCGGTGATCCAGGAGGCAGATGAGAGAGCACTGGCAGCAGGATGCACAACGGATAAACTGATGGATATGGTAGAGAGCATTAAGGATCAGTTACAGATTCCGGTTGTATTCATGACATATATGAACCCAATCTTTGTCTATGGTACAGAACGCTTTATGAAACGTGCGGCAGAATGCGGAATCTGCGGTGTGATCGTGCCGGATGTTCCGTATGAAGAAAAAGCAGATCTGACAGACGCATGCAAAAAGTTCGGTGTAGAACTGGTATCACTGATCGCACCGACTTCTCATGAGAGAATCCAGATGATCGCCAAAGAAGCCGGAGGTTTTCTGTACTGCGTTTCATCCCTCGGAGTAACGGGAGTCCGTAAGGAGATTACAACCAATATCGGAGAGATGATCGAGAAGGTAAGAGAAGTTACAGATATTCCTTGTGCGGTCGGATTCGGAATCTCTACACCGGAACAGGCAAAAGAAATGGCAGCATTTTCCGACGGTGCAATTGTGGGATCGGCAATTGTAAGAATTGTGGCAGAGTATGGAGCTGACTGTGTGCCGTATGTAAAAGAATATGTGCAGAAGATGAAAGCAGCTGTGGCAGAAGCATAAAGGCAGCCTAAAAAGAAAAACATAAAAAATTAAAAAACCTCTTGACAATAATATATATATATGATAATCTATTACAGGACTGCCGAAGACAGTAGGTGCTTGAAAGAGCGTAAGAACACATTTTATGCGGACGCCTACCGAGGAAAGATCGATACTAAAGTATGACTTATCAACCTCTATGTCTTTGGATATAGAGGTTTTTTTACATTTATATCTATCGGCGGTGTAAACTTACAAATCTACAAGGAGGTGCACCATTCGTGGCAAAAGTTGAATTAAAACAACCAGTTGTACAGGCTATTGCAGAGGACGTGAAAGACGCAACAAGCGTTGTCCTTGTTGACTACCGTGGACTGACTGTTGCAGAAGATACAGAGATGCGTAAACAGTTAAGAGAAGCAGGCGTTGTCTACAAAGTTTGTAAGAACACAATGATGAAGAGAGCTTTTGAAGGAACTGATTTCGCAGCATTAGATGAGCACTTAGAAGGACCAAGCGCTATCGCAATTTCTAAAGATGATGCAACAGCTCCAGCAAGAATCCTTTGCAAATTTGCAAAGAATGCAAAAGCCCTTGAATTAAAAGCAGGTGTGGTTGAAGGAACATTATATGATGCAGACGCATTAAATGAACTTGCTAAGATTCCTTCAAGAGAAGAGCTTCTTTCCAAATTACTTGGAAGCTTACAGTCACCTATCACAAACCTGGCTCGCGTTCTCAATCAGATCGCAGAAAAAGGTGGAGCAGATGCTTGTGAAGCAGCTCCGGCAGCAGAAGAAGCTGCAGAGGCACCAGCAGCTGAATAGGCTGATGGCAGCATAATAATTTTATTTCAAAAAGAAAATAAGAAAAATGGAGGAAAATAAAATGGCAAAGTTAACAACAGAAGAATTTATTGAAGCTATCAAAGAGTTATCTGTATTAGAGTTAAATGATCTTGTAAAAGCTTGTGAAGAAGAATTTGGTGTATCCGCAGCAGCAGGTGTTGTAGTTGCAGCAGCTGGAGCAGAAGGTGGAGCAGCAGCAGAAGAGAAAGATGAGTTCGATGTAGAATTAGTTTCTGCAGGAGCAGCTAAGGTTAAAGTTATCAAAGTTGTTCGTGAAGTAACAGGACTTGGACTGAAAGAAGCTAAAGCATTAGTTGACGAAGCTCCAAAGGTAATCAAAGAAGGCGCTTCTAAAGCTGAGGCTGAGGAAATCAAGACTAAACTTGAAGCAGAAGGTGCTGAAGTTAACCTTAAATAATTCGAGTTTGATTGAATTATCAGGGCATTCCGGTGACGGGATGCCCTTTCGTATTATAGGGGATGCTGAATATAAGAAAGAGTCCGCAAAGCAGAGTTTTTCTTATGTTCAGCAACACCGGAAGAACATAAGAAAAAACTGAAAAAATAGTGCAGATTTGCTTGACATACTTGACAGGCCTGTGCTATAGTAAAAAATGCGCTATTGTGGATAGTTATGCCATGATTTCGTAAAAAAAACAACAAATTGTGTTGTTTTTTGAGACTCTGCAAGTTATATGGGCAGTGAAAAGCCCAGCCAGAAAAATAAATGAGGAGTGAAACGTCAATATGGAGAAAAACAGAATTCGTCCTATTAAAAGCGGAAAAAGTTCACGAATGAGTTATGCCCGACAGAAAGAAGTCGTTCAGATGCCTAACTTGATCGAAGTTCAGACAGATTCTTACAAGTGGTTTCTGGATGAAGGGTTAAATGAAGTGTTCGATGACATTTCCCCAATTACAGATTACAGTGGAAAATTAAGCCTGGATTTCGTAGATTTTACTTTATGTGAGAATGAAGTGAAATATACGATTGATGAGTGTAAAGAACGTGATGCAACATACGCAGCACCTCTGAAAGTCAAAGTAAGACTTCACAATAAAGAGACAGATGAGATCAATGAGCATGAGATCTTTATGGGAGATCTGCCGCTGATGACAAGAACAGGTACCTTTGTGATCAATGGTGCGGAACGTGTTATCGTCAGCCAGTTAGTGCGTTCTCCTGGTATTTATTATGCTATTGCACATGATAAATTAGGTAAAAAGCTGTATTCAGCTACCGTAATCCCGAACCGTGGTGCGTGGCTGGAGTATGAGACGGATTCCAATGACGTTTTCTATGTACGTGTAGATAGAACAAGAAAGGTACCGATCACAGTGTTGATTCGTGCATTAGGAATCGGTACAAATCCAGAGATCATCGAACTCTTCGGAGAAGAACCAAAGATCCTGGCAAGTTTTGAAAAGGATGCTGCTACGAACTATCAGGAAGGTCTTCTGGAATTATATAAGAAGATCCGTCCAGGTGAGCCTCTTGCAGTAGATAGTGCTGAGAGTCTGATCACAAGTATGTTCTTTGATCCAAGACGTTATGACCTTGCAAAGGTTGGACGTTACAAATTCAATAAGAAGCTTGCATTAAAGAACCGTATCAGCGGACAGGTCCTGGCAGAGGAAGTTGTAAGCCCTATGACAGGAGAAATTCTGGCAGAAGCAGGAACAAAGATTACAAGAGAGCTTGCTTCTACAATCCAGAACAACGCAGTTCCATATGTATGGATCAGCGTAGAAGAAACAGAAAGACCAATTAAAGTTCTTTCTAATATGATGGTAGATTTTGAAGCTGTAGTAGGCATCGATCCGGAAGAAGTAGGAGTCAACGAGCAGGTATACTATCCAGTACTTGCCGGAATCCTGGAAGAGACAGCCGGAGACATCGATGAGCTCAAAGATGCGATTAAGAGAGATATGCACGACCTGATTCCAAAGCATATTACAAAAGAAGATATCCTTGCTTCTATTAACTACAATATGCATCTGGAATATGGTATCGGAACTGATGATGATATCGACCACCTGGGTAACAGACGTATCCGTTCTGTAGGTGAGCTGCTTCAGAATCAGTACAGAATTGGTCTTTCCCGTCTGGAAAGAGTGGTTCGTGAAAGAATGACAACACAGGATATGGAGGGTATATCTCCACAGTCCCTGATCAATATAAAGCCAGTAACTGCAGCAGTAAAAGAGTTCTTCGGATCTTCCCAGCTGTCACAGTTCATGGATCAGAACAACCCGCTTGGTGAGCTGACTCATAAGAGACGTCTTTCAGCGTTAGGACCTGGTGGTCTGTCAAGAGACCGTGCCGGATTTGAGGTTCGAGACGTACACTACTCTCACTACGGAAGAATGTGTCCTGTAGAGACACCTGAAGGACCTAACATCGGTCTGATCAACTCTCTTGCAAGTTATGCAAGAATCAATGAATATGGATTTATTGAAGCTCCATACCGTAAGATCAACCATGATGATCCTACAAACCCGGTAGTTACAGATGAAGTTGTATACATGACAGCAGATGAAGAAGATAACTACCATGTAGCACAGGCGAACGAACAGTTAGACGAAGAAGGACATTTTGTTCGTAAGAATGTATCTGGTCGTTACCGTGAAGAGACACAGGAATATGAAAGAAGAATGTTCGATTACATGGACGTATCTCCTAAGATGGTGTTCTCTGTGGCTACAGCCCTGATTCCATTCCTTCAGAATGACGATGCGAACCGTGCCCTGATGGGATCCAACATGCAGCGTCAGGCAGTACCTCTTCTGTTTACAGAAGCTCCTGCAGTAGGAACTGGTATGGAAGAAAAAGCAGCTGTTGACTCAGGTGTATGTGTAGTTGCTGAAGAAGGCGGAACAGTAGAACGTTCTACATCTACAGAAATTACAGTTCGTCAGGACGACGGAAAACTGAAAAAATACAAATTAACAAAATTCCAGAGAAGTAACCAGAGTAACTGCTATAACCAGAGACCAATCGTCTTCAAGGGCGACAGAGTAGAAAAAGGTGAAGTTATTGCAGATGGTCCATCTACATGCAATGGTGAACTTGGTCTTGGTAAGAACCCACTGATCGGATTCATGACATGGGAAGGTTACAACTACGAGGATGCCGTTCTGTTAAGTGAAAGACTGGTACAGGACGATGTATATACATCTATTCATATTGAAGAATATGAAGCAGAAGCGCGTGATACAAAACTTGGACCAGAAGAGATCACACGTGATATTCCGGGTGTTGGTGATGATGCACTGAAGAACCTGGATGAAAGAGGAATCATCCGTGTCGGAGCAGAAGTCCGTGCCGGAGATATCCTGGTAGGTAAGGTTACTCCTAAGGGAGAGACAGAGCTTACAGCTGAAGAAAGACTGCTTCGTGCAATCTTCGGAGAAAAAGCCCGTGAAGTAAGAGACACATCTCTTAAGGTACCTCACGGAGAATACGGTATCGTAGTAGATGCCAAAGTATTTACAAGAGAGAACGGCGACGAGATGTCACCGGGAGTAAACCAGTCAGTTCGTATCTACATCGCTCAGAAGAGAAAAATCTCTGTTGGTGATAAGATGGCCGGACGTCATGGTAACAAGGGTGTCGTTTCCCGTGTACTTCCAGTAGAAGATATGCCGTTCCTTCCGAACGGACGTCCTCTGGACATCGTACTGAACCCACTGGGTGTGCCTTCACGTATGAATATCGGTCAGGTCCTGGAGATTCACCTGTCCCTGGCCGCAAAGGCACTTGGATTTAATATCGCAACTCCGGTATTCGATGGAGCAAACGAGATTGACATTATGGATACTCTTGATCTGGCAAATGACTATGTCAACTTAAGCTGGGAAGAGTTTGAAGCAAAATATAAAGAAGAACTTCTTCCGGAAGTACTGCAATATCTGTCAGAAAACAGAGAACACAGAAAACTCTGGAAAGGTGTTCCGCTTTCAAGAGATGGTAAGGTCCGCCTGCGTGACGGACGTACGGGTGAGTACTTCGACAGCCCGGTAACCATCGGACACATGCATTATCTGAAACTGCACCACCTGGTAGACGATAAGATCCATGCACGTTCTACAGGTCCTTACTCACTGGTTACACAGCAGCCATTAGGAGGAAAGGCTCAGTTCGGTGGACAGCGTTTCGGAGAAATGGAGGTATGGGCACTGGAAGCTTATGGTGCATCATACACACTGCAGGAAATCCTGACTGTGAAGTCAGATGATGTCATCGGACGTGTGAAGACTTACGAAGCAATCATCAAGGGTGAGAATATTCCTGAACCGGGAATTCCGGAATCCTTCAAGGTATTGCTCAAAGAGTTACAGTCACTTGGACTGGACGTACGTGTCTTACGTGATGACAATACAGAAGTGGAGATTATGGAAACTTCCGATATGGGAGAGACAGATTTCCGTTCTCTGATCGAGGGAGACAGAAGATATCGTAATGATGATGACGAAGACTTTGGTAAACACGGATACAGCAAACAGGAATTCCAGGGTGAAGAACTGGTTGATGTAGAAGAAGAACCAGAATCAGACGATGATTTCGATATGAATTTTGAAGAAAATGATGACTATGATTTCGGCGATTCATCTGATGATGAATAGGAAGGGGTCCAAAGTATGCCAGAAAATAATAAGGAACAAACTTATCAGCCAATGACTTTTGATGCGATCAAGATCGGTTTGGCATCACCTGAAAAGATTCTGGAATGGTCAAAAGGAGAAGTTACCAAACCAGAGACCATCAACTATAGAACTTTAAAACCTGAAAAAGACGGACTGTTCTGCGAAAAGATTTTCGGACCAAGCAAGGACTGGGAATGCCATTGCGGAAAGTACAAAAAGATCCGCTATAAAGGCGTGGTCTGCGACCGTTGTGGTGTTGAAGTAACAAAAGCAAGTGTACGTCGTGAGCGCATGGGGCATATTGCCCTTGCTGCTCCGGTATCACACATCTGGTACTTCAAGGGAATTCCAAGCCGTATGGGACTGATCCTGGATCTGTCCCCGAGAACTCTGGAAAAAGTACTGTACTTCGCTTCTTATATCGTACTGGATAAGGGCGAGTCAGACCTGATGTACAAACAGGTATTATCAGAGGCTGAATATCAGGAAGCAAGAGAAAAATGGGGAAGTGCATTCCGCGTAGGAATGGGTGCAGAGTCCATCAAAGAGCTTCTTGAGAACATTGATCTTGAGAAAGAATATACAGAACTGACAGAAGGCCTGAAAGGTGCAACCGGACAGAAACGTGCAAGAATCGTAAAACGTCTGGAAGTGGTAGAAGCTTTCCGTGAGTCTGGTAACAAGCCAGAATGGATGATCATGACAAATATCCCGGTTATCCCACCGGATCTTCGTCCAATGGTACAGCTGGATGGCGGACGTTTTGCAACATCTGACCTGAATGATCTGTACAGAAGAATCATCAACAGAAATAACCGTCTGAAACGTCTTCTTGAATTAGGCGCACCAGACATTATCGTAAGAAACGAAAAGAGAATGCTTCAGGAAGCTGTAGATGCCCTGATTGATAATGGCCGCCGGGGCCGTCCGGTAACAGGACCTGGTAACAGAGCACTGAAATCTCTTTCTGACATGCTGAAAGGTAAGTCCGGACGTTTCCGTCAGAACCTGCTTGGTAAGCGTGTTGACTA